>NZ_LGRP01000036.1:0-45995 GCF_001636635.1 Paenibacillus sp. O199
TTAAGTTTGGGCTTACGAAGTAGTTTTGACTACGTCAAAACTTGAAGGTGGTGAAATCATGGCAAAAGGCATGCGCGAAATAAAGCGGCAAATTAAAAGCGTACAAAGCACCAAGCAGATCACCAAAGCAATGGAAATGGTAGCTGCCGCAAAACTGCGTAAAGCGCAGGAAAAAGCGGAAGCAGCTCGTCCTTATTCGGAGAAGCTGAAAGAAGTTGTGGCAAGTATTGCAAAAAGCACGCAAGGGGTTCAGCATCCGATGCTGGAAAGTCGTCCGGTCAAAAAGACAGCTTATCTGGTTATTACATCGGACCGCGGTCTTGCGGGTGGTTACAATGCGAATATTTTGCGTCAGGTCAACCTGACACTCAAAGAAAAGCACAACTCTCAGAATGACTACGAATTGTTCGTCATTGGACGTAAGGGACGCGATTATTTCAAACGGCGTGAAATGGCGATGACATCCACTACAACGGATCTTTCCGATTCGCCATCATTTGCAGATATCAAATCCATCGCACACGAAGCTGTTAAAGGGTTTGAATTGGGTAAATTTGATGAATTGTACATTTGTTATAACCGCTTTGTAAATGCGTTGACCCAGATTCCTACGGTAGAACGTCTTCTTCCGATGGAAACACCTGAGGTAACTGCTGCAGAAGGACCGACTGCAAGCTACGAGTATGAGCCGTCTCCTGAAGCTGTACTGGAGGTTTTGCTTCCGCGTTATGCGGAGACGCTGATCTATGGTGCACTTCTGAACGGTAAAGCGAGTGAGCTGGGTGCGAAAATGACGGCCATGGGTAATGCAACCAAAAATGCATCTAAACTCATTAATGACTTGTCATTGACCTATAACCGTGCCCGTCAAGCGGCGATTACGCAGGAGATTACGGAAATTGTGGCAGGTGCCAACGCAGCACAAGGCTAACCGTTTTTTATTAATGAAGGCTTGCAGAGCAAAGATAAACGAACGGTACATTATTTTTGCAAAAGTAGCAGGCTTGTAGGAGGGGAACGTTAAGATGAACAAAGGACGCGTTGTGAGCATCATGGGTCCGGTTGTTGACGTCGAGTTTGATCGCGGCGGTCTGCCGGAAATCCTCAATGCCATTACGATCACTACAGTAAGCGAAGCTGGCGTAAGTGTTAATCTGACACTCGAAGCTTCGAAACATCTGGGTGACAACCGGGTACGTTGTATCGCGATGTCCTCCACGGACGGACTCGTTCGTGGTATGGAAGCCGTAGATACAGGAGCTCCAATCTCTGTACCTGTTGGGGAAGCGACACTGGGTCGTGTATTTAACGTACTCGGCGAAGCCATTGATACTGGCGGCACTGTAGCTGCTGCACATAAAAATCCGATTCACCGCTCGGCTCCTGCATTTGATGAACTGACTACCCAGGCTGAAATGCTGGAGACAGGAATCAAAGTTATCGACTTGTTGGCTCCTTACGCCAAAGGTGGTAAAATCGGTCTCTTCGGTGGTGCCGGTGTAGGTAAAACCGTAACGATTCAGGAATTGATCAACAACATCGCACAAGAACACGGCGGTATCTCCGTATTCGCGGGTGTTGGTGAGCGTACACGTGAAGGTAATGACTTGTATCACGAGATGAGTGATTCCGGCGTTATCAACAAAACAGCAATGGTCTTCGGACAAATGAACGAGCCTCCAGGCGCACGTCTTCGTGTAGCCCTCACTGGTCTGACTATGGCGGAATACTTCCGTGATGAAGAAGGCCGTGACGTGTTGCTCTTTATCGATAACATCTTCCGTTTCACCCAAGCAGGTTCAGAAGTATCTGCCTTGCTCGGACGTATGCCTTCAGCGGTAGGTTACCAACCAACGCTGGCAACGGAAATGGGTCAACTGCAAGAACGTATCACTTCAACTAAAAAAGGTTCCGTTACATCCATCCAGGCCATCTACGTGCCTGCGGATGACTATACTGACCCGGCTCCAGCAACGACGTTTGCCCACTTGGATGCAACGACGAACCTGGAACGTAAAATTTCCGAGATGGGTATCTACCCTGCGGTAGATCCGCTGGCATCCAGCTCCCGGATCTTGTCCCCTGAAGTTGTAGGCGAAGAGCATTACAACGTAGCTCAAGGCGTTAAACGTATCTTGGCACGTTATAATGAATTGCAGGATATTATTGCGATTCTGGGTATGGACGAGCTGAGTGAAGAAGACAGAGCGCTCGTTTACCGTGCTCGTAAAATTCAACGTTTCTTGTCCCAGCCATTCCACGTTGCTGAAGCATTTAACGGTATTCCGGGTAAATACGTTCCGGTTAAAGAAACGGTGCGCAGCTTTAAAGAAATTCTCGAAGGCAAGCATGACGATCTTCCGGAAGCAGCTTTCCTCTTCGTGGGTACAATTGAAGAGGCAGTGGAGAAAGCCAAAACACTGGTATAATCTGAATCCAGGATTGTCCTTATGAAGCGAGCTATCGGATAGTTTCAGGAGGGATGGAATTGAGCACCTTTTTGTTGGAAATTGTAACGCCTGAGCGTTTGGTATTTACAGAGCAAGTGGATAGTATCATCGTTCGTGGTGTTGAAGGGGAACTGGGTATTATGCCAGGTCACATCCCTATGGTTACACCATTGCAGATCGCACCAATCATTATCAAAAACGGAAAACAGAACAAGCAGGTCGCTATTGGCGGCGGTTTTATCGAAGTCCGTAAAGATAAGGTTGTTGTCCTCGCAGAAAGTGCCGAATTCCCGGAAAGTATCGATGTGGACCGTGCGCGTGCGGCGAAAGAGCGGGCAGAACGCCGTCTCAGCAGCCAAAGCAATCAGGATCATTTTGATCACCGTCGGGCAGAGATTGCTCTGCAAAAAGCGGTTAACCGGATCAACGTATACGGCAAATAAACTGTTCACTGGAGCCTGGCGGCTTAGTCTGCCGGGCTTTTTTGAGTTTTTGGAACGTTTCCTTTTCCAGTTACAGTAAAATATATGGTCATTTTCTTCGGTTGAAGCTCTTGATTTAACGGCAAATAAAGTTAATTGTATTCACCGTTTATGGGCAGTTGAATAGAATGTAGGACTAAAGTCGTGGCGATAATGATCACTGTTGGAACCATTTTTAACGACGGAAATCCAAATTATTTCCGAGGAAATGACAGGATCGATATCGAAATAACGCTCTTTTATGTCGTTTTAGTCACAAAATCCCGGCATTTTGAATTTAAAATATTATCAAAGTGGAAATCAATGTAATTGACAATGTATGATGAAAGAGCCTATATTCCATAGAGTCAGCAGATGCAGGAAGCTGCGTTGATGAATTCCATAGTCATTCACAGCCAGATTGTTGCTGCTCCGTGATTGGGCATCCAGATTTCCTGCATAGCAGGAGTAAGTCTGACAGTAGACTCAGTACGTTGTGTTCAAGTCATTCCATTGTTCTAACAAGTTATGGATGCCAGGCATAATTATGCTGATCGCTGCAACAAATGTGGAGGTAATGAATATATGGATACTGACCTGACGAATCAGTTGAACCAGACATTAAGTACGAATGGCTTAGTTTCGATTATCGTCTCTCTTTTATGTATAGCGTTGTCGTGGTGGGCTTTGCAGAATCTCAAGCTGGATTTAATCATCAGGCAGCCACGAGGAGCACAGGGAAGACTGTTACATTTACTGTTGGCCATTATACTTGGGCATGCTGTTTCAGGCTTTGTCATTGACTATTTGTCATGGACACAAATGTTGCGCCATTTGTTTTAATGTTGAGATGGTTGGTTAATCATCTGTTAGGTTCTTCAAGCAGTGTAATGTCGAATAACATCGATTAATTGTGTTAACAATTAGAGTATGAGTTGTCGGCAAAGAAATTAAGAAAAAAGTGTGACGTGGAATTGGATGAATTTGAGATGTTTTATGTAAAAATGCTTGTATCGTACAATTCAACAATGTTATGATGGAAGTTAGGGAATTCACAATTGTTCACTTATTTTGTGGTTATAAACGGGATATCCGGATGAATCCGGCTAATAATCATCCCAATCTGTCTGTTCAGATGTTTGCTGGCCTGTAAGGCATTACATTTACAAGTCGGAGGGCATCATGCAACGCACGTGGTATCATCGATATGGATTATAAACCAATTCTTTTCTGAATAGACATCAAGGGCATTATTTGCCAGGCTATGTCGAAATTCCACACACAGCAACAGTCTTTTCTATTACAGAAGGGCTCACGTATTCCGGAATGAAGAAAAGGGAATAAAAGCGCGGAGGGAACCATGATGAGCAAATTTATCGTCCGCGGTGGCAAAAGGTTGACCGGAAGTGTCAAAGTTAGCGGCGCTAAAAATTCTGTTCTTCCGATCATCGCTGCCTCTCTCTTAGGGGAAGAAGGACAAAGCGTTATTATTGACGCTCCTCCTCTAGACGATGTGATGACGATTAACAAGGTGTTGGAATCGCTGGGAGCGGGTGTTACATACCGGGACGAAGTGATTACCGTAAATGCGGAGAAACTTACTTCCTGTGAGGCACCGTATGAATGGGTAAGTAAAATGCGGGCGTCATTTCTGGTCATGGGGCCATTGTTGACGCGTATGGGTCATACAAGAATTTCGCTTCCTGGTGGATGTGCCATCGGTACACGGCCTATTGATCAGCATTTGAAAGGTTTTGAAGCCATGGGCGCTGAGATCAGCTTGGGCCAAGGCTATATAGAAGCTCGTAGCCAAGGACGGTTGCGTGGCGCGAAAATTTATCTAGATGTGGCTTCTGTAGGTGCCACTCAAAATATTATGATGGCTGCAACATTGGCTGAAGGTGTAACTGTTCTTGAGAACGCGGCAAAAGAGCCAGAGATTGTGGATCTTGCCAACTTCCTGAATGGAATGGGTGCCAAAGTACGAGGTGCCGGAACAGGAGTCATCCGCATCGAAGGTGTGGAGAAACTGTCTGGCGTGAAGCATACCGTCATTCCGGACCGGGTTGAAGCAGGTACCTATATGGCTGCTGCTGCAATCTCCGGTGGTGATGTGTATATCGAAGGTGCGATTTCAGACCACTTGGGTTCTGTTATTGCGAAGCTGGAAGAAATGGGTGTAACCATTCATCCTGATGAGAATGGCGTTCGTGTCATTGCAGATCGTCCGCTCAAGGCTGTGGATGTGAAAACATTACCATACCCAGGTTTCCCTACCGATATGCAATCCCAAATGATGGCGCTTTTGCTTGCCTCTGAGGGAACCAGTGTTGTAACAGAGACTGTTTTTGAAAATCGCTTCATGCATGTGGATGAATTCCAATTGATGAATGCGGAGATCAAAGTTGAAGGACGTTCGTCCATCATCACGGGCAATGCCAAGCTGAAGGGTGCCAAAGTAACAGCTACCGATTTGCGTGCGGGTGCCGCACTTATTATCGCGGGTCTTGTTGCTGAAGGTACAACGGAAGTGGGCGGTGTTCATCACATCGACCGTGGTTACGTACATCTCGCTGAGAAGCTTAACGGACTTGGAGCCGATATTTATCGTATTTCGGTTGAAGAGCCTAAGCTGGATGCAGTTAAAGTATCGAATGAAAAAGTCGGGGAAGAAGTACCGCTGTTCAAAGTACAACCGACCTGGGCATAACATCGAATTGGATAATAGGCGTTGCTCTCTAATATGAATCACACATCATTGTATATTGCGGATACGAGAGCATGCGTGCTGTCATTTAAATTCAGATCAAAAGCTAAGCCATCTGGCTTGGCTTTTTTTTGTGTTCAACGATCCATTGAATCAGTACCTGATTCTATTAATAGCTGGTCTTAACTTATATAGCATAACATCATATTCTGTACCAATTCTGAACAAATGAAAGAGCATGCTTTTGGAGGAACGGGTGGTACCTTATGGAACCGGATTCCGCGACAGATCAATGTTTTTTAATGATACATAGCAGAAGTAAGTTAGAAATCGCCACAGATGGAATGCCTTCGTTTCTCTTAAATCAGGTTCTATCAGATCCAGCCAGCTCATACCCTAAACTATGGATTTGAACAAAAGGACCGGCGCTTGACCGGCCATGGACAACGGAGGGTTATATCAAAATGAAAGAAGCCCGTGTGCAGGTTAAGGTACCTCTTGTCCCTCGTCCACTAGTGAAGGAGCCAGAAGAGATTGCTGGTTTCGGTGTGGAAAAAGACAAGCTTGCTTCAACGAACATCAGAACTGTTCCAGATGAGCCCGTAACAACATCTCCTAGACGGCCTAGCTCCCAACAGGAGTCAGCTCAACACACTGCGGCACGTATACACATGCCTGTCATTGAATTAGACCAGTTTCGTCGTGTGAAGCGCCGCCGAATGCGTACGTTCGGCCGAGGCCGCAGATGGGGCAAGAACAATACTCGGTGGCAGCCAGCGGCCGCTGTATCGGCAGTGCTTGCACTTGCGCTGTTGATCCCCGCCATTCTGGTCTGGCCGCGGACGGATGATCCAGTTAAACCGATCCCTGTCCCACCAGGTACAGGCAGTGTAACGACTCCAGCACCTTCTCCAGCTGTACCTGTTACCTACCCTGAACCTCAAGTAAGGGTGTACCTGTCTGCAACCGGTACGACGATGAATCTTCCACTTGAAGATTATGTTACCGGAGTTGTCGCTGCCGAGATGCCAGCTGAGTTCAGATTGGAAGCTCTGAAGGCACAGGCCATCGCTGCAAGGACATTTATCGTGAGAAGGCTGGCAGCCAACGATACAAGCGGTGTACCTTCAGGAGAAGCCGATGTAACAGATACCGTGAGTCATCAGGTGTTCATACCACCAGAACAAGTAAAAGCGGACTGGACGCGTCTGGGGAAAGCGAAGGAATGGGAGAAGCTGCAGCAGGCTGTCCGCGAAAGCAAGGATGCCGTCATGACATATCAAGGCAAGGCAATTACCGCATCCTTTTTCTCTACAAGTAATGGGTATACGGAGAATGCAGAGGATGTATGGGGGAACCCTGTACCATATTTGCAAAGTGTAGCGAGTCCATGGGATAAAAACCTGGCTCCGGGCTTTGAGGAAACCATAACGATGAAGCGCAGCGAGATTCTCCAGAAGTTGAATCTGGGGGCAAATGCCATCCCTGTGAGCGCGCAGCAGAGCGGTGGTTGGATGGAAGTATTGTCTACAACGCAAGGCCATCGGATCAAGGAGATACAGATTGCAGGTAAAACGTTTAGCGGACCGGAAGCTCGAAAGCTGCTTGGGCTTAGATCCAGCCAGTTCAGTTGGAAGACCGATGGAGACGAGGTTCAGATTACAACGTATGGATACGGTCATGGAGTCGGCATGAGCCAGTGGGGAGCCAACGGCATGGCACAAGAGGGTCACACCGCGACCCAGATTCTCAAACACTACTACACCGGCATCTCCTTCGGACAGGCATCCAAGATGCTAGCCTCCAAATAGGCCAACGTGGAAGTCGTTATCGTCCGGGCCATTTGAAGTACCAACCGTTAGTCTATTAGCAGTAATGGGCCACTGAATAATATAAAGCGAGGCATCGCAGGCAATCTATGAAGTTGCTAAGCTTTGAATCAAAACCCACCGTTTGCTCTACTAATGAACTTAAAACTATAACGCCATGTTCAATCTCACAAACTCAATTTATAAGGATTGGCTGCTAAATTCAATCCATGCATTTCTGTCTATCACCCCTTCCGGAGCTTTCAGGACTTGGCTATATATGCGGAGAGTGTGCCAGGTGTATGGAGAGCGGAGGGGACAGAAAAGGCCTGTAGAAACGAAGTGTCCGCCTTTACTACCGGATTTCACCTTTGAAGAAGGTGATAGAAGAAATCTGGGAGTAACAGCCGGTCGAAAGGTTTTCTGGCCCCGAAGCGGCGCACAAACTGAGCTCATCTCCTAACTTATATAGCACTCTTTGAAAGTTCTGTGAAAATAATTAGAGTCGCGCGTGTATAAAAGAGTTGCACCCGGTAACACTTGTTACTGAGGTGATTAAGATGAATGAACAAAACAAAAAAACAGGCCAAGAAGAAACTCCTAAAACAACTCAAGGAGTACCGGCTAGCCAGCCCTCTTCATGGAAAAGAGCAATGTCCAAACGTTGGGTCTTCCCGGCAGCCTACATCGCAGCAGCAGGCATTATACTAACCTTAGTGTGGGTCTATCAGGGCACAGGCGACAAAACGCTGAACTCGGACCCTACAAGTGGGGTAGTAGAAACGGGCGCATCGGGTACAGAAGGAACAGCGGTTAACGGAGAACAGGAAAGTGTGGAAGTTGTTGCAAAGTCGGAGAATTTTGTATGGCCGGTAGCGGTTCCGTCCGAAATTTCGGTAGTAAAACCTTTCTATGACAACGAAGCTTCAACTGAGGAACATGAAGCAGCGATGGTGCAGTACAATGACACATTTATTCCGAACACGGGTGTAGATCTGGCACGTGGGGATAACAAAACGTTCGAAGTCAAAGCAGCACTCGGCGGAAAAGTTACCCGGGTTGAACAAAACCCGCTGACAGGTCAAGTTGTGGAAATCACACACAGTGATAACCTCAAAACCGTATACCAAAGCCTGGCTGACGTCAAAGTGAAACAGGATGATGAAGTGAAGCAAGGAGATGCAATTGCATCGGCTGGCGTTAATGAACTGGAAAAAACGCTGGGCAACCACCTTCACTTTGAAGTTTACGAAGACGGACAACCGGTTAACCCGCAAGGATATCTTCCGGAAAAATAAAATGATTTTTACCGCAGCAACATGACGGGCAGAGGGAATTCTCCTCTGCTCTTTTTGTGCTTTTCAGAAAATAATGGGACCTTCGAAGCTTGTCACACCTTTAAACCGCGAATATATAGGCATGCTCCTCATATAATGTACCAAACTATCCACACAGTAGGGAGGCGGGAGCGTGCACGATTACATCAAGGAACGGACCATAAAAATTGGTCGCTGCATTGTTGAGACGAGGAATACGGTCCGTACCATTGCCAAGGAATTCGGCGTGTCAAAGAGTACTGTGCATAAGGATCTGACGGAGCGTCTGCCGGAAATTAACCCTGATCTTGCTGACCAGGTGAAACACATTCTGGAGTATCACAAGTCCATCCGTCATTTGCGGGGCGGTGAAGCGACCAAAATTAAATACAAAAAAACAAGCGGTAAAAAACGCGAGGTGCTGGCTTCCGCTAAATCGTAGAGACCTGCGGAAAGACGTAGGCCAAAAAGCTCACACATGCATTGAATCCCTCCCCTGAAGTATGATATGTTAAAAGCTGGTACAGGATCGAATTATGACATCTTATCAGCCCGATTTTTACATATATATGTTGCACTTTGTCGAACGAGCGGTGACGTGATAAGGGACTCTTTTTCACAGGATACGCTGACCAAATAATATCACTTTGGGGGCTCTTTTATGTTTAGCAAGGATATCGGTATTGATCTTGGCACGGCAAACGTGCTTATTCACGTGAAAGGAAGTGGGGTTGTCCTCGATGAACCTTCCGTCGTGACCATTGAAAGCGATACGAAGCGGGTCCTTGCTGTTGGGGAAGAAGCGCGTCGTATGGTGGGGCGTACTCCAGGTAACATTGTTGCCATTAGACCGCTGCGTGACGGTGTTATTGCGGACTTCGAGATTACGGAAGCTATGCTTAGACATTTCATTAATCGTGTGGGGGCAAGAAGCTGGTACAGCCACCCGCGTATTCTGATCTGTGCACCAACCAACATTACTTCCGTGGAGCAGAAGGCTATCCGTGAAGCTGCAGAGCGCAGCGGTGCCAAAGAAGTATTTCTGGAAGAAGAGCCGAAAGCGGCAGCGATCGGTGCGGGGATGGATATTTTTCAGCCGAGCGGCAATATGGTCGTGGATATCGGCGGCGGAACGACTGACGTTGCAGTCCTGTCTATGGGCGACGTAGTCACCGCCTCTTCTATTAAAGTCGCAGGGGACAAGTTCGACGAAGCGATTACCAAGTTTATCAAAGCCAAATACAAGCTCATGATCGGTGAACGTACAGCCGAAGATCTCAAAATTGCGATTGGTTCCGTGCATCCGGGTGGTCGTCAAACAGAGATGGACATTCGCGGACGGGATATGGTATCCGGTTTGCCTGTTACCGTAACGGTGTCGGGAAATGAAGTGCAAGAGGCGCTATGGGATTCCGTGCAATCTATTATCGTGGCAGCCAAGTCGGTATTGGAGCGGACGCCACCAGAATTAGCGGCAGACATTATTGACCGAGGTGTCGTGTTGACAGGTGGAGGCGCTTTGCTGAACGGACTGGACGAACTGTTGTCCAATGAATTGCATGTACCGGTATGGGTTGCAGAGGATCCGATGCATTGTGTCGTGAAGGGAACAGGCATTATGTTGAATAATTTGGATCAAGTAGTTAAGAAAAAGTTCTAATCTGCCGATATAAAAAGCAAAGGTTCGCCCAAGCTTCGGAAGCAGAACGGACAAGTAGCCATCCTGTAATGCAGGACAAGCGCTTGAGGAGAGGGGTTAATACATGTTAAGAGGTCTGTACACCGCTACCGCGGGAATGATTACGCAACAACGCCGCCATGACACCGCAACGCAGAACATCGTAAATATGAACACAACGGGATATAAACAAGTGAACAGCGTAAGCCGTTCTTTCCCGGAAATGCTCATTACTTTGGTAGGCGGAGATGCCAATCTTCCGACAAAGCGGCTGGGCAAGCTGAACACAGGTGTGTTCGCGGAAGAAAGTTTGTCCATGAATTTGCAGGGAGCCATTATGGAAAGTGGGCAAAAGAGTGATTTTGCCATTTCGTCCAATCTGGCCGTGAATGATCCACAGACAGGACAACCTGTCCCGTTTGACGGTTCAGGCAAATTTGTACGAGCTGATGGCACGGTAACTTACCAACCTCAGGCGTATTTTACAGTACAGGATGCAGAAGGCAACAGAAGATATACACGTGATGGTCACTTCGAGGTTACAGGAACTGGACAGCTGCTCAGCTCAACAGGTTCACAGGTTCTGGATAATAATGGACAACCTGTTGTATTGACAGGCTCGGTAGACCAATTTAAAGTGGATGAGCAAGGTCGTCTCGTCAATGCAGAGACGGGTGCACCCACAGGAGTCACATTGGGAATCAGCGTCATCGATCAACCCAACCAACTGGTACGTCAAGGCGATGGTAATTTCAGCCTGAATGATCAGAATGGAGCAACCGCTCGGATGATGGCTGCCGGTGATAATGTGCAGATCCGTCAGGGCTACCTGGAAGGTTCGAATGTGGATGCATCACAGGCAACTGTAGATATGAACGCAGCATTCCGTGCATATGAAGCGAACCAGAAGGTCGTACAATTCTACGACCGCAGTCTGGATAAAGCCGTCAATGAAGTTGGGCGTGTATAACGCCAACGTATAATATAGCCGCGTAGCGAAGAGGCAAACGCCCTTTGCGAAGCGCAGAGCCTAACCGCAACCGAGCTTATGCGAGGATTGCGCAGTATTATCCTAAGCGCAGCGATGGTCTCGACAGTCCTTTGCGAAGCAAAGCAGGGAGAGACCACGCGGAGCGCAAAAGCCTAACCGCAGCCGAGCTTATGCGAGGATTGCGCAGCATTAAGCTGAGCGCAGCGACGGTCTCGACAGTCCTTTGCGAAGCAAAGCAAGGAGAGACCACGCGGAGCTACACGCCGCATAAAGAGCGTGCCGGGCTATGATTCAGCCATGTGAAACTATGGCGGGAATCATAGCCCGGCAGTCGCGGCGCGCACACACCACCGTCACTTAGCAAGATCGTACCCCACTTACCTAATCCGCCTGTTTCGGGAGTCCAGAGGGCAGCGCCATCTGGGGCCCTCCCTACTAGGGAGGGCTTGGGAGGGTGGACAGGAAACAGGGAGGGTAACCACCGAATGAATAATTCCATGATTAGTGCAATGGTTTCCATGACCGGAATACAGCAGCGTCTGGATGTCATTTCCGATAATATTGCCAACGTGAATACGGCAGGCTATAAGAGTAAGCAAGCAGCCTTCGAAGATGTACTGACACGTGTGCAGCAGCAACCGGACAAGTACAAGCTGGATGGACGCTCGACCCCGATGGGATACAACCTCGGGTTTGGTGTACGTTTGGCTGATGTGACAAAGGATATGAGTCAGGGTACGCTCAATGAGACAGGTAGTCCTACCGATCTGGCGATTGAAGGCAATGCGATGTTTGCCGTTGAAGCAAATGGTGAGAAAATGTGGACGCGTCAGGGTTCATTCCATTTTGTCCCTGATACAAGACCCAAAACGAATCCCAATGCGCCAGACATGATGGTATTGGTCAATGGCGAAGGCCACTTTGCATTGGATCGTCAAGGTAATCGCATTACGGCACCGAATAACAGCAAGGTTGCATTTGATGAAAAAGGCAATCTGTTGATCCGTCGTGGCAATGAAGCCAATGCAACGATTGGAGCCCAATTGCAACTCGTTGATATTGAGCGTCCGGAAGGTCTTGTGCAGTATGCGGATAACCTGTTTGGTCTGGATGCGGGTCTGACCGAGGATGATGTATTTGGAGCCAATGCAGCTACACGTGAAGCGACAGCCATGATCCGTGCAGGATACATTGAACAGTCCAACGTGGATTTGACACAAGAGATGGCTTTGCTGATGCAAGGACAGCGGACTTACCAACTGGCGGCACGTGCGCTGACATCCAGTGATTCCATGGCGGGTCTTGCCAACAATATGAGAGCATAAAAGGTGAATGTGATGACAGATACACAGCAGCAGAACAGCAAGCCGGATAAGACGAAAGTCAAGAAGAAGAAGAGTGGATGGCGCATCGCAAGATGGTTTCTGGTTCCGGTCCTGCTTGTTCTTGCCCTCGCTGGCGGATTGGTGGCTGGCTACGTGGTACTGGGCAAACAGGATATCGGTTCCGTATTGCAGTGGAGTACATGGGAACATGTATATGATTTGGTGTTCGCTCCGTAGATGAACGATATATGCAAAACTCCTGCGCAGGCAGGAGTTTTCTTTTTGGCGTTGAAAACAGTATAATGATGGATGACGTTTGACGTTTGACGTCAAAAGAGGCCTCCCCTGCGAAAGACATTCGTCATCGCGAAGAGAGACCCCTTATCTCAACCTTCACTACTGCAGTCATGAAGGATATAACTAGTGTTAACCGAAAATATGCTTTTCATACAACATTAAAATTAAAAACCTTTTATATGAGGCCCGACTTGATCATAATCAGATTTTCCATGTCCGCACTAAAGTCAGTGGAGGGAACGGAATCGTTCGAAAGAAGCGAAGCGCTCGCCTTTGTTTCCGAATGTTATTCATCTGAAAATAGTTCAGAACATTCGGAAACAACAGCGATCGAAAGAACGATCCGTAACCGTAACGGTCACCTGTGCGCACATGAGAACTTTATGATGGAGAATTCTCATATAAACATCCCGAGAGGAGATTATACTGTGCTCGATATCAAACAGATCCAAGAGATTATTCCACACCGTCCCCCGTTTCTGCTGGTGGACAAGATTGTAGAGTTAGAGGATGGCAAACGTGCCGTTGGTTTGAAAAATGTAACCATTAATGAACCTTTCTTCATTGGTCATTTTCCAGAGTATCCGGTAATGCCGGGTGTGTTGATTACAGAAGCTCTGGCACAGGTCGGTGCAGTAGCCATTCTTAATTTGGAAGGCAACAAAGGCAAAATCGGCTTTTTGGCGGGACTGGACAATTTCCGATTCCGTGGACAAGTTGTGCCTGGAGATACGTTGATGCTGGAAGTGGAAATTACGCGTCTCAAAGGTTCAATTGGTAAAGGCAAGGCTACAGCCAAAGTAGGCGACAAAGTGGTAGCTGAAGGCGAGATCATGTTCGCACTGTCTGACCCAAGCTAATGATTGTATCGTTCAGCAGTTCATTGAATTTTATATAGAAGGAAGGGGTTTGCAGGAATGGAACAGTTAAGCACAACAGCAGCACAAACATTGCAGCAGTGGTTGGAGGATGCTTCGATTGATGAAGCGACGAAACAGGAGCTTCGTGATTTGCAGGATCAGCCGAAAGAGCTGGAGGATCGTTTTTACAGAAATCTAGAGTTTGGTACAGGTGGATTGCGTGGTGTGATCGGAGCGGGAAGCAACCGGATGAACCGTTATACCGTGGGTCGTGCAACGCAAGGGTTTGCCCGTTATTTGCTGGAGCAGCATGGTGACAAAGAAGGTAAACCTTCTGTTGTGATCGCGCATGATTCCCGTCATTTCTCACCTGAGTTCACACTGGATGCTGCCTTGGTTCTGGCTGGAAATGGCATTGTGGCTAAGTTGTTTACATCCCTGCGTCCTACGCCTCAGCTTTCCTTCAGTGTACGTCATCTGCAAGCAACCGGCGGTATTGTGGTGACAGCAAGTCATAATCCTCCTGAATACAATGGCTACAAAGTATACAACCACGAGGGTGGCCAACTGGTACCACACGAAGCGGAGAAAGTCATTCAATACATTCAGGAAGTTCCTTCCCTCGCGGATGTGAAAAAGCTGACGCAGGAAGAAGCCGAGGCTCAAGGATTGCTCGTATGGCTTGGGGAAGAGGAAGATCAGGCATTTGTTGATACCATTGCCAGCCTGAGCCTCAGTCGGGACCTGATTCAATCCGGCGTCGGCCGTGATTTCAAAATCGTCTTCACTCCACTGCACGGAACAGGTAATGTGCCTGTACGTCGTGTGTTGGAACAGATCGGTTTTGAGCAGGTTCACATTGTGGCAGAGCAAGAACAGCCTGATGCTGAATTTTCCACAGTGAAATCCCCTAACCCTGAAGAGCGCGAAGCATTTACGCTTGCAATGAAGCTGGGTGAATCTGTGGGTGCGGACATTCTGATCGGTACAGATCCGGATGCAGACCGCATGGGTGCAGTAGTGAAAGACAAGGATGGCAAGTATTTCGTACTGTCGGGTAACCAATCCGGAGCGATCATGGTGCATTATGTGTTGAGTCGTTTGCAAGAGACAGGTAAGCTGCCGAAGAACAGTGCAGTTGTCAAAACGATTGTAACAAGCGAGATGGGAGCGGTCATTGCTGAGCATTACGGTGCAGAAGTGATGAACACCCTGACAGGCTTTAAATATATCGGTGAAAAAATGAACCAGTTCGAAGCAACCGGCAGTCATACGTTCTTGTTCGGTTATGAGGAGAGCTACGGTTACCTGGCAGGCAGCTACGCACGTGACAAGGATGCAGTCCTGGCTGCAATGCTGATTGCTGAAGCAGCTGCTTATTATAAAAACCAAGGCAAAACGCTCTATGATGTCCTGCAAGAGCTGTACAGCCAATTCGGATATTTCCTGGAGAAGCTGGAGTCCCGTACGCTGAAAGGCAAGGATGGCGTAGCTCAAATTCAGGCGAAAATGACCGACTGGCGTTCTAATCCGCCACAAGAAGTAGCCGGCATCGCTGTACAAGATGTGCTGGATTACTCCCTTGGCTTGGATGGCTTGCCTAAAGAGAACGTTCTAAAATTTATTTTGGCAGACGGATCATGGTTCTGCCTGCGTCCTTCGGGAACAGAACCGAAGATCAAAGTATACTTCGCTGTGCGCGGAGAGGACCTCGAAGACGCCGAAAGCCGTATTGAACGTTTGGCTACTACGGTGATGACGCGTGTAGACGCACAATAAATACGAATGCAGTACTGAGCAAGAACATGAGAAAGCCTCTCCGCACCGTAAGGTTGGTTGGCGGAGGGGCTTTTCTTTTAGGTAAAAAGGTGAATTCCTACGTCTATTTTGGATGAATTGCGGATAGATGCACGTTTGTTGACACAAGCTGTTTGTATCCGGTATTTATTCACTATTATGCAATGAAAATCATGAGCTGAACGTGCATTTGGTTCCAACACTTGAGGAGGTACATGTAGTGCGTCAAAAATGGCTTTATTGGAATACCGCTTCACGGAAGTGGCTGTGGATTGTTGTCATTATCGGTTTGATTGCTTCCATCCCTGTCATCAGTGATCGGGTACAGACGGAATCTTCCGCCAAAAAGGTGGAGCTTGTCTTCAATTATCGGGGGCTATTGGATATCTCGGCTTATCAGGCCCATCCGCAAGACTTTATGAATGAACAACTGACTCGGTTAAAAGACGCCGGAGTGACAACCATGGCGGTGTTTGAAAGTACACTGGATGAGTTGAAGAAGTCCCGCCGTCTGATGGTATATAACGGGCAGGATCTTGCGAACATGACCAAAAATGTCATTCCTGCTAACGATAATTACACGTATGTGCTGTTCACAAACGAGGAAAATGCACAAACGTATACCCCTATCATTGAACAAACGTTCGCCGATCGGGAGATTCCTGTGCTTCCATGGGAATATGAAGGTCGTAGCGGCTTAATATTGCAGACTCCACCGGAGAACGCCAACATGCAGCCTTTGCAGCCAGATCCGGTTGCCGTGAAGATGCTGCGTGATAAAGGATTTTACATTTTGCCACGGATCTCAGACAGTGTGCCTTATAATCAGGAATCCATGGAACGCCTGCTTACCTTCTTCGAAGAGAACGGGGTAAAACGCATCTTGTTTGATGGTGATGCTGTGAAAGGGTACAATGATAATGCAGAGATGAAGAGTATCGATATGTTTGCCCAGTTGCTGAACAAGCACCATATTGGACTGGCGGCTATTGAGAATTTGAAGAAACCACAATCCGGTTTTGAGACTCTTTCATATAAAATTGACTACAATGTAACTCGTCTGTACTCCTTAAGTGACGGGGATGCCAATCTGGATGTAGACACTATTGCTGACCGTTTTGTTTTGGCTACTAAAGACCGCAACATTCGGATGATTTATATGAATGCTTCGCCAAGTCGGAATACGGCCAAAGCCATGATCACCAATCCGATTGATAATCTGATCAACAGTTTGGGTGAGCCAGGTCATGCGATTGAACGTATGGGCAAACACGGCTTTGAACTCGGACAAGCTGAAGCGTTCACGGTGAAAGATTCTTCCATTCAGCGTTATGCCAAGCTGGTTGCTCTGATTGGTGCAATCGCAATGATTACGCTTATGGTTTCATATTTTGTACCACTGCTGACATTGCTGGTATTTGCGCTGGCTCTGGTGGGTAGTGCCGGATTATTCTTGCTCAAACCGACTTTGCTGGAGCAAGGAATTGCATTACTGGTAGCCATTAGCGCTCCGACCATCGCAATGGTACTGGCAGTTCGTACAGTGAACTATCAGCAGCAGCGTCAGCCAGACGCGCCTGCGGGTCGTCGACTGGCACAAACGATATTCTTATATGTAAGAACGTCAATTCTGTCGTTCCTGGCGGTGCCTTTTGTCATCGCATTGCTGAACAGTATTACGTACAGTCTGGTGATCAACCAGTTCCGAGGCGTGAGTTTGTTACACTTTGCACCTATGGCGCTGGTAGCGATTTATATTGTGTTTTACCGTGGTTCGGGTACGTTCTCCATTAAACAAATTAAGGATATTCTTCGTACACCGATTAACGTATTGATGGTTGTATTGGCACTGGTTGCTGCTGTGGTTGGATACTATTATTTGAGCCGTACAGGCAACTCGGGTTCGGTTACACCGTTCGAGATGTTCCTGCGTACTACGCTGGAAGATACATTCGGCGTGCGGCCAAGATTCAAAGAATTTATGCTGGGACACCCGCTGTTTATCGTTGGCGTGTTCGCCGCTTTAAAATATCGTAAAGTCATCTTTGTGCTCATTATTGCAGCAATTGGACAATTGTCCATGGTGGATACGTTCGCGCATATCCATACGCCAGCTGTATTGTCACTCATTCGTGGAGTGATGGGATTGGGACTTGGCTTAATCTTCGGTATCGTTGCTGTGGGTGTGTGGCAAGTAGCGGAAGGATGTTGGAAAAAATGGTCACCACTTCTCAAAAGTTAGTCATCTCAGGATATTACGGATTCCACAACAGTGGAGACGAAGCGGTACTAAAGTCAATTTTGACTGCGCTGGAAGAGGAGAGTCACAGATCGAATGTCACGATTGAGCCGATTGTGCTCTCCGGTGATCCGGAGTGGACCACTTCAATGTATGGTGTACGTTCAGTACATCGGATGAAGTTGAAGGAAGTTCGCGAAGCGATCAAGGAAAGTGATGGTTTAATAAGTGGAGGAGGAAGTCTGCTGCAGGATGCAACTGGACTGAAATCTATCCCTTACTACCTGGGTGTCATCAAACTGGCCCAATGGTTGAAAAAACCAACATTTATCTATGCGCAGGGCATTGGACCTGTGAAACGCAAAATATTCAATCCGATGATTCGTTCGGTCTTCAAAGCCTGTAATTATGTATCTGTGCGTGATGAACAATCTGCTGAATATTTGCGCGGGCTCGGATTGCAGTGGAATCAGATTCATGTGGTTCCTGACCCGGTGATGGGTCTGCCGTTGCCTGAAGCCAAAGCGGAAGAAGTAAGTTCAATCGCGGTTAATGCTCAAGGAGCAAGCGTTCATACCAAACTCCCGGTGATCGGCGTATCCGTACGTTTCTGGGAGTCGGATCGTAAAGAGCTTACAGCCATTGCTGCTGGACTCAAGAAGCTTTGCTCCAAAAAGGCCGTTCACTTGCGCTTTATGCCGTTTCACTTACCGATTGATGAGCAGGCTTCGCGTTTTGTCATGGAAATGCTCGGTGACCTCGGTAACAAGGGTAGCGAAGTAAGTATTACCAAGGATCTCACCGATCCGCAGCTGATGCTTCAGGAAGTCAGCAATTGTGATGTCGTTATCGGCATGCGTCTGCACAGTCTGATCTATGCAGCATCACAGTATGTTCCACCCGTTGGTATCTCGTATGATCCGAAGATTGATCAGTTCATGCTGCGTCTGGATAGTGAAACCGTGGGCAGTACGGATGCGCTGGATGGGGATAAGCTGGCGAAGACGGTGGCTAACCTGTTGGATCAGCGTTCACAGTGGCTGAAGGAACATGAAGAAGGCATTACCGAATTGAAGCAGGAAGCCAAAGTGCCTGCTCAGCAAATTATTAAATATTTAGGCCGCAAAGGGTGAAATAAGATGAATCAGACCGGACCAATACCTACCGTTTCAATCTATGGTATTCCTTTTTCCAAACTAACGATGAAAGAAACGGTGGAGGTTCTACGCCAAGCAGTGCTTACAAAACAGCCGCACCAAGTCATTACAGCCAATCCCATCATGGTCATGGCCGCGCTGGAAAACCCGGCGATGATGAAGGTTATGCAGTCTGCGGAAATGATTGTACCCGATGGAACAGGGGTTGTATGGGCTGCCAATTATTGTGGGGAGCCTGTGGCAGAGCGGGTACCTGGATTTGAGCTTTTACATGAATTGCTGCGTGTTGGAGAAAACTATCGGTGGGGCGTGTATCTGCTCGGTTCCACACCTGAGGTGATTCAAGAAACGGCAGTTCGGTTACAAGAGCAATATCCGGCGATTCGAATTGTAGGTTATCGCGACGGTTATTTTGGTCCGGCTGAGGACGAGCAGGTTGTCGCTTCCATCCGTGAAGCTGCACCTGATCTGCTGTTTGTTGCACGTGGGGCAGACACGCAGGAACCGTGGATTCACAAGTACAAAGACGCGCTTCAGGTTCCCGTTACCATGGGGGTTGGAGGCAGCTTTGATGTGATTTCGGGCAAAACCAAACGTGCACCTAAAGTGTTCCAAAAGTTAAGACTGGAATGGTTTTATCGTCTACTTCGGGAACCTAGCCGGGCTGGCCGAATGCTTGCGCTTCCGAAATTCGCTGTCAAAGTGATGCGGGACAAAGAAAACGTGACTAAAGTCCGTTAAAATTAGGCTATTACGAGTAAAATGCACGTTTTTGCTAAAAATTGAGGTTGGCATTTCGCCTGTGATCAGCGTATAATTCATTCCGGATTACATGTGTGCCACTCAAATAAAAACTTTTAGTTGCACATGGCCACTTCGATGTTAGAATAACCTTTGATCGCTGTTATCCCTGGATTTCTTTTATCAACCTTTCTAAGGTTGAAATCCCGTGATAAAGGCGAACGCTTCGCTTCTACAGGTTATTTCTGCCCTCTCCGTTCTAGTGCAAATGGTATTTTTATTAAAAGTGACGAACAATAATTTATATATAAAAAGAGATCAGGGGATTTATAATTTCTTACAGGTATTATAATTGGGGGTCGAATGTTCAAATGGTAGCGATCTTTATCATTGGATTTATCGTGTCAATGGGACTGGCTCTTGCCTTGACACCACTTGTCAAAAAGTTCGCAGTCAGAATTGGAGCAATGGATACGCCGAATGCTCGTAAAGTGCACACTCGGATTATGCCACGTCTTGGTGGTCTAGGGATTTTCCTGGCATTTGTCATTACCGTTGCTGCACTGCTTCCTTTTGTATCGGCATGGTTTACGACAAGAGACATGAGCTTTGTCAGTGCTTTTCTGATTGGTGGATCGATCATCGTACTGATTGGTGCATTGGATGACCGTTTTGAACTGTCAGCCAAAGTGAAGCTGCTCGGACAAATTGTTGCTGCTGCTGTAGTCGTATTCGGATTCAATATCCGTGTAGACTTCGTAAATATTCCTTTTCAGGATGCCTACTCCTCACTGGAAGCTTGGGTGTCCATTCCGCTGACGATTCTCTGGATCGTTGGTGTAACGAATGCGATTAACTTGATTGATGGTCTGGATGGTCTGGCTGCTGGTGTATCCGGTATTGCCATTGGTACCATTGCCGTGATGTCCTTCCTGATGGGTAACATGATGATTGCCTTGATGTGTCTTGTACTGCTTGGTAGTATTGTTGGATTCTTGTTCTTCAACTTCCACCCGGCCAAGATCTTCATGGGGGATACGGGATCTCTATTCCTTGGTTTCTCTCTGGCAATGCTGTCCATGCTTGGATTCAAACAAATTGCTGTCGTGTCCTTCATTACACCGTTGATCATTATCGGTGTGCCGCTCTCGGATACCTTCTTCGCGATCATTCGTCGTGCGGTACAACGGAAACCGATTTTCTCACCGGATAAAGGTCACTTGCATCACTGCCTGCGTGAGCTTGGATTCAGTCACCGTCAGACGGTTCTGATCATCTACGGTATTGCCGCATTCTTCGGTGTACTGGCGATTATCCAATCTTCCGCTGCGATGTTCGAAGCCAACTGGGTAACGTTCGTCGTGATCTGTATCATGATGTTCTTCCTCCAGGTTGGAGCAGAAGTCATTGGACTTGTAAGCAAAACCAGAAGGCCGGTCATTAACTTCCTGATGCGTATGCGCGTCAAGTTGAACCCGGAGACCCGCTCGAAATCCTAAATAGAAACGCTCGTTTACTGATCTTATTGAATATTCTTTCAACCCAAACCTTGTCCCTCGTGGACAAGGTTTTTTGTTTATTTTGCTGTTTTTACTAAATAATTGGAACCTTTCGGCCGATAAAAAAGTTAACTGACTTAAATAGAGGAGAGATGATTGCATGCAGCGTACGAAGAAGCCGATGATTTGGCTGATGATGGTGGCACTGGTTGTATCTCTAATACCAGCAGGCCTTGCACCAGTCGCGTCGGCGGCAGGACAGACGAGTTATTTTACTCCAGATAATGCTGGGAACGTCCAATTGAAAAATACAGTAGGTCTCAAAATGAGTGGAACTGGCTTGGATGTGCTATCACGTTCAACTGCTTTTGTTGTAACTAACAGTGAACAGGCGGTAACGGGTACGTTCACTAACGTAACAGGCTCTACATTGGGTGCCAACGTTCAACTGATGAATCTAAAGGATGGCACTTGGGTTCCAGACAGCACGCGAGTAGCACCAGCGGTTGTAACGGTTGATCCAGATCGGCCAGACAATCGTTTTAAAGCAACACTTACATTGTTTCCCGGAATGAACAAAGTAACGTTTACCGGTTCCCAGGGACCAAGCGAACGTTCTGAAAGCTTCTATATCTTGTATGACTCTGTACCATACATTGAAAAGCTGCAAGTTTTGGGTGGAGCCGATAATCTTGATCTAAATGAAGGATCACAGGTTGTTGTAGATACGGGTGATGTGACTATTCAAGGTGTAGCCCACAACTCCTCTAAAGTAACAGTAAGTTTGAATAATGGTGAGGCATTACCAACAGCATTGTCTCAACAAGATGGCACATTTTTCTCGCCAATGCTTCGATTGAAGGCAGGCAAGAATGATCTAATCATCACAATTGAAAGCGGCGTAGACAAAAATAAATACACTTATTCTCTTCTCTACTATGATGAGGAAAATCCATTCTCTCAACTGGATTTGAATGAGGGTTCGGATGGACTATCGCAGAGTATGCTATCGGAAAGGCCTACTTATGGAGGTGACCCATTACAAGCCAGTGTAACTGTTCAATTACTTTTGCCGGATGATAAAACAACTGCTGTTCCTGAAATCTCGGTGGATGGCGCATTGAGTGGCATTGTTCCAAAAATTGAACCCATTCCTAGTGTGGGAATCAACACGCCTTCATATGCTCTGATTTCGTTTAAAATACCATCATTGAAGTTTACAGAATCAGGAACTGCCCCTAATACTACGATCGATCGCTTGCAAAATCATTCGTTGAGTGTGAAGTATGGAAAAAACACAGCAAGTGTAAATATGAATTTTCAATATCTAGAGAATGAAACAGTTATTACGAATTTAAAATATCTTAAGGACTATAGCGGCTCTGGTGATGCACCAGAAGGGGTGCCTCTTTCGGGTTCAAGTGTCACTTCTGCGGATTTCTATATCCTCGTAGAAACCAGCAGAAATCCTAATGGAAGTGTGTTGACAGCCGAATATCTTCCAAGAAGCACAAGCTCGATTGAGCTCTCACCACCGATACAAGTATCACCAACTAAATACATCTATCAAATCAAAGGCTTCAAAAACGGAAATCAAACCGTTCAGTTCAAGTTTGCTGGATCAACATCAAGTCGTAATGCGACGATCTCGTTTGCATCCAAAAACTACATCTTCGTGAGCAACCTGACGGATGGTCAGACGTATGACATGAACTCCAAAAAAACAGATAAATTATTGGTTGAAGGTAAGTACGTTGACTTTGCAACATTAGATAGCAAGTACTTTGTAGCAGAGATTTTCGCAAATGGTGTAAAAGTGTATTCGACACATCCTGCAGCAAACACGACTCAAAAACAGTTGACTTTGGGCGCGGACGGAAGCTTTAAAGACGTTCAAATTGACATTGACGGGGATAATGGACCTTTATTCTTTGGGGAAAACCGCATCGTATTAACGGGTACAGGAACTGGAGAGAAAGGCCAGCTGAATGAAGTAACCAAAGAATTGCGCATATACATTAATGATAATAATGTATCGACAATCAACAATTTCCAGCCTGCACCAAGTAAAAATCGCTCCACATTCCTTGATCCGTATAATCCGGATGATCAATGGGTGAAAAACCTGTTTAACCTGTCCACGGATTTCACATTTGCCGACAAGAAATACACGACCAGCCTTAAAAATTTCGACTTGGCAATACGTGGTGCAGGGGCTATTCGAATGAGCCTGAGTATGGGGACTCAAACTATTTTTGACGTGAATATACCAGAAGGATCGGCAGGTAATACAACTTGGGCAGATCCAATAATTTCTCCGGAGTATGCCCTGAACAATGGTAATGTTATTGTGGATCGTGCCGGAAATCAAAAGGACTTTGTTGTACGGTTAAGAGATCTGAAAGCTGAGACGCCAGGGACATACATCTACACACTGGACCTTTACAACAAAACTGGAGCAAAGACAAGTCAAAAAGTAGAAGTGGTCAGAGAAGCTGCAGGTTATCGTATTATAGCTCCGCAACCTACTTCAGGTAGTCAGATTGTTGTCAACAAAAACTTTGTTCATTTTGATATTGAGGCAGAGGGAGCAACGTCCGTTATTATTGATAAAGAGACAGCTAAAAAGCTTCAAGGAACAGAAACGGACCGTTTTGCTCTTGATTATGTTGGACTCAAATCCGATAAAGTGAACAAAATTAAACTAACAATTGATCGTAATGGTGTAAAAACAACGAATACAATTGAAGTGTACTATACTAGTGCTACCGGAGTGGATTCACAGTATATGGCTCCTAAAGTAGCCACTAAGTACTCTGCCTTCAATAAACAGCTCGAGCTAAGCTTCCCCAAAGGGACGGTAATGGAAAGTTTAGACACCAGTGGAATCGCAAAGTTCTATCCTAATAACAAACTGTTGTTTGGTATTGCAGATCCGAATACTGGTATTGTGGAACGTCGTAACGATTACGGAAGTATTGTTGGTTTCAAAACAGAAGAAGGAGATCCCAATCCATTAAGCGTACCGGATGATTATTACAGAAGGTTCTCGGCAATCACGGGAGATTCTGTGAACTTTAGTCCGATTTCAGACATTTACTGGATTAGTGGAGGTTTAGGGGAGTCGGGCACAAGAGGCACTGACAACTACAAAGAACCAACAAATGGGATAGGTCCATACACTATAGATTCATTGTATGGTAACCCATTAACACCAACTGAGCGCAAAATCAAACCATCTCAACGTGGTACATTGACATTGACTTACGATTCTAACGTGGTAGATGACGCGGGCTCCACAATCTCGGTATTCTACTACTCTTCAAGTAGAGAATGGAAACGTATTGGTGGAGAAGTGGATTCCAAGAAGCATACAGTAACCGTTCCGTTCGATAATTTCGGGTACTATAAGGTCATGAAGCTTAGAAGAAGTTACAACGATATCACGAACCACGGTTGGGCCAGAAATATTCTTAATGCATTATACGCCAAAGGATTTATGGCACCATTGCGTTTTGAACAATTTGGAACAGATGATCGGACTTCCAGAGGAGAGTTTGCCACACTTTTGGTAAAAGGATTGAATCTTCCGATTACTTCTGATAGCAGAAGAACATTTACAGATGTGGCGCCTGGAACAAGTTCATATACTTGGGATTATGACAGTATTGAGACAGCCGCCAGAGCAGGTATCATTACAGGATTGACCGATGGTGTGTTTGGACCGGATCGTCCTCTCACACGTGAACAGGCAGCGGTCATGATAGCGAGAGCACTTGAGCTCAAGTTAGCTGCAAATGACAACAAGCTCCAAAGTGCATTGGCCAAGTCTTTCATCGACTCGGGCAGCATGGAGAACTACGCAGGTCCTGCTGTGCAAGCCGTTACCAAAGCGAAGATCATGGAAGGATCTCCTGTAACAGTTACCGGCCAAAGCAAACCACAGTATGCATTTAACCCGAAAGGAAACCTGACTCGTGCAGAAGCAGGTAAGATCGCGGTTGAATTGCTCAAGAAGAGTACCAAAGTATTCCCTAAAAACTTGAGTTAATTTATGTGATAGTATCGATGCATTTTAGGAAGGACCTGTCCCTTGCGCTAAAGGGGCAGGTCCTTTTTATGACTGTTATATAACTGATAAGAACACTTTTATAATAGAAGAAATAAGTTTTTTACCAATAACTATTTTTGTAATTTGCTAGAGTTTAAGATACAATAACGGTAAATACACAATGATCTAGAGGGTGAAGTTAGCTAATGAAACCGATTTATTCGAAGGCCCAGCTGGGCTACATGAAGGCAAAGACACAGTTCGAGAAGCAGGCAGTCATTCTGGAGAAAAAGTTGGAAGATACACGTAAGACGGAGGAGATCTCTCAGGAAGTGATGGAAGGGCTTGTACAGACTACTGGCTTCCATGATGCGTATAACAATCTGGTTCTGGCTGAGAATGAACTGATTGAATGGTCTCACACGACGATGAAGCATGAGAAAACGTACCGTGAGAACAGACAACCAATCGATGATATGTATCTGAGATTGAACAGTGATCCGCAGATGCGAGCTCAAATTATCGACCTTGCGATGAAAATTCGCTAACCTATATAACCAGAATAGTACGAAAAGCATCCCAGAATGGGATGCTTTTTATTTTATTTATTGTGGAATTTGTCGCTTCATAGTGTGAAACTCTGGGTATAAATAAACGTTGGCAACATAGAAGAAGCACCCTTTATATTGGAAAGAACACAGTTGCATCAATGTTTTATATGGGTTTTGAATGGCTATCTTACCCGCACTGTACCTATACATAAATAAATTCAAAACTTTTTTTGTGGAATCCGCAACTTTTTGAAATCTGCTGCGTTTAAGATGTAGAGTCAAAAACATTGGGCCTGTTACCAAGATTGACCTCGTGAAGAATCTTGTCTATTTATTAGAAAAAATTGCTTTACGACTCGGAAGACCCATTGTATAATACGTAGGTAGGATTAGGAAACTACTCTATTTTCGTATGGTTCTGCTTTACAACCTAGTTTACAAGTTTCTGTGATATGCTCACAGACATCATTTATATTAACTTGCTCACAACTCTGGAAAGGGGGTGCAACAATATATGAGGAATACGAGCGACCCTATTAAAGAAAATTCAAATGTTATGAACACCCAAGGAGGAGAAAAAAAGGTTATGAAGAAAATTTTATCCGTAGCATTGTCTACAGCAATGGCATTCTCGATGTTTGCATCTGTAGCATTCGGTGACACAGCAGTTTCACCACAACAACAGTTTGATGCATTGAAAGCAAAAGGTATCTTCACTGGTTACCCAGATGGTACTGCAGGTTTGGATAAAGACATGACTCGCGCTGAGTTCGCTAAAGTCATCACTAAATTGCTGGGTCTGAAAGAGATCACTGGAACTCTTTCTTACACTGACAAAAACTACACAGCTAAAAACTGGGCTGTACCTTACATCGAAGCAGTAACTGCTGCGGGTATCATGGAAGGTAAAAACGTTGAGAAGAAAATCTTCGACTTCAACGGTAAAGTAACTGTTTCCGAGATGGCTACCATCTTGACTCGTGCACTTGACCTGGAAATCCCAGCTGAAACTAACAACAATGCAGCTGATTGGGCTAAAGGTTACGTTCAAGCAGCAATCAACGCTGGTTTGATCGATTCTAAAGCTAACTTCGGTGCTAACGCTTCCCGTGAATTGCTTGTAGGCGCTGCTTACGCAATTGACCAAGCGCAAAGCTTGAAAGTTACTAAATACGAAGTAAGTGAAGGCGGTAAAGTCGTTACTTTCACAATCAGTGACGGCGAAACTGTAAAAGTTACTTTGGATAAAGCTCTTGAAGCTAACAAAGAAACTGAAGTGAAATTTACTTACAAAGATAAATCTTTCACTGAAAAAGTTACTTATGTTGTAGAAGCTGCAACTAAAGTACAATCCGCTTCTTCTGTTAACCTGAAAGAAGTAGACGTTGCTTTTGACGGTAAAGTAGATAAAGCTACTGCAACTGACAAAGCTAACTACAGTGTAGATGGTGGGTCTAAAAACATTAAATCTGTTACTTTGCTGTCTGACGGTAAAACAGCTCGTGTATTGTTGAACGAGTCCAGCAGATTTGTTCAAGGAACAACTTACAAAGTTGTTGTGAAAAACGTTAAATCTTCTACAGGTACTGTAGTGCCACAAGGTGAAGTTTCCTTCACATCTGCAGACAATGTTCTGCCAACAGTAACAGAAGTTAAAGCTCTGGGAACTAAAGTTATCAAAGTAACTTTCTCTGAGCCAATCAAAACACCAGCAAGCAGCAACTTCCAATTGGATGACAAAGCTTATGTTGGTAACGTAACTCTGGGTGCTAACGATAGAGAAGTAATCCTGCGTGATTACACAGGAACAATCTCTGAAGGTGCTCACAAATTGACAGTTTCCATGATCGAAGATTACGCTGGTCTGAAATCGTTGGCTTCTACTACTGATTTCACAGTTGCAGTTGATAATGAAGGTCCTAAAGTGACTGAAATCACTGCTACATTGGAAAAAGTAACAGTTACTTTCGATGAAGAAATCGATCCACAAACAGTTAACAGCGAAAGCTTCTACTGGTTGTCTGGAACTACTAAAAAAGTAGGTAAAGCAACTCAAATTTCTGGAAACGTGTATGAAGTGGATTTCACTGAAAACCGTCTCCCAGGATACGAAACTACACTTTATGTTGATGTTAAAGACTACTCCGGTAACGCTAATGCTACTAAAGAGCATAAAGTTACTGCAACTGTAGACTTGGTTCAACCTAAGTTGATTGATGCATCTTATGGTACTGAAGTTTCAAATCGCCTGACTGTACGTTTTGACAAAGCAGTTGACGCTGATGACATCAAATACTATACAGTTAAAAAAGGCAATGATACTATTCAGGTTCGTAACGTAACTCGTGAATCTGATAAAGTATTCAATCTGGAATTCTACAAAACACCACTTGATAGTGGAACTTATTCACTTAAAGTATCCGGTGTTCAAGACAAAACTGCATTGAAAAACACTATGACTCCATATGAAGGAACATTTGTTGCTAGTGATAGCGCTGCTCCTGCATTGAAAGCTGCTAATGTTGATGTAAATGCGGTTGGTGTTAATAAGAAAGTCGCACTCACATTTGATAAAGAGATCGACTTGGCAACATTGAACAACAGATCTAACTACTACATCGGATTCAAGAAAAACGGAACTGGCGATTTGCAAGAAATCGTATTGCCAGCTGAAGTTACATTGAATGTATCTAATAACGGTAAAACTGTAATTCTGGTGTTCCCTGAAACAATTCAAGGTACAGAAGTTGTTTTCCCTAATTCTGTAGAGTTTGTTAGTGTAGTTGGATTGAAATCCAAAACTGGTCAATCGACTGGTTACATTAAAACTAGTACTCTTACAGGCGGAAGTGTTCTGACACAAAAAACGCTGGACACTGCAACAGCAGAAAGAAAAGATGCTAGAACTGTTGAAGTAACATTCAACTTGCCAATTGCAAATGCTTCTGCATCTGATTTCAATGTAGGTGGAACTAGCGTATCTTCTGTTTCCATCGATGACAACAAAGTTACTCTGAAAACAAATACAGATACTAGCTTGGATAGTAAAGTAAATATTGCTGACAATCACTCCATTCAGTCTTATGCGGGCAATAAATACAGTGGTGTTAAACAATTGACTCCTTCAGGCTTTGTTAGCCCTAAAATTGATGAAAGTTTGTTGCCTACTAACAAAATCATCAAACAAGCTGGTGGTAAATTCGTAATTCCGTTTACTACGAATCTTGATTCCTCTGTACAAAGAGAGCTTGCTGCTAACCTTAAAGTTGTAAGTGCCAATGACGAGGGAACGCTGGTTCCATTTAAAGACTACAATACTACTGTTGAAGATAACAATATTGTTGTAACAATTACTAGCCCAACTGGTTTTGCTTACTTGGTTAACGTTACAAAAGATGCTACATTGATTCGCAACGTTGATGCTATTACTAAGCATGCTGAAGAATCTTCCGTATACAGAACAACTGAGAACGGTACGGCTGCTGTAACAGGAGTAACTTTCAGTCCTGCAACTATTACAACTGCTGGCCAAGCGTCAACTACTGGGACATCAGAAGTAAACCAAGTTACAATTGCTAATCCGGCTACTGTTGCAGGTGATATTACAGTATCTCTGACAGAAGGAACTAATCCAGTAGTTAATGAAGATGTTACTGTAGGACTTAATGCCACTCCAGCACAAGTAGCTTCGGCGATTGTTGCTCAAGCTAGTTTCACAGGTTATACTTTAACTGTTGACCCAACTAACCCTGCACGTGTATTGTTCACATCAGCACCAGCTGCTGACAAGACTGTTACAATTAACGTAGCTGATCCAAATACAACAGGTGTTGGAACTGCAACAGGAGGTCAAGTTACTGCTGGAGTTGCTCCAACAAATGGTACTCCACAAGTAGTAACTTTGCCAGTACTTACTGGTGCTACTACAAATGGTAGTGTTAAGGTAACTTTCACTGACGGTACTACACCTACAACTAAAGTTGTTACTGTAAATGCTGGCGAAGCTTCCAATGTTATTGCATTGAAAATTGCTAATGCATTCAACTTGACTAATTACACTGTATCTTCAAACAATTCAAATGTTGTTTTCACAGCGAATGCTCCAGCTGCAAACAACGTTGCTGTAACTGTAACTGCTAACTAATCTTAGTAAGTTAAGAAAAAGCTTACCCATAATGGGTAAGCTTTTTCTTTTTATGCAACAACATCGTAACTTTCTTTCCCTCTCAAACGTTTATACTATAAAGCAACAAGCAACTTATGGGAGGTTTGGAAGTGGATCATAAAAAGGTCATGATGACTTTAATGGCAAGTATGTTGTTGATCAGTTCAAGTGGAGGTATCGCAGCAGCTGCGAATACGTCGACGAGTTCAAATAAAACATCGAAAAACAATGCAACTACCAATACAACGAAGAAAGAACAAACATCCACAGTTACAAAAGTGGTACATACTTTAGCCAACGTTCCAGCAGTTAAAGTCACTGCGCGGAGTACCGTGAAATTAACGGATGTAAATCTCTTGTCTCAAGACGATGGGAATACGGTAACATATACACTGACATATAAAAACAACGACAGCACACCAATGATGATGCTCGATTATTGGAGCAAAGTGAAGACCAAAGGAGGGACAAGCTTTTCTCCGAAATTGATTGCCAAGGATCAGGAGAAAAAGACGGTATCGCCTGGTTCTACGGTTGATCTTACTTATGTCATGAAAGTTGGACGTGAAGTGAAGCTAAGCGACCTAAACTTCCTGATCGTGAAATGGGATTTTAGTAAACCTAACTATGAAAGCACATTGGGAAAATTCAACGTTCCTGCTTCATATAGCATCACAACACCTGTAGGCAAGACAAAAACGGTTCGTTTGAGTGATTCAGCCGTCAAGGTTAAGGTGTCCGGGATCAAAGTATATCCGGGTGAAGATAAGAAGCAATACGTCAAAGTTGGCGTGAACCTCAATAACATTAGCTATAAGTTGTTGGATAATCCGAATATCAAATGGATTTTGCGTACACCGAATGGTACGAATTATCCGTTAACGCCGGACAAAGATAGTACAGGCATCAGTATTCAGGCACAGGCCAATAAAACATTGAGCTTAATGGCCTCTTTACCCACAGCGTTGAAACTCGAAAAGTCCGAATTGCTGCTTGTGGAAGAACAAGGCGAAGAGAAGACAGCCCTTCCTGTGGCCGCTTTACAACTGCCAGAAGCTAGTCAATCTAATGTAGATACAGCAGTAAACCAACCGAATATCATTTCTATTGATGGCCAACCTGTATCCACACTTCTTGAATCTGCACGTGTTCGTGGAGAAAATGAAGAATACGATCTAACGATGCAATGGGTTATTAAGAACCAAGGGAAGAAAGAAGTTAAGATTCCTAAATATGCATTAGAGATCCGAACAGCAGATGGTACAGCTTATCCAATTGAGACTAAGGCATTGGATGATCTGAAGTTGAAGCCAGGTGCAACAAAGACCATTAAGCTAATCACTACCATTCAAGGTGATGGGGATACCAACAAAATCAAACTGTATGTCATGACTCCGATAACGAAGGAAGAAAGTAAGGAGGAAAACACGAATGCTAGCAGCTTTGAGTTCTCCTATCCTGTGGGAATCTATGCTATTCCGGAGTCGGTAACTAGTGGAGATGGGCTTACTACTGAAACGGTGATCAAGAACAGCAAAGGTACATTCGGAGTGTCTGTCGGCTCTCTCCAACGCCTACCATGGACAGACAGTGATATTATTGCTGCCAAGGTGACCATTCGAAACGCATCGGCCAAAACGGTTCAATTACCCGAACTGGAAGCGATGTTCACTATCGATTCCGCACGGATTGATGGAGATACGAAGCTGATTCGGGCGCAAGGTGGTAAGTTGCTCGGCCCAGGTATGACAACAGAAGCTTATCTCTTGACCAAAATTCCATCGGAATTAAATATGAGCCGTCTGGAAGTGACTTTACTAGAGAAGGTTAGCGAAGAAGAAACAAATGATTGGATTACCCTCAGTACGTCAGGCTTAATTCAACCACTTTCTTATGTAGGTGCCGGGAAGACCTTTACTCAAGGTACTGCCGAAAAAGAAACCGAGCTGGGTGTACGCAGAACCTATGTATATCCGGGATCTTCGTCGGATATTGTCTATACCGAGTTCGAAATGACGAACAAATCATTGCGTCAGAGCGGTCTTGCAAAATTAGTAGGATATTATAAAACAGCCGATGGCCAGTATTACAAGGCAACGGCTAAACAGGCTGATCGTGTACCAGGACCGGGTCAGAAGAGTGTTGTGACCTTCTGGGCGAAAGTACCGAAGAGTGTAACGTCAACATCCGATATGCGACTAATTGTGGGTGAAGGTGTGGCTGACAACAAATTTGTATCTGGTGAAGGTGAGGCTACGGCTTATGTCAATGCGATGGCATTTGAAGTACAGCCAAAAACATTACAAGTGCTGGCTTCCCTGAACGATATTGATTTGTATCCGTACAAATTCTCTGGCAGCAATATCAGAGCATATCTCACAGGGGGTACATCGGTTCAGATTGAGATGATTTACTCGTTAACGCAGGAAGAAGCAGTAGATAGCGGCGAATATGGACACAAATTGATCCTTTCTCTCACAGATGGATCTGGTAAAGTGTTTGATAAAGAGCTTACGCCGGGAACCGATCTGAAAACAGGTATTAATCAGACGCTGAACTGGAGCATAGATGACACTGTCTTCGATAAAATACGTGGAGGTTCATATCGCGTAGCGTTGTATGATGTGTTTGAGGGCCAACGGATTCGTCTTGCAGAACAAGGGTACAGTTACGATGTGTCCAAACTGCCAAAAGAAGAACCAGAGTTTCCGGAAGAGGGTTCCAGGAACAACAATACAAAATAATAAGTAGATAGATTATCTAAACTACTATACTGTGAATACAGACAAAACCTCGTTTCCGAGAAATCGCGAGCGAGGTTTTGCTTGTCCCCACAACATTTTTTCTCTATAGTTAAAGTTAATAGATTTCCAGAGGAGGAAAATAAATCACATGAAACCTTATATGAAAGTATCCCTGGCTGCGCTGGCAATTGGTGTTGGCGTATGGGTCGGGTCTGTATACAGCAACACGGCAATAGGTGCAGGCACAATTCAACCGGGAACAGCGGATGATCCTGTAGTTACCAAAAGTTATGTAGATCAACAAATTCAGCAGGCGCTGGGTGGCAAGATTTCCACAGGTAGTAGTAATACCAGTAGTGGTGCAGACAGTAATGCAGGCAATGGTAGCAATACCGGCTCAACTGGAACTGGAAACACAAGTAACACAGGTGGCGATACCACGCTTCCTCCACTAGTATCCGGTGCTTCGGATGCGCTTGAGATCGTTATGGTGAAACCAGGTCAACAGTTGATAGGTGCAACTGGTGCGGAGTTCATCGTACGTAGCGGCAAGGCTGTGATTGTCAGTGAAGGTACGAATGGTGTAGCCGATCTTACGGACGGGGTAGACTTGACGAATGGTCAGGAAGCACCTAACAATCACCTGCTTTCTTTTCCAAAGGATGGTCGAGGCATTACAGTTCTCGATGGCAACAAATACAGTCTGACCGTTATGGTTCGTGGTGGATATTCTTTGAAGTAGTTTGAGCATTGTAAGCTGAAATTATTCAAAATTACGTAATAAGGATTGCTGAGATTACCCAGTTCTAACAAACATTAATACGGCTAGCCATCCTTGTTCCTGCTCACTCTATAACTGTACACAACCAATAATCGGAGGTGCAGGAATCATGGCTAGAAGTAACCGCAAAGTGGTACCCGAAAGTCGTCAGATGTTGGATCAGATGAAGTATGAAATTGCAGCTGAGTTTGGTCTGAATGTGGGATATGGCGGTAGAGGTCTTGCTGGTGCAGATACCGAATTTGGTTCTGAACTGGGTGAGGTGAGTGATCACTCTTATGGGCAATATAAAGGCTGGGGCCATCTGACTTCTCGTGAGAATGGATCGGTCGGTGGAGAGATTACCAAAAGGCTGATTCGCCAGGCACAGCAGCACTTATAGGGTGTTTTCCTTATCCCAATCCGTTTGACACGTCTTGACAAATACGTTAAGATGGCAGTTGAGGTACGCAACCTTTTCCGCTAGGGAAAGGTTGATTTTTTGTTGAGGCTATTACCTGAAAAATCCTTATCTTCGTAACTGCGGACCCTGCGTCCTTATTCCGCCCGGAAAGCTTTCGAGGGTACAGTGAACGAATCAACGTAAATGTTTTGTTCGGGCAATCGCCATACTACTCGTTATGGGAGGTTGAAACTTCAATGTCTATTAAAGGCCGACATCTATTCACATCGGAGTCTGTAACTGAAGGACATCCGGATAAAATTTGCGACCAGATCTCGGACGCCGTGTTGGACGCGTTCCTGGCGAATGATCCAAACGCTCGTGTAGCGTGCGAAGTTTCCGTAGCAACAGGACTTGTGCTTGTCATCGGTGAGATCAGCTCCGCGTCTGAATATGTGGACATTCCGTCCATCGTTCGTAATACGATTAAGGAAATCGGGTACACTCGTGCCAAGTTCGGTTTCGATTATAATACTTGTGCAGTCCTGACTTCTCTGAACGAGCAGTCTGCTGACATCGCACAAGGCGTTAACGCAGCTCTGGAGAACCGTGACCCTGAACAAATGGCTCGCGAAACAGAGAACATTGGTGCTGGTGACCAAGGTCTGATGTTTGGTTTTGCAACGAACGAAACACCTGAACTTATGCCTTTGCCAATCGCATTATCCCACCGTATCGCTCGCCGTTTGGCTGAAGTGCGTAAAAACGGTACATTGGAATATCTCCGTCCAGATGGTAAAACGCAAGTAACGATTGAATACGACGGTGACAAACCGGTACGTGTTGATACAATCGTTGTGTCTACTCAGCATGCTGAAGAGACTCTACTTGCGCAGATCCAAAAAGACATCAAAGAACACGTAATTCTGCCTGTCGTTCCAGCTGAATTGCTGGATGAGCAGACTAAATATTTCATCAACCCAACAGGACGTTTCGTTATTGGCGGACCTCAGGGAGATGCAGGCCTGACTGGACGTAAAATCATCGTAGATACTTACGGCGGTTATGCACGTCACGGAGGTGGCGCATTCTCCGGTAAAGATCCAACAAAAGTAGACCGTTCCGCAGCTTATGCAGCTCGTTATGTTGCGAAAAACCTTATTGCTGCAGGTCTTGCCGACAAAGTGGAAATCCAGCTCGCTTATGCGATTGGTGTAGCCAACCCGGTATCGATCAACGTGGATACATACGGAACAGGCAAAGTCAGCGAAGAGAAATTGGTTGAGCTTGTACGTAACAACTTCGATCTTCGTCCGGCTGGTATTATCCGTATGCTGGATTTGCGTCGCCCAATTTACAGACAAACAGCTGCTTACGGTCATTTCGGTCGTACAGACCTCGATGTACCTTGGGAACAAGTGGACAAAGCAGACGTTTTGAAAGAGCAAGCAGGTCTGTAAGTTAACGATAAAGTCATCAATAGAAGCCCTTGGTTCCGATATGGAATCAGGGGCTTTTTACTTTAGATATTCGTATTTTCTTTAGCTTAGGAAAAGAAAATAAATTTACATATTATAACTATTCACTAATCAAATATTTCCTTTTAACCGAAATACATAAAGAGGTCTATACATTGTTCAGACAGATGAATATGGACGAGGAGGAACGAAAGGTGAGCATAAAAGGACTGATCCGTAAGGGGATCATCGGGTTATTAATTGCGTTGTTGATCACGCAAGGTTGGTATAGTGGTTTTGATTGGAAAGAAAGTAAAGTGTATGCTGATGATTTGACAAGTTTAGGAATTGAGTCTTCCGTACCAGCATTAGGAGCAAGCAATGCTGATAGTACATCACCATTTATTCTTGTTTTTAAGAAGCCGGTTAAAAAAGTTGTAGGAACGCAAGAGAACATATCCATATACAGATTGCCGGAGGAACGGCTTGTAGCTGAGGTTCCTGTGAGTTCTGGGGTGAACCTCATTCCTGACTCGCCAGGAACTCCAGATGTAGGAAAAACAATTACTTTCCAGCTACCTGAATCTCTTAAAGGTGGGTATTACGCAATTAGAATTGGTGGTAAATCTTTTGAATTTGAAGCTAATGAACCCTTTAATGGATTGAATCAGGAGGCATGGTCATTCAGTACCAAGGGAGTAGGGGCGACAACGGCGGTTTCCTTTTCACCAGCTAACGGTGCAGTATCCGTAGCACGAGACTCAAATTTACGGGTGACTTATAGCAATCTTATTGAGGCTGGTGTGGGAGAAATTGAAATTTTCGAAGATGGTGTGCTGTTTGAGAAATATGATATGACATTAACGCAACCTCGTGTTGTGATTAGTGGGAATACACTTACGATTGATCCTATAAGAAGTTTTTCCAATAATGCTACTTACTCAGTTGGTATATCTCAAGGGGCTTTGAGAGATAAGGCGGGGAACGATGTTGCTGGAACAGGACTTAATGGATGGAACTTTAAAGTGTTTCAATCTGATCCTACTTCCTTAACATTATCTTCCCTTTCACCGACTAATGGAGCAAGTGGGGTGGCGCTGACAGGAGAGTTGATAGTTACGTTTAACAAAGAACTGGATCCTCGTTATCCGGGATCAGTGTCGCTGAGAAATGCCAGTGGTGCAGTAATTGCAACAACAACAGCAGTGAACAGTTCGAATAATCGACAGTTACGAATCATTCCGCTAAATAGTCTAGCGAGTAATACCAGCTATATCGTGGACATTCCAGGAGGGGTATTACAGGACAAATCAGGAAATATATACATGGGGCTGAACGGAGCGTCGTCTTGGACATTCAGAACATTAACGCTGGATCGAACGGCTCCGGTTCTAAAGACATCTAAAATGTACAGTAATACTATTATTCGTCTCACTTATGATAAATTGCTCTCGAGTATAGATCCTTATACTTCAAGCTTCACGGTTACCGTTAACGGGGAGTCACGAAGTGTGAGCACGTCTTATGTGTCTGGGGATAGCGTCTACGTTGTACTAGATACAGGCGTAGCTGTAGGGCAAGTGGTACGAATTGCTTACTCTCCTGGATCATCAACGCGCAAGATTCAGGATTTATCTCTGAATTCCGCCGCTGCTTTCTCGGCCAGAGATGTGGAGAACAGTCTTGAATCGATTATGTCCAAACCAAGAGAAGGTAGTGCCTATAATAATACGATTAATCTCTATTATCCGGAGACCGTATATATTAATTCTAGTGAAACATTTAAACAATTCAGTGTGACTGCAGATGGGTCAGCAGTGGGTGTAAGTAGTATGTCGACTAACAACAGCTCTCTTGTTACTCTGAACTTGAGTCGTTCGATCACGAATGGTGAAGTCGTCCGTGTATCCTATCAGCCGGGTGAATGGTCTGTGAAGGATAGCCGCGGTCAGGCTCTTGCGGGTTTTAGCGGCTTTTACGTTCGTAATAGCATCGATACCAAGAATCCTGAATTCCAGAGTGCAGAGGTTAGCGGCAATAAATTGTGGATTCGTTATAACGAGCCGCTAAGTCGATCGAACAAGCCACTGAAAAGTCAGTATTCCGTACTGGTAGACGGCAAAGCTTTGTTTGTAAACGATTCGGAAATCGAGGATGATATTGTCACACTTACACTCGCTTCAGCGGTGACGAGCACACAGACCGTTACGCTGTCTTACGTTCCGGGGGCGAGCCGTCTAACGGACCTGAACGGTAACCCTGCTGGATACTTGGATTTAATCCCCGTGAAGTATACATACGGAAACGGAACGATCTTGTCGGGTGTACTACAAGGAGACACAATACTTATCAACTTCCGTCATGCTTTAAAGACAGAGTCGGTATTAACACCTTCTCAGTTCAATGTTCAGATCGGTGGCAACACAGTATCCGTTAACTCAGCATCTGTATCCGGCTCAGTCGTTACCTTGAAATTACCAAGCTCGGTAACTGCGGGCCAGACGGGTACAGTTAGCTATGCCCCAGGTTTAGTTTCGCTTAGAGATGCTCTTAATTCTGAAGTAGGGGCATTCGGCCCACTGACGTTGCAGCAAAGTGTAAGCTCTACTCCTACTACCACTCCACTGGAGGGAAAACCTTCCTGGATCACCGAATGGAGTGCTGCTGAATCCGGATTTGGGCAAGCGATGTTTGTGATGAATAATGATACGGCTTCTGTAGAAACCTCAACTTCACGCAATAATCGTTCTACGCGGCAGTTTACCATAGATGAGACGAAGCTTGCCCAAGCATTCGAGTATGCTTATTCAAGCGGGAAATTAAATCAACCCGTAATGTTTGAAGTACCAGAAAGTGAGGCGACTGCTTCTGTTGGCATCCCGTTTCATACACTCTCTCGGATGGCTGCAAACTATCGGTCGGGTTCAATTGGAATTAAGTATAGTGACAGTGTGTGGATCGTTCCCTTTTCCAAACTAGACGTTGTGGCTATGGGACAAAGTGCAGGTATAACGACTGCTCCTGGTACTGCTATATTATACGTACAGTTGGAGGCTCTTCCTATTTTCTCCTTAGGAACGCTGGAGTACATGCTGTCAAGTTTCAACGCTCAACGTTTGGCTAATGTAACAGAAGTCCATATTGATCTTTACAATGGTAATACCGGACAAAATGTAGAACAGAACATCAAAGGCCAGTTTTGGATGCAACTCCCTGGAAACACGTCAACAACCTTATCTAGTATGACAGCTGTTGATCCAGTTACACAGACTTTATCCTATGTACCAACAACATTCAGAAACACGACAGCTGGAATAATTGCTAAAGGGCAATTAAATGGCAATCAGATTGTAGTGCCTGTAACTCATTTGGTTAGTTTCCCGGATGCAAAGCCCTGGGCGCGTGATGCTATTACAGAGTTGGCATCAAAATGGATCATTAGTGCCGACAACCTTACTGCTTACAAGCCAGATAAGAAAATTACGAGAGCAGAATTTGCGGAATTGATTGCTAAAGGGCTGGGTCTGAAAGGGAATCGTGAAGCTGCGCAACGTTTCCGTGATCTTAATGGGAATAGTACAACGATTGCTTATGTTGGAGCTGCGGCAGAAGCCGGAATTATTAAGGGGGTTGAGGACAATAAGTTCAAACCCAATAGCTTAATAACCCGAGAACAGATGGCAATCATGATGATTAGGGGGATGGAATATGCTGGGCAATCAGCAACTCTTCAATCATCAGCTAAAGACACCTTATCTAAATTCAAGGATAACAAAAGTATAAAATCCAAAGATTCTGTTGCTAAAGCAGTACAGACAGGAATTATTCAAGGGGTGACTAAAACGGAATTTCAGCCCTTGGAAAACGTAACAAGAGCGCAGGCAGCAGTCATGCTAAAGCGCATGCTTAACAAAATAGGATATCTATAAAATAAATAAAATTATTATGACTCAAAAAGAAGCATATCAGATTAAAACTAACTGATATGCTTCTTTTTTTTGAGATGCTTCTTGGGAATTTTGTAGTAGAACATGAAATTTAACTGCGAAACTAGAATTCAGAAAAAATTTCAAAACATAAGCTTGAAATCCATATTTTTAATCAATGAGTGCTAATATAGGCTCCAGGCGTAACTTTTTCCACAAAAAGTAGTCTATTAATAGAAGAGTATACTAGAAATCTCGCTGTCTGCTGCCACATGGTAGAGATCGTGATATCTAAGATTGATATACAAGATGGGAGAGACGTTTCAAACATGCTGGGGAAACAAGGGAAACGGCTGAACGACGTTAAGGGTAGCAAGGCGAAGAAGTGGGCGATTGTAACGCTGGCAGGAGTGATCTGGATTGCACCGGTTCTGGGAGCGGGACAACAGGTGTGGTCGGGAAGTTCATGGCAGTCTGTGGCTGCAGCGGCCTCTACAACAACAAACAAATTGAGCGAAGAAATTCTGACTTCGGGTGCGAAGTTAATGAAATACAATTATACAACAACACGTTCCGGCTCGAAGGTGAACGTACTGGCAGATGTAATTCAAGTGGATTTGCAAAATCCCTATGTGAAGCTGGATGTCATGACAGGCAAGGGTGGCAATCTGAACAGTAAACAAAGCACGGGTGGCATGGCTAAGGAAAATGGTGCAGTAGCCGCCGTGAACGGCGATTATTTTAATGTATCCGGGGAACTTGCCCCAATTGGTGGACAGGTCTCGGATGGGGTGCTCGTATCTACTCCATCAGAGCTGTCAGGGATGTATGCCCTCACCGTAACCAAAGACGGCAAGCCGATGATTGATGAATATTCATTCGATGGCACCGTGAAGGCAGATGATGGTTCAACGTTTGCTTTGCGTGGGATAAATAAAGAGGACTACACGGTCGAATCGAGCTCGGTGAAATACAGTCACGCCAATTCGATGTATATTTATACACCGGCTTGGACGTCCACAAAACGGCCGAATGATCCTTCCACAACACCAACTGAGGTACTTGTGCAGAACGGTGTGATCACCCAAATTTCGGATAAAAAGGCGTTAAACATGACGGTGCCGGCGGATGGGTACATTTTGCGTGCGCACGGAACGGCAGCGACATGGATTATGACTCACCTGGCGGTAGGACAGTCGCTGAATGCGGATTACAAGTTAAAAGCCAAAACGACGGGGGAGACCGTTGATCCAAGCAACCTGCAGATGATGATCGGTGGACATACCATTCTGGTGAATGGTGGCAAGGCGGCTACTTTTTCCCGTGATATTGCTGCTTCCGGTATCGGTGGCATTCGTGCGAGAACAGCAGTCGGCTACTCCCAAGATGGTCGGTATGTCTACATTATTGCAGCGGAGAAAAACAGTAACAGCAGCGGTTTGTCGCTGACTGAACTGCAATCCTTCATGACCAGCATTGGTGTATGGAAAGGCATGAATCTGGACGGAGGCGGCTCCACAACAATGGTAACTCGTCCGCTTGGCGAGGAGACAGCAGGGCTTACGTTCAACACGGAGTACGGTACAGAGCAGCGTCAGGTCGTAAACACGCTGGGCGTGTTCTCTACGGCTCCGGAAGGTAAGCTGCAGGGCTTTGCCGTGAGTGGCAGCCAAACATTGCTAGTAGGGCAAGAGGGCAAGTATACAGCTAAAGGATATGACACCTACTATAACCCGATTGCGACAGGCGATATCAAGATGACATGGAAATCGAGCAACAACGGCATCGTGAGTGTAAGCAATGGAACGATCAAAGGTGTGAAACCAGGTACAGTGACGCTGACTGCAACAAGCAATGGAGCTTCATCTTCCATTAAAGTTACCGTGTTGGGCGGAAGTGAACTGGCTTCGCTGACAGCCGGATCTGGCTTGGGATCGCTCCAAGCGGATACAACGATTTCCATTCCAGTAACGGCGAAGACCAAAGACGGACAAAGTGTGACAGTTCCGGCGGATTCGCTGACATGGGAGTTTATTGGATTCAAAGGTAAAGTGTCTGCAGACCAATTAACCGTATCCTCCGTGAACGCTGGCGCTCAAGTTGGCTATGCGATCGGTCGTTATGACGGCTACAGCACGGTGGTTGTGCTCTCCGCTGCGGCAAGTGAAACGATATGGGAGAACTTCGAGAATGTTAGCTACCCGATCAACTTCACGACCAATGCATCAGGTGTAACTGGATCGGCGTCCGTGACAGCGGGAACAGGTGAAAAAGCTGGCTCCAAGGTGCTGCAGCTGAGCTATGACATGACCGCAGGAATAGGTAAAATGTATGCATATGCCCAATTGAACGGTTCCACTGGCAAAGAGGTATCTGCAACAGCAACATCCATGTCGATGGATGTTATGGGAGATAAGAGCCTGAACTGGCTGCGTGCTGAATTTACGGATGCCAGTGGCAAAACGGTATATGCCGATCTCGCTAAGGCAATTGATTGGGATGGTTGGAAAAAACTGAACGTGGACCTGAATGGGCTGAATATTTCTTATCCGGCGAAGCTGAAACGGGTTTATGTGGTGAATGTGGAAGAAGGTCAGGATGAGCGTGCGAAGACAGGCACGGTTGCTTTTGACAACATTGCTTTCACCATGCCATCCAAATCCAGTGAAGTGGGCTTGCCTACAGGAACTGCTTCTCTGGTGCTTGGACAGAAATCCATGACCGTAAACGGAACGAAAAAGGCAATCGATTCTGCGCCAGTACTGAAAAATGGTACAACATATGTTCCAATCAAGCATGTTTTGGATGCTTTTGGCGGACAGGCGAGCTGGGATAGCAAAAATCAAAGAGTTACCGTCGTGCGCGGTGGCAAGCTGATTGATCTGGTTGTAGGCCAGAAAGAATTCATCATCAATGGCAAAAGACAAAGTGCAACAGTAGCACCTTACGTATCTGGTGGTAGGACTTTAGTCCCTCTCAGACTCGTTTCAGAGCAGCTTGGACTGACTGTAAAATGGGAACAGAACACGAAGACCGTTACCATCTCATCGTGATATGGTATGATATATACCGGAAACGATAGAAATGGAGTCGAACAAACGTGGATTTACAAGCCGATGCCATAGACCGCGTCATAAAAAACGCCATACAAGTCATGGAAAACAGTAAATATCAAATGTTTGAGATTATGGACTCGACTCGGAATGAGCTGAAAACGCTGAACGAGGAATTGAAGTCGGTTCTGAAGGAGACGGCGGAAACGATCGAGAAAGTAGATCAATTGGAGCTCAACTACCGCCGCTCCCGGATCCGGCTAACTGAGGTTAGCCGCGACTTCGTCCGTTATTCCGAGCATGATATCAAGCAGGCGTATGAGAAAGCGACGCAGTTACAGCTGGATCTGATGATTTACCGTGAGAAGGAAATGTATCTGAAAGCCCGTCGGGATGATCTGCAGAAGCGTGCCAAAAATGTGGAAGCTTCCGTGGAGCGCGCCGAGACGATCGGTTCCCAGATGGGGGTTGTACTGGAGTATCTGTCGGGTGAGCTGGGTCAAGTGACCCGCATCATTGAATCCGCCAAAAATCGACAAATGATTGGTTTGAAAATAATTTTGGCCCAGGAAGAAGAGCGGAAACGTATTGCCCGTGAGATCCATGACGGACCTGCGCAGATGCTCGCAAATCTAGTGCTTAGGACGGAAATTGTAGAAAGAATGCTCATAAAGCAGGATTTTAAGATGGTCCAGGCCGAAATAGTAGATTTGAAAGGCCAGGTTCGTTCGAGTCTTGGAGAAATGAGAAAAGTTATTTTCAATTTGCGTCCTATGGCACTGGATGACCTGGGATTGATTCCAACGCTTCGGAAGTACGTGCAGGATTTTGAAGAAAAAACAAAAATCCGCTCGCTTTTTGAAACGAGAGGCAAGGAACACCGTTTATCTTCGGCAATGGAGGCTGCGATCTACCGCCTCGTGCAGGAAGGTCTGTCCAATGCTGCAAAGCATGCTTATCCCACTTATGTAGTAGTGGAAATTACATACCAGGCTCAGCTCGTTAAGATTGTCGTGCAGGACAATGGGCTTGGGTTCAAACCGGAGCTTCTTGCGAAGAAGAGCAAGGATCATACCCACTTCGGTCTGATTGGGATGAGAGAGCGGGTTGAACTGTTAGAAGGAAGAATAGAGATCGAATCCGCGGAAAATCAAGGAACCAAAATAGTGATTCATATCCCGACAAACGTGGATAAGGGAAAGGAGTAGCAGGATGGAAAACCGTGATACTGGAAAGACATCAATTAAAGTTCTTTTGGCTGATGATCATCAGCTGTTCCGTGAAGGTCTGAAACGCATTTTAAATATGGAGGACGACATTGAGGTCATCGGCGAATGCGGCGATGGGATTCAGGTGCTCGAATTCTGTAATCAGGATAAACCGGACATCGTATTGATGGACATCAACATGCCGGTGGAAAATGGGGTTGAAGCGACGGAGAAATTGCGTGAGCTGTTCCCAGATGTCAAAGTCATTATCTTGTCTATTCATGATGATGAGAGTTATGTGTTTGAGACGCTCCGTAAAGGTGCTAATGGCTACCTGCTGAAAGATATGGAGGCCGAGTCCCTGATCAATGCAATTCGTTCCGTTCATGAAGGGCATGCATTCATCCACCCTAAAGTAACTGGCAAACTGATCATGCAGTTGCGTCGGATGACTTACCTCAATGAGACAGGGGCGATGAGCGAGGGAGCTTCGAAGGAAGCAGGCGTTAAGTTTGTCGCTGGCGACAATAATCCGCTTACTCGTCGTGAGGCTGAAGTTTTGCGTCTGATGGCTGAAGGTAAGAGTAATAAAATGATTGGTGAGTTCCTGTTCATCAGTGAGAAAACAGTAAAAAACCATGTCAGCAGTATTCTGCAGAAGATGGAAGTGGATGATCGTACACAAGCGGTTATCAACTCGATCAAATATGGTTGGGTTACCCTGTAATATACGATTGTATTTAGAAGCAGTTTGATTATAGCAATTATAGGATTCTGTTTACTCGCGCCCATTCCAGAATATTGGACTGGTTAGCGGGTTAATGGACTTTATTACTGCAAATGAGCAAAGTGTGAAGTTAGGCGAACTTATGTTCAAGCTTCGGCATGAATGAGTGAACGACCTGGCCTGTCTTCTTCGTCCTGTGTCGATCAGAATGGAATATGAACGTTTGGGATTTGCAAGTGTAACCCTTCGGGGAATGCAGCATATACTGCTGTATACAGGGATGTTCGCCATGGGTGAGCATGACCTTCCGAGGAGGTGCAGTTGCCATGGTTGCTCATCTGACTATGATTCTGCTCATATACTTCCTGGCGGCAATGGCCGTTCATGCCATGCACCAGCGCCATCTTTCCCATCCGGACCCCGAAGGCTACGAGCAGATTATGCTCATTCCTTCCAATCAGGAGCAGCGGATTGAAGGCATTGTAAGAGCACTTTGCCGGGAATTATTTTACCGTGGAAAGAGCTTCACATTGACGGTTGTCGCTGATCGTTCGGAAGCCGAAACGGTTCGTATTATTGAAAAGCTTATGCTGAGGCAAGGAATGGAGTTATCCTACTTGTCTGCTGTCCCTACCGATATGGAACAGTGGAATCAGACCGGGAATCGTTCTATTCGCCTTATCGATTTGCGTGAGCCAAAGCAGTAGATGCTTTTTTTTGCAACAGTCGGGCTCATTAATTGTGCAAGCTGCTGAGACAGACTGGCTAAAGCGTGTCATCAGTCAGAATGCACTTTCAATGAAGTCATACCGGCTTGCCAAAATAAGCGTGAATTTCATCATGTTCGAGGTTAAAGATTACAGCTTATGCTGTAGTCTTTTTTTGTCATTGTAGCCAAGCTTGCTGTTAAATTAAATATGGGTTTTTATGCAATCTATGGTTATTGTCTCTGTTGGAGCCTTGTGGGGATCGCAGCACGAACCTTTTTGAATTCAGAACTCTTAAGTTAAAAGTATAGACGAAGCAGATTGGAAAAAGTTTCGCATGATCAAAGAAAGATTATCGCTACTCATTGAATGGGTAAAATGATCGTAACGATTGCTTTTGGAAACTACACGACTTGTGGGACAACTGCATAATTGATATAGTGATTATACAAGTAGATATTGAACTGAATAAGATATGGACATGAAGCACATGCTCCGACGAATAGTCGGTTGGCATGTGCTTTTTTTGCGTTTCACGTTAAGGGACATGGAGGATGAGGGAGGAGAGCAGATGAAGGTTGGGTTGTATGTGTGCCGAGTGAGAGAAGAGTGGAAGATGGTGCTGTCACTAGATATCCGAGTGGATGTGGCGTGGTGGCTTGAGGGATTGAGCGGACAAGGGGTGTTGCGATGGTTGCTGTTAGGCAGGGAGTTACCTTTAAGTCAGGCCTCGTGGATGGTAGAGAATTTTGAGGTGGAGCGAGGTATGGATCAGTGGGGAGAGGAGCATTGGCAGACGTATATGCAGCGCAAACTGGAAGAGTACGAGAGGGCCTCCGGGGAACTTGCGGCTAGGGGAGAGATGGGAGGCAATGTAGGGATTGTCGCTGAAAGAGTTGCGGAGGTGGACGGGATGC
>NZ_LGRP01000045.1:0-36760 GCF_001636635.1 Paenibacillus sp. O199
AATAGCGTGGGTTCGATTCCCATCACCCGCTTCATGGTAACATCAAAGAGAGCTCTTGCTTATTGCAAGGGCTCTTTTTGATATAGTAATCTTAAATAAGAAAATAGTGGGAGGACTTATGAAAAATAAAATAGAAACGCCAAAGATTCCCCTGGAACTCGAGGACTTATCGTTAACTTTAGAAGCATGGGAGAGTAAAGAAGAAATCAAACATGGACGATTTACCAATATCTCTATTGAGAATCAGAGCGCCAGCAGGGTTTCATTCGATAAAGTGGTCTTTGAGAACGTGATCTTCAGCCAGTCCTCTCTCCCCGAAGTTGAGCTTACTGATGTGATTTTTGATAAATGTGATTTGTCCAATATGGACTTTAACGGTTCTTTCCTACACCGGACAGAATTTAGAAACTGTAAATTGCTTGGTACTAAGTTTTCGAATAGCAGGCTCCAAAATGTAACCTTTCAGGGCTGTGTAGCTGACCTTTCTTTATTTCGATTTTCCAAGTTTAAACAGGTGAAGTACACGGAATGTTCTCTGGTTAGTGGCGATTTCTTTCAAGCTACAGCTCAAAAACTGGAGTTTTCTGAATGCAATATAGATCAAGCTCTTTTGTCTGGGGTTAAGCTTAAGGGAGTGGACCTTAGTGACTGTAGCTTTGAAAGGTTACACGTGGATATTGAGGACCTGATCGGATGCATCATCTCTGATGCTCAGGCTGCCTCTTTTGTTGGATTATTAGGCTTAATTGTGAAGTAAGTTTGATTATGCGAGTGATCTTTGTTTAAATGAAGAGATCAATGAATGTACAAATCATGCTTTCACTGATAAAAAGGAGGCGGATTATGAAAAGGGCTCTGGTTATTGGAGGAAATGGAACATTAGGCAAGGCTGTTGTTGCGAAGCTTCAGGAATATTCCGTTGAAGTCATTACAGCTGGCAGGCAATCCGGGGATTACCATGTAGATATGACCTCGACTGAGAGTATTACATCCCTCTTTGAAACGGTAACTAATATTGATTATGTCATTGTTGCAGCAGGCCAGACCCATTATGCGAAGTTGGAGGAGCTGACTCCTGAGAACAACATGATTAGTGTGCAGGGGAAATTACTCGGTCAAGTGAACATCGTCTTGATTGGGCAGCACTACATCAACGATAAGGGAAGCTTTACGCTGGTCAGCGGCATTATACAGGACCATCCCATTCTGAAAGGCGCATCCAGTGCTATGGTCAACGGTGCAATTGATTCGTTTGCCAAAGCAGCAGCGTATGAGTTGCCGCGAGGTATACGTCTGAATTCGGTTAGTCCTAACCTGTTTGTTGAATCCGCAGAGAAATATAAGGGTGTGTTTATTGGATTTAATCCGGTTCCTGTGGAGCGGGTCGCCAATACGTTTATCCAGAGTGCACTTGGTATCGAAACAGCCCAGAACTTTAAAATATATTAACTGTAAGGAATATTAAATAAAGGAGATCAACAGAATGTTCCTGTTGATCTCCTTTCCTTTTGTTTTGGATGAAAATGGATGTAGGCTTGAATGGGCAGATAAACCAAACATATCATTGTATGTTTAAGCGATACGGTATGGGCAGCTACAACCAATTAGTATCTTTCCAAGATGAGCTGAGTTTTCAGGCCATCGGCAGGAATGAGCCAGTTTTTGTTTGCTAGGACTTGCATCAGTTGAGTACGCAGTCCAGAAACTTCTGTAGAATCTGCTGTTTTGAACGAGATCTCAACGATATTCTCTACACCTGTGCCTGCTGCGTTGCGAATTGGCCATACTTCAAGGGTGAGTTCCTGTCCATTCCATGTGCCTTCATAACGTTGGAACGTTACCGGGCCGTAGGCACGGGATGCCGTGAGTTGTTGTTTACCCCAGTTGGAGGAGGACCAGTTTTTTAATTTGCCAGGCAGCTTGTCCAATAACATGCTCAAGGCTTCCTGCTGTGATGGAAGTTGTACGCCTGTAGCGTTGGTATCCACCTTTTTCGTGTTGGAGAAGCTTAATGTTTGTTTGCCATATCCCCAGTCAATTTCAGCCTCGTAGTTATCATCTGACGCATTAAATCCCTCTTGGTTAGCCAGAGTCAACGCCGCATTAACATCACCATTGATGACAGGATAGCGCTTTTTATAAGTCAGTTCATAATTGTTCTTGTCATCCTTCTTCCGAAAACGGACATCCCATCCTGCTTGATTCAGATTGAGTGCGTTAGTGTCGAAATACTCTGCACTAATGTTTCTTGCTGTGGAGTTCAAGCCAAGTGTCTGAATGACTTCACTGCGTGGTGTCCCATCTGTGTTCAAAACCAGCTCCGGCTTAGCCAGGAACTTCACTTCATAAGCAGGAACGGCGTTGGCTGCTGCTGAGGCCTGTGGTGCTTCCAGAAACGTCAGTCCACTTCCCAATGTCACGATGCTCAGCATGAATGAGGCGGTTACCTTTTTCCATTTTTTCAAAACCAATCACTCCCTAGGCTGGATTAACGTACAGACCCACTTTATCGTCCGAGTATGTGAAAGCGATTAAATGGAAGGGCTCGTTGCGTTAACCCTGCATAGATTTGATGAATGCCAAGCGATAGTTTATATGGGATAGCGGGATCATGAATTAAAAAGAGAGATGCTGTGGCTCATGTCCCGCAGTACTTCCTTGAAGCGGTTGACCTGGACGGAAGGATGACGATCTTTGTTGTGGACGGTGTAAATATGCCGCGGAGCCTGCTCCCCCGGAATGGGGAGGACCTTGATCAGTCCATGCTGCTCTTCCCACTGTACGGCCATTCGTGACATGAACGAGATATGACCGCCGAGTAGAACCAACTGCTTGATCGCTTCCAGAGAGTCCATCTCAACGGTGCTCCGCAGACGAATATCATGTTGCTCCAGCCATTGGTTGGTTAAACGGCGAGTGCTGGATTCATCCCCATGCAGTGCAAAAGGAACCTGTGCCATATGCTCAGGTTTCAGCACATCCCTCTGAGCCAAGGCATGTTGTGGTGAGCAGATTAATACCAGATCGTCTTCACACAACGTCTCTGCTTGCAGCACCGGCCCTACAAACGGTTCGGAAGAGATTACACCCAGATCAATCTGGTGACGGATCAACATTTCGCGGATAACGGGTGAAGGTTTGACCGATAACATAATTCGAATACCTGGGAATTCCTGAGAAAATGTATTCAAAATAGGTGGCAGCAGATACGTGGCTGGTACATAGCTCGCTCCAATGTGCAGGGTGCCCCGATAGAGGCTGTCATATTCCTGTACTACTCTGCGCGCCTCCTGGGTCAGGGCATTGATTTTGACGGAATAGTGTAAAAGGGCTTGTCCAGCCTCGGTGAGAAATGTCTTTCCACTACGCGATTCGAATAATCGCACCCCCATCTCTTCCTCCAGAGACTTCATATGAAAGGTAACAGTAGGCTGCTTGATGCCGAGAAGCTCGGCCACGCTGGTCATATGATGATGCTTATCAATGAGTTCAACAATTTGCAGTTTAATCAGGTTCAACGAACTCAACACTCCTCTCAGGTAACTTTTAATCACCTTATATAGATTTAATCTATGAAGATCAACAGAATTCATCTAAAAAGTTAATTCCAATTTTACATTTCTAACATACAACTCGCGAAAGCGGACGTTAGACTGAGAACAGTACAAGAAGACAGGCAGGGATGCTTATGAAAATGGAAATTAGGGGAATTCAAAAATCATTCAATCGTACTCCCGCGCTGCTGCCCACGGATTTAACACTTCAGCATGGACAGTTTACGACGCTGCTCGGCCCATCCGGCTGTGGTAAAACGACGTTGCTGCGCATGCTGGCGGGGCTGGAGCAACCGGATGCGGGAGAAATCGTCGCGGATGGCAAGAGTTTCTACTCGGCGACGAAGCGAATAGATGTACCGACACATAAGCGTAATCTGGGCATGGTGTTTCAGGATTTTGCATTATGGCCGCATATGACAGTATACGAAAATGTGGCGTTCGGCTTGAAAGCCGGAAAGCAAAAATCGGATCTGCGCCAGAAGGTGACCGAAGCACTAAGCATGGTTCGCCTGCAAGGCATGGAGGATCGTTATCCTCATCAGCTGTCGGGAGGACAGCAGCAACGGGTTGCTTTTGCCAGAGCGGTAGCAGTAAGACCGGGGATTATCCTGTTCGATGAGCCACTAAGTGCACTGGATGCCGTGCTGCGGGAAGAGATGCGAATTGAGATGATGTCATTGGTACGGGATATGGGATTGACAGCGCTGTACGTCACCCATGATCAGGTTGAGGCGATGTCGATGTCGGATGAGATTGTGGTGATGGAGAAGGGGCGGATATTGCAAATGGGAACCCCGGAAACGATCTACGCATCGCCAAGCGATCCTTTTGTTGCTTCGTTTATCGGAAAGTCTAACTGGCTTACGCCTAATCAGTCCATGGTGAGACCGGAACATGTCTCCTGGAGCAAAACAGGTCATGACGATCTGTGTTATCAGGCGATAGTGCTCAGTGTCAGTTATGTAGGAGAGCGTTATGAAATTCGGGTGCAGATGGAGGGACTGGGTGTATGGACAGCCTATCTGGATCGAAGAGTACGCGTAGGAGAGAAGGTTCAGCTATATGTAGCCCCGGAGCGGATTTGCCGAATGAACGGACAAGACACTCCGAATGTGAAGCCTAGAGAGTTCATCGCAGCAGCCAACTGATCATGATGAGCATACAGCGTGAGTTTGCAGAAACTTGAATACTAATATAATCAGAAACCAAGGGAGATGGAATGAAAATGTTGGGTATGAAAACACGAAAAAGAAGCGCAATGCTATTATTATCAGCGGTAATGAGTATCAGTTTGTTCGGATGCAGCACAGGTAATTCAACTACCGGGAATGCGGGTCAAGCTGCTGGGGAAGGCAGTACGGCTACTGCATCAGTGGAAACAACAAAACCAGCCGGCGGTAAGCTGGTATTGTACAGTGCAGGACCTCAGAAGCTGGCGGATAACATCATCAGCGGATTTACAGCCAAGACGGGCATTGAAGTGGAGATGTTCCAGGGTACGACAGGCAAAATTCTGGCTCGCATGGAAGCTGAAAAATCTAATCCGGTAGCGGACGTGGTTATCCTGGCTTCCCTGCCTTCGGCACAAGCGCTGAAAGCGGATGGTCTGACACTCCCATATCCTGATGCGGAGAATGCAGACAAGCTGAACAAGGATTGGTCAGATGCCGATGGCAACTATTTTAGCTCCAGTGCTTCGGCACTTGGAATTGTCTACAATACGAAGCTGGTGTCCACGCCACCAACCAGTTGGGCTGAGCTGGCAACACCCGCCTGGAAAGATGTTGTGAACATTCCTGATCCTACACTGTCCGGTTCTGCACTGGACTTCATTACGGGATACCTGAGTGTGAATGGAGATAAGGGCTGGGACTTGCTGGAAAGCTACAAAGCGAATGGTGTTGCGATGGCAGGAGCGAATCAGGAAGCACTTGACCCGGTTATTACTGGAGCGAAGAGCATCGTAGCAGCAGGTGTGGACTACATGGCGTATTCCTCCAAAGCCAAAGGTGAACCGCTGGACATCGTATATCCAGAGGAAGGGACTGTAATCAGTCCAAGACCGGCAGCGATTCTGAAATCGAGTCAGAATGTGGAGAATGCCAAGGCGTTTATCGACTACCTGTTGTCTGATGAGGCACAAAAGCTCGTTGCAGATGCTTACCTGATTCCGGGTCGTGAAGACATCGAGGCGACTAACCGGGCAAATCTGAAAGATATCCCGCAGCTTAAAGTGGATTGGAACTGGATGAGTGAACACGGAGATGAGACAGCGGCACGTTTCTCCGAGACTTTTAAATAAGAATAGTGTTATGACCTAACGATTGAGTAACTAGAGCAACTAGAGTGAAGAGACGATTGTTTTGTGGAAGTCATGTGAGGTGAAATCGTAGTGAAACCTGGTGTAATAGACAACAACCGTATTTTTCGGAGAGTGGGCGTGATTCTGGCCCTCTTTCTGCTGACGATAAGCATTGGTGTACCGCTCTTGCTGATTTTCTGGGAAAGTGTGTATCCAGACGGGCAGTGGGATTGGATGGCTCCGATTCGGACCATTACCGGGCAGCATTTATCCGGGGTGTTGCTGAATTCCGTCTGGCTGGGGATCTGCGTGGTAGCTGTAACAACGCTGCTGGCATTGCCACTGGCCTGGATGATGGCGAAGACCCGCATGGGTCAGCATCGCTGGGTGGACGTAATCCTGATGATTCCGTTCATGACCCCGCCGTATATCGGCTCCATGGGATGGATTCTGTTTATGCAAAAAGGGGGATACCTGCAGCAATGGGTGCCCTCCGCTGCGAGCTGGAGTGAGTTGTTCTTCAGCTTCTGGGGCATGGTGCTCATTATGAGCCTACATCTGTTCCCTTTCCTATATCTGTTGCTTCGGGATGCCATCATTCGCATTGGAGGCAACCTGGAAGAAGCGGGAGCGGTGCACGGGGGACGTGCGGGATACCGATTCAGACGCATTATTTTGCCACTGCTGTTGTCTTCCTATGGCATGGGGATCATGCTCGTCTTTGTCAAAACGATTGCGGAATTCGGAACACCGGCCACCTTCGGGCGCCGTATCGGTTATTATGTCATGACATCTGAGATTCACAAGTATATCTCCAGTTGGCCGATTGATTTTGGCAAGGCAACCTCGCTTGCATCGGTGCTGCTGTCGGTCTGTCTGGTGATGTGGTACATGCAGTCTGCCATGAGTCGGAAGTTCACGTACCGTCTGGTAGGGGGCAAAGGGCAGCGATCCAAACGATACTCCCTACGCGGCGGAGCGGGTTGGTTGTGCGGGTTGTATCTCGCGTTGCTGCTGATTCTCTCGGTGGGCATTCCGTATTTCTCCATTATTGCTGCTTCGACCATGAAGCTGCGCGGCGCGGGATTGTCCTTCGACAATCTGACGCTGGATCATTACCGGGAATTGCTGTCCTGGGGATCGGTCAGTATGAAAGCAATCGGGAACAGTCTAGGGCTGTCACTAGCAGCTTCAACGGTTGCGGTTATTATCGGTACAGGTTTTGCATTGACGATTGGTAAATCGTCTTCCTTTATGCAGCGTGTCATTGACCTGTTCAGTCTGCTGCCGAATACGGTACCTGGCATTGTCATGGTGGTGGGTCTCATCCTGTTCTGGAATTCACCATGGATGCCGTTCACCCTGTACAACTCGTACGGAATGGTTGTTCTGACGTATGTGGTGCTCTTCCTGCCGTACACGGTGCAGTATGTCAAATCAAGCTTCACCCAGATAGACGGTACGTTGTTCCAGGCGGGTCAGGTCTTTGGCGGAAGACCGTTGTATATTCTGCGGCGCATTCTTCTACCACTGATCATTCCCGGCATGTTGGCCGGGTGGATGATGACATTCACTATTGCCACCCGGGAGTTGGTGGGATCACTGTTGATTTTGCCTCCATCGATGCAGACATCAGCTACGTATATTTTTGCTCAATTTGAACAAGGTCAGGTTTCATTGGGAATGGCGATGGCCGTGGTTACTGTCGTTATGACGGTACTGATGTTGCTCGGCATTGAAGTTCTGAATTCGAAGAGAAAGTGGAATGCATCATGATCAAACTGAAGGTATGGGGCGGCGCCGGGGAACACGGGCGCTCTGCCTATCTCCTGAGAGGGAGCCGGGTTCAACTTTTGCTGGATTGTGGCGTGAAAAAAGAAGGAGCCGGCGAGTATCCATTGATTGAACCGGAAATCGTCAAAGAGCTGGATGTGGTTTTGCTGTCTCACGCCCATGAGGATCATTCTGTCGCTATTCCATTACTTTATAGATTGGGGTATCAGGGTGAAGTATGGACGACGCGGGAAACCAGAGAGCAATTGGACACTTACTTCAGAGCTTGGCGAAGAAATATGGAGAGGGCAGGACACGCCCTTCCATACGAAGAAGGCGATGAACAATTGATTCGCTACCGATTTCTGGAGGACGAAGCCGAAGGTGGAACCTGGTTTGAAATGGTCCCTGGCGTTTCGGTGGTGTGGGGGCGCAGTGGACATCTTGCAGGATCGGTATGGTTCGGGCTGGAAATCGAGGATAAGCGGATATTCTATTCCGGTGATTACACCTCCGAATCCATGCTTTTGCAGGAGGATTGTCCAGCGGATACGCTTTGGCAGGCAAAGTTACCACGTAACAAGCGTGGATTCGATACTCCGGTTAGTCAACGTTGGAAAACGGATATACGAACCGCCGTGAATGGTGGGCATGTCTTGGCAGGAGAGCCATCCGCGTCCCAGACTCTCCCCTTTGCTGCATCCGAAGGGGTATTACGATCCCATGTATCAGCAGGGAGAACTGTGGAGCAAGGGGATTCCTATGCCGTATCCAAGGGAGTCGAAATGAACCAAGCATCTTCATCCGGCATGCTCGATTTGGTGATTATGGATGCTGCCTATGGAACAGATCGCGATACGCAGGCCAACAAGCTGGAACAGCTGGAGCAGGCCATTCATGAGACCATTGCCCGGGGTGGAAAGGTGCTAATGCCTATGCCCTCAGTGGGTCGTGGTCAGGAAATCATGCTGTGGGCACAGCAGCAGTTCCCGGACGTTCCAATTGTAGTGGAACAAGGGCTGGTGGACGGTCTGAAGCAGCTTTTACGTGCTCCATATTGGCTAAAGGAAGAGGAAGAACACATATCGGGCTCTGTAAAGGAAGCAATTGAGCGTTTTTTGAGGGGTTATGGTTGGGAAATGCCTGTAACAAAGGAAAATCGAGAGCGGCTACTGCATCAACATGCTGCCTCTTTGTGGTTCATTCCGGACGGAATGATGCAGTCCTCTCTTGCTCGCTGGTACTATAGCCAGTTTGCGGACGATGAACATAATCTGGTACTGCTCACTGGGCATGTCTCTGCCGGCACCTTTGCTTACAGGCTGTTGCAGAATCCTGCAAAACACGGAGCGTGCGAGGTACGGAAAATTCGTTATAAGGTGCATCAGGGTTGGAAGGATGTTGAGAGAATGCTGCATCAGGTTCCTGCGAGGCATACGGTACTTGTGCATGCGGATCGGGCAGAGACGGATAAACTGAGAGAAGGCTTGCTCAGAGAAAAATCGGTCTCGGGGAAAGGGATTTTGCATTCGCTATCTCCTGGAGATGAGCTGTATCTGTAAGTTGAATTGGATAAAGATTGGATCTATGTAGGGCGTCCCTGGGGACGTCTTTTTGAATGTGGATTTTTAATAAAAAAAAGCATGATGAGAAGTTATGCTTCTCATCATGCATGGGAGATGATTCAAGGGGAGAATCATCTGGAAATCATCCGCTGTCTTTTAAAATTAGATTAGGGCTCGCGCTGAATAGGATGCTCCAGCTCTGAATGGCCCATCAAGCTATCGAGGGCTTCACCGTCCACCAGGATATCGATACTTTCTACTTCATCGTATTGAAACATCGTCTGGGTCAGTGCATCCAATGCAAGCAGCTCGCCACTGGTTCCCAATTTGGCCTCATCCGGAATATGAACATCCAAAGTGACTTTGCCCTCACCGTACTGTAGGGAGAGCAATTCGACTTTTTCCCAGAGGGATACGAGCTCCGAATCGGTATTTTTTTGTAAAGCTTCAAATGTTTTTTTGTATTTCTCGGAATCGTCCTTGTATTCAATTTCCTGCTCTTTTTTCTCAAGTTCCAGTACCTGGGCATCTGCGAAATACACATCAACCGCTTTTGTGTTCATTGAGCCCAGATCCACCTCTGTTTCGGATGGGTTTGGTGAATGTCCTCCCTGAACAGCAGGTTCGGCCGATCCGGATTCACTGACTGGCTTCTGAGCACAACCAATGCCAACTATCATTAAGAAGGATAAGACGAGTGCACATCCCAATTTCGTTTTCAATGGATCACATCCTCCAGCATATTTTCATTATGTTTTATTATTTAATTTATACCCAGATATTCCTTAATCCCATCTGCTATCGCTTGCGCGGCTTTCATCTGAACGACATCGGACGACATCAGTTCTTCATCTATAACATTACTCAGGAATCCCACTTCCAAAAGTACTGCAGCCATGGTCGTATCTCTGATCACTTCCAAGTTGCCATTTTTCACACCACGGTCTTTGAGCCCCATGGCTTTAACCAAACGTTGATGAATGATATTGGCTAATTCCTTGCTGCTGCTGCGTTGATAGTAGAACGTCTCTGTACCTGTCGCCTGGGGTGAGGACTCCACATTATTGCCATGGATAGATACAAAAACATCCGCGTTTAATTGATTAGCGAGCCGAACACGCTCCGGGCGAGTGGGATAAGTATCACCGTCACGAGTCATCACCAATTCGATATCCGGCTCATTGAGAAGCAGTGCTTGTACTTTGAGAGCCAATGCCAGATTATATTCTTTCTCGGGTTTGTTGGTGATGCTGGTTGAACCTGGATCTTTACCCCCATGGCCTGGGTCGATGACAACAACCTTGCGTCCTGAATCGCCTACAGGAGTTACAGGAACGGGTGTGACGTTATCTCCCGAAACATTTAGATCGATAATTAGTTTATCGGCAATGATGTTCTGGCTGTACTGTACATCCTTCACCTGATTCAATTCAACGACAATTCGAACTTGACCAGGGTCTTGTTTAAAAAGAGAATATCTAACTTCCGTTACATTGGGGTATGCGTCCACATCCAATTTACCATTCATGTTTTGATTCAAAGGTTGCGATAGATCACCAAACACTGCTCCGGGCAGATCCACGACCAGACGATCGGGATTCTTCAAAGTCGTCATCACTGGTTTGGATTCACCATCCATAGACACGACGAGCTGATTGTTGGCAAATTGGATATCGGTAACATGTGTTAGCGATGCTGGGTTACCGTTTCCTGAACCGTTGCCCGGCTCAACATTGGGCTCTTTACTGGTGGCGGTGTTGATTAAGTATACAATCTTCTCCTTGTTGTTCCATTTCACGTTGAGTCCCATTTGTTCACTGACAAATCGAATGGGTACCACCATGGTGTTATTTAAAATGAGTGGAGCTGTGTTCAGGGTAACTTGCTTGTCATCGACCATGGCTTGCTTTTGATCAACGGTTAAAGAAATCGTCTTGTCATTTTGCTGGATCTTTACATTACGTGTATTTTGATTCCAATCCACTTTGAATTTCAAATTTTCGGCAACGACACGAATCGGAATCATAACATTCTTATTCACGATGGTCACCTGAACGTCACTTGGGAGGATTAATTCTTCGCCGTCCAAGAAGATTTTCGACGTGCTTGCAGCCGCATTTCCCTGATGAGGGAGTACAACCAGCAAGAACAGACTCAAAAACAGGAGTAAAATCGATTTTTTCATTATGCACCTCTACTATTTAGATCGTTACTGTATGGAATACTTATCCAGCTTAAACCATTCGGCAAACTCATTACGGCTGATTTTCTTAACAGGCTTCACCTTGTTACTCTCTATGCTATACCTATAAAGTATCATTTGATCAGACGGGTACTCACTGATGTAATCTAGCATTTTTCCGTTTTTTTGCCACAAAATCAGATTGGTACTAATATAATTGGTTGCCCTTGGTAGGTATACAAAGCTCTCTTTCTGAACATTGTAGATGGCTATTGAGCTTTTGGAGGGATCTCCGTAAGAGAAGGCTATCTGATCTTCGTTGGGTGCCCAGTTATAGTCGGCAATCGTTTCTATGTTTTTCTTGCCTGCTTTTTTCAATCGGTCATTTAATTCCGTCACTTCACCCGTTTGAAGGTTAAGCAGCATCAGAGTGTTTCCTGAGCTACGTTCTGCGTGTATAGCAAGCCATGTATTGGAGTTAGAGGCAACAACACTTGTGATATCGAGCCAATTGTCCTCCAAATCACTCGTTTCAATCGTATATTTCTGGCTCCCCTTGGTGACGACAATGGATTGAATTACGTTTTGTTCAAATGTGGGCATACCTTCCAACTTCACTGTAGTAGCGGTTAAAGTAATATTTCCTCCTTTCAAGATGATTTTGTTGGTACTGTTGTTCTTTTTAAAAGGTGCGACGCTTGAATAGATGGAAGGAGTTACAGAAGTCGCATCAACGGAACGTTGTGAAATTCGTTCTGGTGTGGCTGGTCTGGTACCAACTATGAATGACGATGTAGTCGTCAATCCCCCCAGTAATAGCACAGTTGAAAACCAAATAGCAGCGTTGTTCATCTGAGTATCTCCTTCCGCAGGTGACAGCTTATAATCCTCAACATTTCGATTCCAAAATATACCTTCGTTATATAAACGGTAAAATTGTAAAAATGTTTCTTTTTTGATCGTTATTTATCTATTTTTATTTATAGAAGCATCTTGTGAGCATTCCATTTCGGACAAAGAGTCGCTATGGTTGGAAGAGTGTAATTAAATTTCATAAAATATTTGACTTGTGAAATTTTATATCATATACTGGGTGAAATTATGGCAGGATGACGTGTTCATCGGGGCTGGCGGGAGGTTGTGAATGGATGGATACAGGCAGCTATCCGATGTGGGAGCAATATCGCTTGAAACGGGAGCATTACATCATTGGACTGATGTCAGGCACGTCCCTCGACGGGACGGATGCGGCATTGGTGCGTATTCTCACAGATGAAAGCGGGGCATTGCAAAAGATCGATCTGGTTGACTTCGTCTGCGTACCGTACTCCAATGAATTGAGAGAAGTGCTGATTCGACTATGTTCACCAGAGACGGCACGTGTGGATGAGCTGACGGCTGCACATTTTGGCGTATCGGAGTGGTATGCTCACAGTGTCAGAGAGATTATTCGCTCCTCAGGAATCTCATCCGGTCAGGTGGATGCGATCAGCATGCACGGACAGACTGTATGGCATGCACCAGTAGCCTCGGCTTTTCCAGGACCAGCAGGCGAGAGTCTTCCAGTAGTGTCCACGTTGCAGATTGGCGAAAGCGCCGTTGTACGTGAACGAACGGGCCTGCCAGTGATCGGCAATTTGCGGGCACGGGATATGGCGGCTGGCGGGGAGGGAGCGCCACTTACCCCTTATGCCGATGCGTTGATGTTCCGCAGTCCGGAGGAAGGACGTCTGGTGCAAAATATCGGTGGTATTGGCAACGTTACGGTGCTGCCATCAGCGTCTTCTAATGAAGGCATTTCGGCTTTTGATACGGGACCTGGCAATATGGTGATGGACGCGATCGTACGCCAGGCGACTGGTGGGCGGCAGCACTATGATCCAAATGGAAGCATCGCCGCACAAGGAAAGTTTGATCAGGATCTGGTGGATCTGTGTTTGGACGATACCTATTTCAAAAGGCTGCCTCCCAAGAGTACCGGACGTGAAGTGTACGGTGCAGCATATGCAGTACGCTTGATGGAGATGGCCGCTGCGCGTTCTTTATCCCTGGAGGATACGCTGGCTACCGCCACTTGTCTGACCGCGGAGACGATCGTGTGTGCAGTGAAGGATTTTATCCTGCCCAAGGTGCACATATCGGCCATGCTCGCCTGCGGTGGTGGCACTTCCAATGCCACGTTAATGGAGATGATCCGTCAGAGACTCCCGGAAGGTATCCGTTTGGAGCGAACAGCGGACTATGGTATACCAGATGATGCCCGTGAAGCGATTGGATTTGCCCTCCTTGGCCATGAGGCACTCATGGGTAGAACCAACACGCTCCCGGCAGTAACCGGCGCGAAACACGCCGTAATATCGGGCAACCTGACACTGTAGTGCAGCATGGCTTTTGAATGAGTTGAATAAGCAAGGGCGTTTAATCAATTAGACTCTATTGGAATTATAGGATAAAATGCTTGTACATGAAGGCAGTACGGAAAGGAGGAGCGGATGGAAGGCATGAAAGGTGGACTTGTACGTTTACGCGCATTAATGGATGACTTGACTCCGTCGGAACGGAAGATCGGTGCTTACATTCTCGATCATCCCCAAGAGACGGTTCAGTCCTCGGTGGCACAGCTGTCTGAACGGAGCGGTGGCAGCCCGGCTGCCATTATCCGTCTCTGCAAATCACTGGGTGTAACGGGTTTCCAGGAGCTGAAGCTGAAGATTGCCGGAGATTTGCAGACAGGTGAGCAATACCAATATACGGAGATTCGTCCCCAGGACTCCATGGAGAGCATTATTCAGCATGTGTCCGCAAACAATATTCAGTCGGTGAAGGATACCGTTCATATTTTGGACCCGCGTCTGGTGGAGCGGGCAGTGGATATTCTTCATCGGGCGAACCGGATCTTTTTCTACGGGGTGGGGGCCTCCAACCTGATTGCGCTGGATGCACACTACAAGTTCATGCGAATCAATCGCACAAGCTTTTCGTTCGCCGATCCGCATATGCAGATTTCGTCCGCAACGACGCTTCGCGAAGATGATGCGGTGGTATGTATCTCGTATTCAGGGGAGACTTCGAACGTGATCTCCTGTCTGAAGCATGCTCGTGAAGGCGGCGCTGCAACGATTAGCATTACCAAGTGGGGGAGCAATACGCTCAGCAGTTTGGCGGATGTACCCCTGATGATTACTTCCACCGAAAGCGATATCCGGAGCGGAGCAACTTCGTCACGCATCGCACAGCTGAACGTGATCGACATTTTGTATCTGGCGATTGCCAGCCGCGACTACAACCAGTCGGTGGAATATTTGGAGAAGAGCCGGCAGGCTATTCTGGAGCATAAGTGAAGTAGAACCATATGAATCCCTTTCTGTTTATACAGAAGGGGATTTTTTTGACGGATTATATTCGCTTTTAGTATAAAAAAATTAAAAAAAGAGCCCAGACTAATGTCGGGCTCTTCTCTTTCAACCTCTAGGAATACTTCTGTACGGCTCAGGAAGGACCCACAATGGCGGCGCGGACAAATCCGTCAGCCAGATCCAGTCTTCGCTGAGCTTCCACGGCGTCCACGCCTGCCATCAGCATGACGATTGCTGTTTTTACATGACCGTCTGCACCGGCAAAAACCTGTTCAATGTCCGCTTCGTTCGCTCCGGTTGCCAGATGGATCATGCGTTTGGCCCGATGGACAAGTTTTTCATTCGAAGGGTTCAGATCGACCATGAAATTACGGTAAACCTTGCCCAGACGAATCATGGCAGTAGTGGTGAGCATGTTCAGAATCATTTTCTGGGCGCTGCCGGCCTTCATACGTGTTGAACCCATGACAACCTCTGGGCCGACAACAGCCTCGATGCTCACATCAGCCAAAAGGGTCATCGGCGTACCTGCGTTGTTACTCAGGCTGATTACAGTAGCTCCGATCTCCTTGGCGTGTCTCATCGCACCCAGCACATACGGCGTCCGGCCACTGGCTGCAATGCCAACCACGACATCGTTTTCGTCTATTCCATGTTCATCAAGGTCTGCGGCTCCCAATTCCTCGCTATCCTCAGCACCTTCAACCGGGTCCTTCACTGCCCGAAATCCCCCTGCGATAATACCCTGCACCATAGAGGGAGGGGTTCCGTAGGTAGGCGGGCATTCCGAAGCGTCGAGTATTCCCAATCGTCCACTTGTACCTGCGCCTACATAAAATAGCCTGCCGCCAGATTGAAAGGCCTTCAAAATCAGGTCCGCCGCTTGAGCAATGACCGGAATCAGGGGCTGAATGAGCTCCGCAATCCGTTGATCTTCCTTATTAATTAGCTCCATAATTTCTGCCGAAGGCAATTCATCTATATGATCCGTTAGTGGATTGGGTTGTTCCGTTAGTAGTGAGTTCAGCATGTGATTCATCCGTATGGCCTCCTTCTCTCTTTTAAAATGATTCATTCAAGGAACAGCGTATTCTTGCCAGTTGTGCTGCACCAATCGCTGGAGCAGGGGCATCTTCACGATATACAAAGTCCAACTCTTCATAATATCCCGATAACTTCTGGATAAATGTAGTTCGGAAAAGTGCAGCGTATCGAAACAATGATCCAGACAGGACAACCTGAGTGGATGCAAATTCGGGATGACGGGCAATCAGCGCCTTGGCGGTATCCGCCAATTGTGCGGCCTCATCGATGATCAGTGCCCGGGCGGCCTCATCCCCGGATTCAGCAGCCTCTATAGCCAGACGGGCGATGGATGCGGTCTCGGTTTTGCCCCAATCCGTCTGGTACACCCGTGCCTTTAACTCCGATATATCCCGAAGGTTCAGTTTCCTTAGAAGAAGCGGGGTTAAACGGGTTGGAGGAAGAACACCGTCATAGCTCTGCATTACCACTTGGAGTGCACGCTGCCCAATACGATAGCCGCTCCCCTCATCTCCGAGCAGATGACCCCAGCCTCCTGCACGGTATCGCTCTCCTTCCAGCGTAAAACCGTACACGATGGACCCTGTTCCAGAGATGCACAATACACCGTGAGTATGTCCGAGAGAGGCCATCAGAGCAATCTCTCCTTCGGATACAACCCAGACTGGACACCCTTCTGATCCCTGTCGATTCCGACTCTTCATATAGTTATTAACTGCGTCGGCTATAAGTTGCCGTTCTTGGATCGTATCTACACCTGACATGCCGAGGCATATACCTTCACAATTTGTCGATAAATCACTTTTTAGATTAAATAGCTGTTCCAGCACTCGTTGCAGTTCGGAAAGGGCCTGTTCCAGTGGTACGCTGTGAGGATTTGTGGGACCGCCGCTGAGCCGGGCGAGAATTTCGCCAAACTCAGAAATGATTGCTGCATCAGTATTGGTACCGCCTCCATCTACGCCTACATATACTCGCAAAGTGGCTCACCTCGATTGCTTGAGTTTTCTTTTTACATAGTATAGAGGCATAAAATGAAAAAGTAAAATTAAATTTTATAATAAAAAATAATGTTGAATTTTTATTTCATAGCTCATATAATGAACTCAATCTACAATTTTGGAAGGAATTAATACTGTTAATGTTAACTAAGTTGACGTTAATATTGCATTTAAGAGATTAATCCTGCGTACGTTCAGGTCTAATCCATAAGGGAGGTGCATTTTCCTTACTGCCACGCTCAATAATCTGTTAAGTCGTTTAAGGATGGATGATTTCAAAAGGGGTAGCATGGTTAGGCAATGCAATTATCGGGAGACGACACGCGAAGGAGATGAAGGGATGAAAAAGAAGGGTCTGGTATGGGCAATGTTGTTGATGATGGTCTGGGTTACTGCCTGCGGGAATAGCGGGGGTGCTGCTTCAGATGATCCCAATGCGGAAGATACGGTGACCGTATGGACTTATCCAGTACATGGGACATATGAAGATGAACTGAAGGATCTGATCGTTGATTTCAATAAAGAACACCCGAACATTACCGTGAAGACGGAGATGCTCTCCTGGGCGGAAGGGCCCAAAAAATTCGATGTCGCTCTGAACGCGGGCAACCCGCCGGATCTTTACTTTCATAGTGTAGACGGCACATATGTGAATACGGGATTGGCACTTGAGCTGGACAACTACCTGACACCTGAGATCAAGGATGACTATCTGCCAGGTACGCTTGAATTAGGCCAGATCCAAGGGAAACAGTACGGAATGCCGTTGTATCAATTCCAATGGGCATGGGGTGGCAACAAACGCATTCTCGAGGAAGCGGGTATTGACTGGAAATCCATTCAGCAAAATGGCTGGACCTGGTCCGAATTCAACGCTGCCGCAGCCAAGCTGACCAAAACGCTGGATGGTGGGGCTAAACAATATGCACTGGTTACCGACGGAACCTCGCTTGATTTCATTGAAATGTTGTCCCGAAACAACGGCATGATTGACGTTCTCGATAAAGCTGGCACATTCCAATGGAATGATGGTCGCATTCTGGATACTCTCTCTTTTATCAAAAATCTGATGGATCAAGGTTATTTGCCGAAAGAAACGGCTGCTCTTGCTCCAGCAAAACGGACGGATATGTTCTACGCGGGTGAAACGGCGATCATCTCCAAAGCGATTCCTTATTATGATGTGATGATTCAGAACCGCAACAAGGATATTGATGACGGCAAGGTACAAGGGGAGAAAATTGATTTTGTCCTGCTGCCTGTACCGCATAATGATGATCAACCTGCGGCAACAACGATGGGTGGCGAAGGGTATGTAGCCTTCAAACAGAAGAAGGACAAAGGTGAACAGCATGCTAAAAATACGTTCCTGGTTATGGAGGCACTCAGTGGTGCCAAAGCAGGGAACTCGGCCAATGAACTGGCGCTTCCATTCGTAAGACAATCCCAGGTGGATCTGTTTAAAGGAAAAGAACTTGGTCAACCGGATAATCTGGCTGCTGCAAAAGTCATGGCAGAGAATATCGCTATGCCGGTTGTACTGGAACTGGATATCGACAAAGCATCACAGCAAAAACAATTCAAGGAACAAGTTGTGAAGCCTAACATTCAGGCGCTGTTCTCGGGTGAGAAGACACCGGAGCAGATCGCAGAAGACTTCAAGAACAAAGGCCAGCAGATGTTTGGACAATAACTCGGACCATACAACATAACGCAAAACTACACTGATTAGGAGAGGAGGATTCGCCATGCAGACCGCCCTTGCGCCAAAACCGTCTGTGCCCCGGACTTCCCGGGTTGCCCGGTTTTGGCGAGACTACGGGTGGGCGTATTTGTTTATTTTGGCGCCTGTCCTGCTGTTTCTCATTTTCACACTGTATCCCGTTCTGACGGCTCTCGTGATGAGCTTCCAGAAATACAACATTATGAACTCGACGTGGGTTGGATTGGATAACTACGAGCGACTGGTGAAAGATGAGACGTTCTGGAAGTCGATTAAAAATACACTCATCTTTACTGTAGGTACGGTACCGGTCAATATTCTCATTACTTTTGTACTGTCCTACTTCATCTACCAGATGAAAAGCAAGTGGCAGACGTTCTTCAAAGCAACATTGTACCTGCCTGCGGTAGCATCCGGAGTAACCATCTCCATCGTATGGCTGGCGATCTTTGACCCGACAGATTCGGGACTGCTGAACCGCTTCCTTGGCCTGTTAGGCCTTGATCCGGTGATCTGGCTGGGCCAATCGGGAACGGCACTCTTTTCACTCATTCTGATGAACTGGCTCGGATCGCACGGAGCGGGCATTATTCTATATCTGGCAGCCATGGGCGGTATTCCAAAATCACTGTACGAAGCGGCGGATATTGATCATGCCAGCGGCTGGACCCAGTTCAGCAAGATTACATGGCCGCTCCTCAAACCAACGACGCTGTATCTGCTCGTGACAGGTGTGATCACGTCTTTCCAGGTGTTCATATCGGTATATCTGATGACACAGGGTGGACCGAACTTTGCGACAACAACGATCGCTTATCTGATCTATGAGACGGCATTCAAGTTCTATGAGTTCGGATTGGCTTCTGCACAGTCGTTCGTACTGGCGATTATCATCATTGTTATCTCCGTCATCCAGTTCAAATATTTCTCCAGCGATATTGAGTATTAGAGGTAGTTCAAAACACGTACTATTAGAGCACGTTGCATTAAGCATCCGGGGGTGAATGAAATCCATGAAATCAACACAGAAAAAGACACTGCTTGTCGTTGCATCCATTCTGCTGGTGGTTTGGGCACTGGTGACGGTCATTCCGATGTACTGGATGCTAGTCGGTTCGGTGCAGGATAGTGCGATGTCGGCTTCCTTCAAACCGCAGATGATCCCGGAGCAGCTGTCGTTATCACCATATGAGCGCTTTTTTGCCAAAACTGATGCCTGGCGCTGGCTGTACAACTCGCTGCTCATCTCGGTCATTCTAACCGTGACGAATGTGTTCTTCGCCTCCCTGGCGGGATATGCGTTCGCCAAACTGAAATTCCCGGGAAGTCAGGCGGTATTCTGGACCTTGCTGGGGACGATGATGATTCCGGCACAGGTGACCCTGATTCCCTTGTATATTCTGATGGTCAACGTGTTTGACCTGGGGGATACGTATACGGCCATTATTCTGCCTGCTGCGGTCAGTGTGGGCAACATTTTCTTGATGAAACAGTTCATGTCAACGCTGCCCACATCGCTGATTCATGCGGCACGTATTGATGCATGCAGTGAGTTCGGCATCTTCTGGAAAGTGATTCTGCCGATGGCGAAGCCAGGGATCGCGGTGCTGGCGATTTTCACGTTTGTAGCTTCGTGGAATGAATTCTTCTGGCCATTCCTGATCACTAACTCCAACGAGATGCGCACCGTTCAGGTGGGGCTGGCTTCGTTCGTATTTGCCGAATCAACGGATTTCGGCGCAATGATGGCAGGGGCAACAATTGGTGCGCTGCCGATGATCATTCTGTTTTTCTCACTGCAACGTTATTTCCTACAGGGCATTACGATCGGTGCAGTAAAAGGTTAAGGTGAACTGTTAGTTCAGGACAAGCGACAACGTAAAGGGGGATCTACCTATGGCACGCGTGGAGTTTCGCCAAGTGCGCAAAGAATTCAAAGACGATCATAAAGGAACGTTCACGGCTGTGGCCGGCTCGGACTTTGTTATAGAGGATAAGGAATTCGTGGTTTTTGTGGGTCCTTCGGGCTGTGGCAAGACGACATCACTGCGGATGATTGCGGGACTGGAAAAACAGACGAGTGGCGATATTGTCATCGGGGAACGGGTCGTGAACGACCTGCATCCGAAGGATCGCGATATCGCGATGGTATTTCAGGATTATGCACTTTATCCGCATATGACGATACGTGAAAATCTGTCCTTTGGTCTGAAAAATCTCAAGAAACCAAAATCCTATATTGATGAACAGGTACAGAATGCTGCCGCCATTCTGGGGCTGGAGGCGATGCTGGAGCGCAAACCGCGCGAGCTGTCCGGTGGTCAGCGCCAGCGTGTGGCGGTAGGACGTGCGATCGTCCGTGATCCGCAGGTGTTTCTGTTCGATGAGCCGCTCTCCAATCTGGATGCAAAGCTGCGGGTGCAGATGCGGGTGGAATTGGGCGAACTGCATAAGCGGCTCGGCGCCACAATTGTATACGTCACGCATGATCAGGTGGAGGCCATGACACTTGGGGAGCGAATCGTGGTCATGAATCATGGAGATATCCAGCAGGTGGCTTCACCGAAAGAATTGTATGCGAGTCCACGTAATATGTTTGTTGCCGGATTTATCGGTTCCCCGGCGATGAATTTCATTGATGCCCGGATTGAAGGCACGAAGGTTGTTGTGGACGGAGCATCATTCACCTTGCCAGAAGATGTACTCGCTCGTCTTCAGAGCTATCAAGGCAAACCGGTGATTATGGGTCTGCGTCCAGAGCATATTTTTGGTGACGACGTCGCTCCGAATATCCCGACAGATCATATGCTGCAGGCGCGGGTTCAAGTAGTAGAGCATCTGGGCTCCGAGAATCTGGTGTATTTCCATTCGGGTGCCCGTACCGTTACGGCCAAGGTTCACCCGGAAACACATGCTTATGTAGGAATGGACAAAAATTTTGTACTGGACCTGCGTAAGGCACACTTTTTTGACCCAGAGACGGAACTGGCGATTGGACGGGAATAAGAAACGAGCTGCAAGAAAGGGAGTGTGGGGATGCGTAAGCTGAGTGAAGTGTTGGTCAAGTCGGGGGCGGAAATCTATCGGGATATTATTCCGGTGGCCCTGTACAGTGTTGTCAGCTCCATCGTGCTGGTACCCATTCTGATGTTTGCTCCGCTGCCAATCGCGGTGCTGCTTTTGGCCGTGATTTATATGCCAATCCTGTTCGGTGTCAGTTATGCCGTGCATCACAGGCTGGAACGCAAGGAACGCCGCAATGGGCTTAAGGATATCTGGAAAGGAACGATGAAGGGATTCATCCCGGGAGGGGCAGTAGGTGTGCTTTTCGCCGTACTTGGCTTCATTCTCTGGTCAACCTGGTGGTATTACGGCGGACAGGGCGGGATTACAGGCACAGCGGTGAGCATGTTCCAAACGTTCTTCGTCCTCATGGCGCTGATGTCGCAATTCTATACCTGGCAGCTTGTTTTGCAAAAAAACATGGGCATCATTCAGGCGATGGGGGAAAGTGTGAAGCTATTCTTCCGTCATCCGGGGTACACGATGGGAGCCTGTTTTCAGGCGCTGTGTCTGACGGCTTTGCTAATGCTGACGGTTGTTGGCTTCGGAGCGCTGTTCGCGGGCATGTTTGCCATCTATCAGCATAAGGTCGCCCTTAATGTGCTTGAACCTGAAGAGGAACCTGTCACATCTGGCGGCAATGACCACCAACATACGGGGTGGATAAGCCAGGGGAATGTGTGATGGTTGTAAGAACTGGAGTTGATCTTCTGTCGGGAGGATTCTCCCACCCATGGTTAACGGATACGCGTATTGGCCTGATGACGAACTCTACTGGTATTACGGCCGACTTTGTCTCTACGGTGGATGTTTGTGCCGGGTTGGCAGATGCCAAGCTTACAGCGCTTTATGCGTGTGAGCACGGGCTGGATGGTGAGCTTCAAGCTGGTGTTCGATTCGGGGATACGGTGCACCCACGTCTGGGCATCCCTGTGTTCAGCCTTTATGGGGAACACAAGAAGCCTACGCCTGCGATGCTGGCTGAGGTGGATACGGTGCTGTTTGATATCCAGGATGTGGGCGTTCGTTATTACACGTATGCATCCACTCTGTTCCACATGATGGAGGCCTGTGCCGAAGCAGGCAAACGCTTGTTGGTGCTGGACCGTCCCAATCCGCTGGGCGGGGATAGTGTGGAAGGCGGCCTGCTAAGCGCGGGGTATGAATCACTCGTTGGCGCTTGGCGTGTTCCTGTCCGCACCGGACTGACGGTCGGTGAATTGGCTCTGTTGGTCAACAGTGAGATGGAGGTGCCCTGCGAACTGGATGTGATAGCAATGGAAGGATGGCGGCGCTCCATGGAGTTTACGAATTGTGAGCTTCCTTGGATGCTGCCCTCTCCCAATATGCCCACGCTGGACAGTGTGCGGGTGTATGCGGGTACTTGCCTGTTAGAAGGCACCAATGTATCAGAGGGCAGGGGCACGACTCGCCCATTTGAGTGGATTGGAGCCCCCTGGATTGAGGGTGAACGACTGGCGGAACGCTTTCGGGAACACAAATTGGAGGGTGTACATGTGCATCCGGTCTACATGTCGCCAACCTTCTCCAAACATGCAGGTGAGCTGTGCGGAGGTGTGAGGATTTTCGTGACAGATAGCAGGGCATTCCGGGCGGTAGATACAGGTCTGGTGCTTTTGCATGAACTGGCATCGCTCTATCCGGAGCAATTTCGCTGGTTGGAACCGCCACAGCCGGGTTCCCGTTATTTTATTGATCTGTTGACCGGAGGCAGGAAAGTCAGGGATGTCATTCATGACCGTGAAGAGTTAGTACGCTTGATGGAAGCATGGAATGCAGAGGCAGAGGAATGGAAGGAACGGCGTAAGCCGTTTTTGCTATACCCATAAAGTATGGAATTCATCAATAGAATGTCGCGTAATGTACGGATGATATTTGTCATGGGGAGGAGGCATGGAATGAGTGAGCCAAAAGAGATATACCCGGTGAAGCTGAAACAGATGACCTTGCGTGAGAAAATTGGACAAATGCTGCTTTGTGGATTTCATGGCACTGAGGCTGCCGGTGATGTGGATGCTTTTCTGCGAAAGTATCCCATTGGCGGCGTAATCTATTTTGCGCGCAATGTCGAGTCACCGGAGCAGGTAGAGCGGCTATCGTTGGGGCTGCAACGGATTGCTGTCGATAGCGGTAATGTGCCGCTCTGGATATCCATTGATCAGGAAGGCGGCATGGTGGCCCGGATTACCGAAGGGATCACCCTGATGCCGGGACAGATGGCGATTGCGGCAGCAGGTTCCATCGAGGATGCATACCAGGCAGCCTATATCAGTGGGGTGGAGCTTAGATCGATGGGAATTAACATGAACTTTGCTCCGGTTCTTGATGTAAATAATAACGCCGCCAATCCGGTAATTGGTGTGCGTTCATTTGGGGAATCACCGCAGTCCGTGGCAGCGTATGGGGCCAGGAGCATTGCGGGAGTCCAAGATGCTGGCATTTCAGCGACAGCCAAACATTTCCCGGGACACGGGGATACGGATACCGATTCGCACCTGGATCTCCCGGTCATCACCCATGATCGGGAACGGGTAGACCGTGTGGAGCTGATTCCGTTCCGGGCTGCCATAGCGGCAGGTGTTGATGCGATGATGTCGGCACATATTTATTTTCCGGCTCTGGAACCGGAGCGTCTACCTGTGACACTATCGCGAGCCGTGTTAAGTGGATTGCTTCGTCAGGAACTGGGATATGACGGCATGATTGTAACGGATTGTATGGAGATGGACGCGATTGCCGCCAACTATGGCACTGTCGATGCAGCTGTGATGGCGGTAGAGGCCGGCGCAGATCTGGTGTTGATCAGCCACACAGCTCATCTTCAGGCAGGGGCGTTTGAAGCGCTGCTGGCAGCCGTGCAGAGCGGGCGAATCAGCGAGGCCCGCATAGACGAATCTGTAACCCGGTTGCTGAAGTACAAGGCCAAACGAGGCCTGATGGAGAAGGGAACGGGCACAGGCACAGGTAATGATGAAGTACACGATTCTGTGTCGACTTCACTCTCCGCTGAGGTATTAACCGATTCAGCTTCATCGAAGCTCCAAGAGCGCAACCAACCGTTACACCAAGAGGTGGCTCGACGAATCAGTGAGAACAGCATCACGCTGGTGCGTGACCAACTGAACATGCTGCCTTTGAAGCCGGAACGTACACTGGTCATAACGGTTGCTACATCTGTGACAACGATTGCCGACGAACAGCTGACTCAGGCGGTTACTCTAGGTTCGGCTTTGTCGCACTGCGGTCTGGATGTGTTCGAAGTAACAGTCACGCCAGAGGAGGTTGCCATTCGTTCTGCCCGTCTGCTTCAAGCTGCCGAAGAGGATGACGTTCGCCAGATTGTGGTGGGGACGTATAATGCAGGCAGTGCCTCTGGTGATCCGCAGTGCAGGTTGATCGGCTGGCTGCAGCAATTGGGCAAACCGCTCGCTGTTGTGGCGCTCCGCAGTCCCTATGATCTGCTTGCAATCCCGGAGGTTCAGGTGTATGTGGCAGCTTACGAGAGTAGGCCGCTTGCCATGGATAGCGCCGCTCGGGCGCTGATGGGGCATATTCCTTTTGCCGGGAAACTTCCTGTATCCATTAAGTAGACAGGCGTTAAATGACGAACGAAGCGAAAGTTTGATTCGGAATATGAAGACCAATATAGCAGAAGGGACGATCCTATAATGGACCGTCCCTTCTGCTATATCTAATGGATAATTGCAAAATTATTGCAGATTCAGTGCCTGAGCTGTCTTAGCCTCGACTTTATCCATAAGCGAAGTCATATCCATGCCCGCATGATTGCCGAGCAGAATAATGGTAACATCATCTGTTAAATTGCGTGAGAACGCTGTGGCAAAACCACCGCCGCTACCGTTATGGAACACGGTACGATTCTGATCGCTTTCCTTAAGAATCCAGGCGTAGCCATAATTTTTATCCGAATACGGCTCATACATCTGTTCAATCGTATCCTGGCTTAGAATTTTGTCCGTGTACAGTGCCCGATCCCACTTCAGCAAATCATCCACCGTGGAGTAGATCGTCCCTGAACCTGATTGTGAAACATAATAAGGGGCAGGTACCCACTGCTTATTCTCCGAAACAAACCCGCTGGTCGTATGGACCTTGCGTGAAGCTTCTCCGGAGTTCTTCATGCCGAGTGGCTTCAGAATGGTCTGTTCTACATAATCGGCATAACTCATGCCAGATACCTGTTCAATAACATAGGCCAGCAGAACATAACCACTGTTACTGTATAAATAGGCACTACCCGGTTCGAATTTTAATGTTTTGTGCCGGATTTCCTCTACCGTTTCTTCCAATGAAGTGCCTTCACCCCGGCCAAAGGCGGATGGAATACCTGAAGTTTGGGATAACAGCATATGGAGCGTGATCTGATCTCCCTTTGGTATACCGGAGATGTACTTGGATATTGGATCTTGCACATCGAGCTTCCCTTTTTCCACCAAGCTGAGAATGGAGGCTGCGGTGAAGGATTTGCTCAGAGAGGCAATTCTGGTCTTCTGATCTGGACGATTCAGCGTCTGTTCATCCGCTAGTCCGTAGCCTTGGCGAAGCAGCACTTCGCCATTGCGGGCAATCAGAGCCATGCCTGGAAAATCAATTTCGCGCAAATAGCTGTCTACACTAGCGACTTGACTATTTAATAGGCTCACTTTGTCCGTCTGGATATTAACACTCATCTGCCCTGAGGCTGTACGTTGCACTTTAATATCTGCCTTGAGAGCATTGGCAAGCGCGCGGACAGGTAACATCAGGGTGCCGTTAATGGTGCGGGATTGCACACCGGAGGACAGGCGAACGTGATTAACTTGAATGAAGTCACTGCCAGCTTGGTGAACGAGCTTGTCTCGACCAACGGTAATCGTAGCCGTTTTGGTACGAGCTTCCCACTTCAAGGTGCCATTTACAGAGGTAACCACATCTCGCAATGGAACATACGTTGTACCTTTGTATACAAGGGGTGCATTTTTCCACGATTGCTCTTGACCATTCACTTCAATGTGAACTGTTTGCGTCTCTTGTGCCGCGGATGCCGTGAAACTGGCTTGTCCCATAATAGGGCCTGCACAAAGGATGAGGGCTAACAGAATACGTAACATGGATGAATATAATCTGGTAACAGGTTGTTGCACATGTGACTTGCGTAAGATTCGAATCCTCTCCTTCCAATCGTTTCATGGATAACCAGCTTATGAGATATTGTAAACGATCTCGCAGAGAGGGTCAAAACGAGGCGTGAGCATCATTTTCTATTTCCCTAACAAAAATAATGCAATTTCGATTCATTTTAGTATCCATACATAATATTTTTACTACGTTTGTCCGATAAAAAAGGGGTGAAGATGATGATGGGGGATATTTAAATGAAGAAAAGGATTCGCAATTGGTTTACATTAACGGTTAAGAAACGTCTGATCGCTTCGTTGCTCTTGTTCTTGATTGTACCGAGCATTAGCGTGGGATGGTTGTCTTATTTAAAAGCAGCAGACCAGGTCAGGGAAGAAATCATTCTTTCTGCACAGGCCAAAACGGAAATGCTCAGTCTGCAGATTACTCAAATGCTGGATATGGAGAAGGATAACGCAGCGCAGTTTGCAGCGGGTATTACTTCAACAGATATTATCAATAAATCACCAGCTGTTCAGAGACAAATGGATCGTATGTCCAAAGCTCACAAAGAACTGGGTGTAATAACAGCAGGTGCTGAAGATGGCAGCTGGATGAAATCCCCTGACCCCGGACAACAAATCTACGATCCACGGGAACGCAGCTGGTATACGATGGGTATGTCACAGGATGAACCAATTATCTCGGACACGTTCCAGTCGGTAACCACGGGTGAATGGGTTGTCACCGCAGCTGCCAAGCTGGCCGATGGTAAAGGGGTAATTGGAGCCAATGTAAGTCTCAATTATTTGAAAGATTCCGTTGATAAGATACATATTGGTGAAAAGGGAAAACTGTATATGCTGGATAACGGCGGGAAGTTCCTGTTTCATTACAATATCGAATCCGGTGTGCAGTCCAATGAGAGCTACATTAATGAGATGTATAAAAAAGATCAAGGAACTGTAAAGTACACGTATGATGGACAAGAATTGGAAGCCGTATTCTATACGAATCCAGAAACAGGCTGGAAAATTGTCGGTGAGATGGTTCCTTCTGAAGCAGCAGATGCGGTAAGACCGATCTTGATTCGTGCCTACACTCTGGTAGGGACCTCGTTGATCATTGGTATTATTCTGCTTGTGTTCATTATTCGCAGTATTCACCGTCCATTGTTGCAACTAACGCAAGCAGCATCCAAAGTAAGCGCGGGTGATCTGACAGTTCGTGTAGGTTTACAGCGCCGTGACGAGTTTGGACAACTCGGGGCAAGCTTCGATACCATGACATCTTCGCTACGTAACGTTCTTGGCGAAGTGCATGATACATCAAGCCAGCTAGCGGCATCCTCTGAGGAGCTGATGGCGAGTTCTGAACAGACATCCAGAGCAACGGAACAGGTTGCCGAATTGATGCAGGATGCAGCGGCAGGAACGAACAAACAAAACGCCAGCCTTGCTGCAACGGGCCAACTCGTCGGTGAAATGTCTATAGGTGTCAAAGAAATCTCATCGAGTGCTGAAGACACGGCTCGTATAGCTGTAGAAGCATCTTCCAAGTCCGAAGCGGGTATGGTTACGGTGGAAGAGGCGGTTGCTCATATTCAGAAGGTGAATAATGAGAGTGAGGCCATGGCTGCTGTCATTCAGGATCTTCGAGCGAAAAATGAAGAGATTGTTGAGATTGTGGCCGAGATTACCAACATCGCCAAACAGACCAATATCCTTGCCTTGAACGCATCCATTGAAGCTTCAAGAGCAGGTGAACAAGGTCGAGGCTTTGCTGTCGTTGCCAATGAAGTAAAATCGCTAGCCAACAATTCGGGCAGTGCAGCTGAACGTATTAATGAACTTATGCGTGAGATGCAAGAGAAAACGAATGCGGTACAGTCTACCTTTGCCCGTACAGGAGAAGGCATGATTAAAGGTACGCAAATGATTACGGAGGCGGGAGAGGCCTTCCAAAATATCCGTAGCGCCGTGCAGTTGGTTGCTGCACAAGCTGGAGAAGTGTCGGCAGCTTCCCGTCAGATTGATGGAGGCATGAGTCATGTGTCCAAGGAAGTGAATGATACCATTGAATTATCCAATCAAATTGCCTCAGGAACCGAAGATGGTTCAGCTGCTGCGCAGGAGCAGCTGGCTACGATGGAAGAGGTTGCAGCTTCTTCTGCGGCATTGTCTCGCATGGCTGAAGATCTGCAAAGCCTGATTGAGAAATTCAAGTTATAGTTCAATAGCATTTCTAGAAGGAGACTGTGGGGGTGAAACCCTTCAGTCTTTTTCTCGTTGGTGATTTATCGTTAATCAACGGTTTATGAACGCTCGGAACGGATCTGTTCTGTAAAAGTGAATCTGTCTTTCCCTGAATGTCTCATCCTGTGGTATATTTCTAAATTAAAAGTAATCTACATGATGTGGATGACATGGAGAGAGGATGAACCGGATTTGGATAAATCCATACCACTGACATCCGGGCCCGCAAATACCGAAGAGGTGCTGGATGATGCTACATTTATGCAAGGGGTTAAGGACTGTATTCCAACACTGCTTGGATATTTAAGTATTGGGTTTGCAGCGGGTGTCATTGAAATGACGGCAGGCTTAAGTTTGGCGGAAACGGCTCTGCTCAGTCTGATTGTATACGCTGGATCGGCTCAGTTTATTGCCGCAGGCATGCTTGCCTCGAGTGGTTCAGCGACTGCTATCATTTTCACCATATTCTTCGTGAATCTTCGCCATCTGCTGCTGAGTGCAGCCGTATCACCGTACTTTCGTCATCTGACGCCGCTTAAAAATATGTGGATCGGCTCGCTGCTTACCGACGAGTCCTTTGGCGTGGCGATGACGCGAGCGATTGGCCGGAAAACGTTGAGTGAGCGCTGGATGCACGGTCTGAACATTACAGCATACCTGAATTGGTTTGTGGCGAATATGGCGGGGGCTTACTTTGGACGCTGGATAACCAATCCCGAGCGGCTTGGACTTGATTTTGCCCTGCCTGCAATGTTTATAGGTCTGGTAGTGCTTCAGCTGATGCAGCGCAAAAATAAAAAATTACACATCAATGTGGCGATCATCGCCGTTGTCTGTGTAATCTTCGCCAGCATGGCTTCACTTGGCAGCATGAGTGTCATTGTGGCTGCGGTCATTGCGGCAACGATGGGAGTAGTGATGGAACGATGGAAGTAAGATGGGATGTATTCTGGATTATAATGGGTTCGGCTTTGTTAACGTTCATCCCGCGCGTATTGCCGCTCATGCTGTTCAGTAAAATACAGATACCGATGTGGCTGTTACGCTGGCTTGAATATGTACCCGTGGCGGTCATGGCGGCACTGATCGGTCAGGAACTGTTTATGGCGGACAACCAGTTGGTGCCGATTACACATAATCCAGCTTTGTGGGCAGCCCTGCCTACGATTGCTGTAGCCATCTGGACACGAAGTCTGCTCGGAACCGTACTTGTCGGTATTGTTGCGATGATGATTCTGCGGTACTTGATGGGTTAATATACGGGGCCTTTATTGGATCAGGTAAATCCTTCGCTCTAACGGTTAATAATGTCCTATAGGATCGTAATAGAGCGAAGGGAGCTAAATCCATGAGCAACTCGAAGCACAGAATATTGATTACGGGAGCAGCGGGAGTCATTGGTCGCAGCCTGCTGGAGGGGCTGAGGGAAAAGGGCAAGTATGACATCGTGGCTGCCGATCTTCATGATGATCCTCAAGCAGGCATTGTAGCGATGGATGTGACCGACGGAGAACGACTGAAAGAGCTGATGCAGGGTGTTCAGACGGTGCTGCATATTGCATGGGCCAAGGATGAAGAAGACTTTCTGGGCAAAGTCCTGCCAATCAACGTTACAGGGGCCTACCATGTGTATGAAGCTGCACGGTTGAACGGTGTACAGCGGGTTATTTTTGCGAGTTCAAATCATGCGACAGGATTTTATCCAACAGGTGAGGATATCGAAGTGGATGATCCATATCGTCCAGATAGTTTCTATGGGCTCAGTAAATGTTATATAGAGCTGCTTGGCAGATATTACGTGGATAAATATGATTTGTCGTCATTCAATATTCGAATTGGCAACTTCTCGGGCGATGCACATCCGTATTCTGAGCGTTCCGCACACATTTGGATATCACCAAGAGATATGGTACAGCTTGCCGAATGCTGCATTGAGGCGGATTCGAGCATGAAATACGTTAATCTATATGGAACTTCAGCGAATACGGACAATTATTATGATATTGGATATCTGGAACAGATGATTGGGTACCGCCCGGAGGACGATGCAGCAGAGCTATGGGAAGAAGCGAAACGTAAGGGAACGCCGGATAAGCAGGATGAGACGGAATATCAGGGCGGAGGATATGTCGCGAAGGACCCGAAATCCTGAAATCCTGAAATCTTAAAGACCTGCAACGTCTCAAGACGTGGAGAACTACGGGTGACTTTGTAGGAAGTACAATGCGGAGAGTTAACTGAAAAGTATCGTTCTGAAAACGCTATTTTCTATTGCGTCCGAAAGGGATAAAATGGAGACTACAGGGTTGAGGTTTTCATTTTACATACAGGAAGGAACGGTTTTGATTATGAGTACACATTCATCCGTTATACTTTTTCAGGGAGATTCCATTACAGACGGCGGAAGATCGCGCAATGACGATCCGAATCATTTTCTCGGGCATGGCTATGCTTATCTGATCTCAAGCAAACTGGGTGTGGAACTGGCAGCCAAACAGCCAACGTTCTACAACAGAGGAATTAGCGGGGACCGCGCTTCTGATCTTTATGCACGTTGGAACGAGGATACCTTTAGTCTGAAGCCGGATCTGATTAGCATTCTAATTGGTGTTAATGATGCATGGCGTACCATGAATGGCGAACCTAGTGGAGTGACGGATCGTCTTGGACGTGCATATCGTCATTTGCTGGAGGAAACACGGGAAGTAATGCCGAATACCGGGCTGATTTTAATGGAGCCGTTCATTCTTAAAACGGGAGCTACAGTGGAGCTTTGGGATACTTGGCAGGCGCGTATCGGGCAGTATCAAAATCTGGTCCGTGAACTCGCAAGTGAGTTCGGGGCGGTCTGGGTACCTTTGCAGCAAACGTTCAACGATGCTCTCGAACAAGCTGACGCAGCCTACTGGTTATGGGATGGTGTGCATCCAACTGCAGCGGGTCATGAGCTGATTGCCCGTCAATGGCTGTCCGTTGTACAGAGTTCTCCACTTGCGATTGGTAAATAGAATTAGAAATATCCAGTTTGAGCTAAAAAGCTGAATGCAACGAGGAACCCTGAGGGGTTCTTCGTTTTTTTTATATGTGGAACAGGAATTCTGTGGTTAATTTGGTTGGATATGACGGATAACTCTTCAAATATACAGCATTATCCGGTAAAATGAAATCGGTTACATATAATGAAGGTTTCGTATTCCATATAGATTAGGGTGAATTCAATGGAAAACACCAATCAAAGTAAAGTCAGCTCCATCTGCATCCCGGATTCTACGGTCATTCAGCGGGCAGTACATCGGATGGTACGAGACAGAAATAGGAGTCAGCAGCTTCTGCTTGCTTCAGCAGCACCCTCAATCTGCTCTATCAATGCCATTGGAAAGGCATTATTGCAACCAGAGCTAGCTTCTTTTTACACAGATCTGAGCAGCTATGGGGAACGTGCTCTGAACGAAAGCTTGCCTTCGCTGTCATTCGGTCTTTATCGGAAGTTTGGGGATATAGGGGAACGAAAGTTGTATGAGGATGCGTACTTTGAACGCAGGGGACGTCTGGCGGCAATAGCGCTGCTTGCAGTGGATTCGAATGCGCCGAGATGGATAGAGACATTGGAAGATATGTTGTGGGATGTGTGTGGTGAGTATACATGGTGTTTGCCTGCACATTTGGGTTCGGGGGGAGTGGAACAGGTCAACGGTAATATTGATCTGTTTGCCGCGGAGACGGTACATATGCTGGCCGAAATCGTGACGATTCACGCGGATCGATTGGACGCACGTATCATCCAGCGGATTAGGGATGAGGCCGAGCGGCGCATCTTCACACCGCTCTATCGGGAACAACGTACCTATCACTGGCAAGATGCAGATCATAACTGGTCTGCTGTGTGCAGCGGATGCTGTGGCATGGCTGGATTATTACTATTGGAGGAAGAAGCGATTTTGACGGAATCGGTTGGTCAGGCGATTCGATCCATGCAAGCATTTCTGAGTGGATATGGCATGGATGGTGGCTGTGCAGAAGGCATTGGTTACTGGGTGTATGGGTTCGGCTATTTCGTCTATTATGCCGACATGCTACGCGAATACAGTAAAGGTGAGTTGGATCTGCTGAATGGTTCAAAGATAGCGGCGATAGCAGCCTTCCCACTGCGGGTTCATCTGTCGGGGGGAACCTTCGTGAATTATTCGGATAGTGCGGAGCAGCAAGAGGTTCCTTCGGGTTTGCTCTCACTTCTGGCATCTCGTTTCGGTATACAGATCGATCTGCCGTTTCATATTCCTTTGTTTACCGATGATCCCTGTCATCGTTGGGCTCACCTGCTGCGCAACGTGATGTGGAGCAGTCCGGCAATGTACTTGCAAGAAAAGGGGGCTGTTCCGGCGGAACGAGTGATCATTTTGGAAGATTTGGGCTGGATGATTGCGAAGGGAGCACTTGATTCTCCAAGCGCTGAACTTACCGGAGATAAACCTCTCGCTGTTGCTTTTTCCGTCAAGGCCGGGCATAACGATGAACCCCATAACCATAATGATCTGGGGCAATTTATGATTCATTGTGGTGGCGAAAACATTCTTTGTGATCCGGGAGCAGGGCTGTATACACAAGCCTATTTTGCTCCGGGCAGAGAGCGGTTGTTCCACATTAGTTCGGCCGGGCATAGCGTGCCGCGGATTGAGGGGAAGGAGCAGAGCTCAGGGCGCGAGGCGCAAGCACAGATTCTTGAGGCGACGGTTTCGGACGATGACCGTACACTGGATGCCTGCTTGGAACTGACAGCAGCTTATCCTGAAGCAACTTCGCTCGCTCGTTATACACGCCAGCTGCATTGGAGCGGTTCTGCTAATGATGCCGGGAGCGTAGCAGAACTGCGTCTGAAGGATCGATTTCAATTGAAAAACAGAGCGGCGTCTTCATCAAGCACGTTAAATTCGGTGGGCGAATTGAATCGGTCGAATGTGACGGAGCGGTTTATGAGCAGAAAGGTACCTGAGATCGTACATGAGGGGCAGATTCAATGGCATGGCGAACGAGCAACGGTCTGTATGACGTATGATGCAAACCAATGGCAGGCTGACATAGAGAACATTAATACGGTTGATCATGACAATGTGCCAGTTACATTCTATCGGACATCACTTGAATGGCGAGAGCAGTCGGATAACTCCAGTGCGGGAAGTGATGAAACCGATCTGCTGGAGACGATGTGTGAGCTGAAATTCACGATTGAACCAAAGTGAAAGATGGAGGTGAGCATACGTGAGTAAGTATACAGCCGCATCAACGTATCCATGGAGAGATGCTCTCGAAAATTATCGTACACTGGCGGAAAAGGCGGGGCCTGCTCCGTCAGATGGTTGGAATCAGGCTCGCAAATTGGCCCTTGTGGAGAGTGTTGTTCGGGCTTATACACCTTACCAGGCCAGTAGCGGCGCCATTATTGATCCGTTCTCGGAGGCCGAGCGATATTATTCCACACCAGCATATGCAATGGCTGCATCGGTTCTTGTTCAAGCGGGACATATGGACCTGCTTGCTTCGGCCGCATCGGCCCTGTCACACAGTATAGATGTTGTTGTGAAGGGTTGTGCACCGGATCATCACCCGGACTTTTTCCCTGTGTTGATGATGAGAGCTTACATCCTGTTGAAGCCGCATATGCCTGAGCAAGCAAAGGTCTGGGCAGAGGCTCTTAAGAAGATACAGCCAGAACAAGATTATGTTTTTACAATGAGAAAAATGAACAATCCCAATCGCATGATTAACTGGAACGCCATCATGATCTCGGGAGAATATCTGCGCTTGAGGGAACATCTCGCCAGTGAGGGTACGGATTGGATGGACCGTTATCTGAGTCTGTATCATCTGCCACGATTTACGGCGCTTGGACTATATCAGGACGGGCCGCTGGATCGACCCAATTGTCCATTTTCCTATGATATTGCAACGCGCTATCATCTGGATGTCATGCTTGAAGCGGGTTATGAGGGGGCCTGCGCTGGTGAGTTAAAGGAACAATTACGTCATGGTGCATTCAGTACACTGCTTACACTGTCACCGCTGGGGGAGATTCCTCCGCGTGGACGCAGCTCCCAACATCAATGGAATGAAGCGGCTGCAGCCTACGTATGTTCTGTCCATGCAACACAGGCTTTACAGACTGGAGATCGGGTGATGGCTGGAGCGTTCGCTCGTGCGGCCAATCGGTGTTTCGAAGCGGTGGAGCGTTGGAAGATGGATGATGGGCGTCTGAAAATAGTTCGCAACGAGTATGCACCTGAGGCACGTCATGGCTACGAAATCTATACGAATCATACGGGTTATAATCTGTGGACGGCAGCAGCGCTGGCCCATGCCTGCCTTAGCGATCCTGGTGAAGATGTCACGGAAATATACCTTCCTTCCGAGTTAGGCAACCGGGTGTTGCAGACCGATGGATGGTTTGAAACGATCATTGCCTCGGTACCAGGTCAACAAATGATTCTGCATACAGCTATGAATGATCCATACACGGTTCCCGGTCTCGTGCGCATACAACAGGCGGAATTGCCAGGGCTGATCGGTCCATCCGCTGCTGGACATGTGCAATCTGGATTCACGGAGTTTGCGGAAGGGGAAGTTAGTCCGCTGAGCTATTGTCCTGTCTGGAAGACGGCAGATGGGAATTGGCACAGTCTTGCCGAGGGCATTCCGTCAGGTGCTGATTATGACCGGGATGCCGGGATTAATCCTGCCGATGGCGGAGGTTCGATTTTGCTTGAAACGGTAGATCGAGAGGTCCGAGATGATTCAGCCTCCCCAGAGGGAGATGACGGGAAGCATCAGGAACAGGCCAATGCATTTACAGTATCATGGCTCGGCCCACTAATCGGGCTCGATTCACTGAGCACCCGTTATGTACAGCAGGCGGATTTGCTTACTGTGACATATGAATTCGACGGTGAGCTTGAGGCTGTCGGAGCACTCATTCCATTGATGTTCAGTGATGGACGCGAGCAGGCTGTCATCACTCATTACAAGCAGGCTGTGCGCAGCGAGTACCGGGGAGCTTATGTGGAATCCACTGTGCTGGATGAAGGAGCCATCTTTCAGCTCAAACCACAGCCGGTGGCATCACGCAATGGGCTGCTGAAGGAAGCACGAATGGAAGTGAGCGGCGTGCGAAGTATAACGTTTACGATCAGATTGGGTATCAATTAGAGGAGGGATAGGTTTATGAATACATCAACATCAGTAAAATGGCTGGAGGAAGCATGGCGGCAAGGAGCGGCCAAAACGATTCGCAACGCGAAGCGCATCAAGGATACATTTCCGCACACCGCCCCGCAGGGCATATATGACCGGAATGATCCCGAATGGTGGACCGCCGGCTTCTGGCCGGGGCTGTTATGGCTTGTCTATGGCGAGTCGCGGGACAACGAAGCTTTCGCTCCGTTGTCCCGCATTGCCGAAAGTTGTGAGCGGCAATTGGAAGGTTGTCTGCGTGATCCCGAATCGGTGGATCACGATCTCGGGTTCATCTGGCTGCTTAGTGGCGTAGCCAACTACCGCCAGACCGGCAGCGCAGATGGCCGGCGGCGGGGAATGCTCGCCGCCAATCTGCTCGCTGCCCGCTTTAACGTGCGCGGTGAATTCATCCGCGCCTGGAACTTCAGCTCGTCAACCATGGATACGCGCGGCGTAGCCATCATTGACAGCATGATGAACCTGCCGCTGCTCTACTGGGCTTCCGAGCAGAGCGGCGACCCGCGCTTCCGCTGCCTGGCGGAAGCGCATGCGGACACCGTGGCGCGCGAATTCGTC
>NZ_LGRP01000049.1:0-28439 GCF_001636635.1 Paenibacillus sp. O199
TTCGACCCGTGATCCCTTGAGGATGGCGGGTTTTTGCTTTGTCAGCCCTCAACCTGCATTGCAGCGCGCTTTTTCCGCTGTTGTCAGGTTGACTATCGGGCACGGGCAGGGTATGATGTGTTTAGGTTTTTTGAAGAACAACGTGGATCGGGAGTAGTAGACAGTATGACCTTTCAGAGAGCGGGATTGTAGCGCTGGGAAATTCCGTAGGAACCAACTGATCGAAGTCGCCCGGGAGTTGCCTGTTTGAATACAAGGGATGAGTAACTTTAGTATCATTCATTCCTAAGGTAGGATGGGCCGGTCGCAGCCGTTATCTGCTTGAAGTGTCACGTAAGTTCAGAAGGGGTAGTCTATCTTTCTATCTGCGTGAAACAAAGGTGGTACCGCGAAAGCTAACCTTTCGTCCTTTGATGGATGAAAGGTTTTTTTGTTTTTTGGCGATGATGAATAAGTAACGGAGGAATGACACATGTCTGAACAAAAAAATTCAGCTGCAACAGAAATGCCAACCACATATGATCCGAAAGCTGCGGAACAAAAATGGTATTCCACTTGGATGGAAAATGGATATTTCAAGGCAGGCCAGCGTAAAGATGCTGAACCTTATACGATTGTAATCCCACCCCCGAACGTAACCGGAATGCTCCATATCGGGCATGCGCTCGATTTCACACTGCAGGACATTCTGATTCGTACCAAGCGGATGCAGGGCTATGATGCACTGTGGCTGCCGGGTTCTGACCATGCAGGTATTGCTACCCAAACCAAAGTAGAGCAGAAATTGCGTGAAGAAGGTCAGACTCGTTATGATCTGGGACGCGAAAAGTTCTTGGAGAAGGTATGGGACTGGAAAGAGCAATACGCAACGACCATTCGTCAGCAATGGGGCAAGATGGGCTTGTCGCTCGATTACTCGCGTGAACGTTTTACACTGGATGAAGGTCTATCCCAGGCTGTGCGTAAAGTGTTTGTTCAACTGTATGAAAAAGGCCTCATTTATCGAGGCAAACGAATTATTAACTGGGACCCGGTGAATCGGACTGCACTGTCCGACATCGAGGTTGAATATAAAGAAGTTCAGGGTCACTTGTACCATCTGCGTTATCCGCTCAAAGACGGAAGTGGGTATGTCACAGTAGCGACAACTCGCCCGGAAACGATGTTGGGAGATACGGCAGTTGCAGTTCATCCTAAGGATGAGCGTTACGCAGACATGATTGGCAAGGTGCTTGTTCTGCCTATTATCGGGCGCGAAATTCCGGTTATTGCAGATGAGTACGTAGATAAAGATTTCGGAAGCGGCGCCGTGAAAATAACGCCTGCTCATGATCCGAATGACTTCGAAGTGGGCCTTCGTCATGATCTGCCACAGATTACGGTGATGGATGAGACGGGTACGATGAATGCCGAAGCAGGCAAATATCAGGGACTGGATCGCAGTGACTGCCGGAAGCAGATTGTTGCAGACCTGCAAGAACAGGGCGTATTGATCAACATTGAGGATCATACGCATCAGGTTGGACACAGCGAACGTACAGGAGCTGTCGTTGAGCCGTATTTGTCGACACAGTGGTTTGTTGAGATGAAGCCACTCGCGGAGAAAGCGATTGAGAAGCAACAAAGCGGTGAAGGGGTTCATTTTGTTCCGGATCGTTTTGAGAAAACGTATCTGAACTGGATCGAGAATGTTCGTGACTGGTGTATCTCTCGTCAATTGTGGTGGGGTCATCGTATTCCTGCCTGGTACGACGAGGAGACTGGAGAAGTTATTGTATCTGCTGAAGATCCGACAACATTGCCAGAATACGCTGGACGCAAGCTGAGACAGGATGAAGATGTTCTGGATACATGGTTCAGCTCCGCATTATGGCCGTTTTCTACTTTAGGCTGGCCGGAAGACACGGAAGATCTGAAACGTTACTACCCGACAAGTGTACTCGTAACAGGGTATGACATTATTTATTTCTGGGTGGCGCGTATGATCTTTACCGCTCTGGAGTTCACGGAAGAGGTTCCGTTCAAGGATGTGCTGATGCACGGTCTTGTTCGTGATGCAGACGGACGCAAGATGTCCAAATCGCTAGGCAATGGTGTTGATCCGTTGGATGTGATTGAGAAATATGGTGCGGATGCAATGCGTTACATGATCTCTACAAGTAGTACTCCGGGTCAGGATCTCCGTTTCCGCTGGGAACGGGTGGAACAGGCTCGTAACTTTGCCAATAAAATCTGGAATGCATCGCGCTTCGCTTTGATGAATCTGGAAGGGTTCACCTATGAAGATCGCGATATTAGTGGAGACCTTGGAACAGCGGATTACTGGATTTTGCACCGCCTGAACGAAACTTCTCGTGATATTACGCGTCTAATCGAAGCATATGAATTTGGAGAAACAGGCCGTTTGCTGTATAACTTTATTTGGGATGACCTATGTGACTGGTATATTGAATTTGCGAAGTTGTCCTTCTATGGGGAAGATCCGGTTGCCAAGAAGAAAACACAATCGGTGCTTGCTTATGTGCTGGATCAGACTATGCGCCTGATTCATCCGTTCATGCCGTACATTTCGGAAGAGATCTGGCAGCATCTGCCGCATGAAGGCGAAACGATTACGTTGGCTTCCTGGCCTGTGTATGACCCTGCACTGGAGAACCCAGAAGCGGTTGCCGAGATGAACCTGCTTATGGATACCATTCGTGCAGTACGAAACATCCGTGCAGAAGTAAACGTACCAATGAGCAAGAAAATTGAATTGATGGTGAAAGCGAACAACGCAGAGACATCCAGCATCATTGAACGCAACAGCCATTACATCAAACGTTTCTGTAATACGTCCGAGTTCGACAGCGGCTTGGATCTGAGTTCACCGGATAAAGCAATGACTGCAGTCATTACTGGGGCTGAGTTGTACTTGCCGCTGGCGGGTCTTATTGATATTGATCAGGAAGTGGCTCGTCTGGAGAAAGAGTTGCAGAACCTTGAGGGCGAAGTACTCCGTGTGGAGAAAAAGCTGGCGAACGAAGGCTTTGTTGCCAAGGCTCCTGCCAAGGTTATTGAGGAAGAGCGCGCCAAGCAAGCGGATTATTCCGATAAACGGGATAAGGTGATTGCACGAATCAAGGAACTGAAAGGTTAATATATTCGGGTCGGATGGAGTGCTTCTGCGCCATCCGGCCGCTTTTTTCAACCAAACTCAAACCAAAGGTGAATCATATGACGGAACTTAACGGGACAGAAATAGCATCTCCTTTACTTACCTATGACGAGGCCGTGAACTGGATCAATGGCCTTATTCCTTTTGGCATCCGACCTGGATTGGAACGAATCGAGGGATTGATGTCATTGCTGGGTAATCCTCACCAGCGTCTCAAATTTATTCATGTCGCGGGAACGAACGGCAAAGGTTCGACTTGCGCTTTTTTGACGTCAGTGCTTCTTCAGGCGGGATATGATGTTGGAACGTTTACGTCCCCTTATATCACCAAATTCACAAACCGTTTTCAGTACAACGGTGAGGATATCCCGGAAGAAACGTTGCTCAAAATCTCAAACCGCCTGTATCCATTGGTTCAAGAGATGGCTTCAACTCCCCTTGGATCACCTACGATGTTTGAGGTATCTACAGCAATCGCCCTTCTGTATTATGCGGAAGAGTGCTACCCTGACATTGTAGTATGGGAGACAGGGCTCGGGGGAAGGATGGACGTAACGAATATTGTTACACCCGTGGTATCGGTCATTACCAATATCGGTATGGACCATACGGATGTACTGGGAGATACGATTGAGGCGATTGCTGGAGAGAAGGCGGGTATTATTAAGGCGGGGGTACCCGTTGTTACCTGTGCCACGCAGCCAGAGGCTGTGAAGGTGATCCAGGAGACGGCAGAGCGGCTGCGTTCAACCGTGTATCTGGCGGGAGATCGTTTCTCCTATCATAGACTGGACAGTGATGAGAACGGACAATCTTTTCATTTTACAGGACCGTTCCGTGATCTGGACGCTCGTATTCGCATGCAGGGCGTACATCAATGCGACAATGCAGCGGGCGCACTTATGGTACTAGAGTTGCTTCGCCAATACATGGCATTTATGCTGGATGATGAAGATATTGCGCTTGGACTGGAACATGCCTTCTGGGCAGGACGGTTCGAGAAAGTGGTTGATCAGCCCCGCATTGTTCTGGATGGAGCGCATAATCCGGAGGGGGCCGAATCGCTGGCCAAGAGCATTATCGACGTATATCCTCACAACAAGTTAATTTTGATGATGGGCATGCTGGCGAATAAGCATCACGAAGCGTATTTGCAGCATATACTGCCACTAGTGGATACGCTGATCCTGACCGAGCCAGATTTCCGACGCAAAATGGATGCAGCCGAATTGCTGCAGATCGTCGAACGGGTACGTCCCGCCATTGCGAAACCGGAGCTGGAAATCATCGTCGAGCCCGAATGGGTAAAGGCACTTGATCTATTGAAGTCACGGACGGAAGCGGAAGATCTGGGGGTGGTGTCCGGCACATTGTACCTGATTGCAGATGTGCGGGCAGCCCTTTTGCATCAAACCGATTCTGAAAAAGGTTGGTGAAAGTTTTGTTAAATACATCGGAACACGTTCATTTTATAGGGATTGGCGGATATGGCATGAGTGCCATCGCGAGAGTTATGCTTGAGATGGGATACACCGTTACCGGATCGGATGTCGCTTCACAGGAGTTGACCGAGAAGCTGGCAGCCAAGGGAGCGAAAATATATATCGGACATACGGCAGAGCATGTAAACGGGGCAGACCTGGTTGTCTACTCCACGGCAGCTCCAGCTGATAATGTGGAACGGGTAGCAGCTGAAAAGCTGAACATCCCGATTCTGCATCGCGCCCAGATGCTCGCGCGTTTGCTGAACGAGCGCAAAGGTGTGGCTGTAGCCGGGGCTCATGGCAAAACAACCACGTCATCCATGATTGCACTCGTTATGGATAAATGTGATACAGACCCGACATACATCATTGGCGGGGAAATCATGAACGTGGGCACCAACGCCAAGGCAGGCCAAGGCGACTGGGTTGTTGCAGAGGCGGACGAGAGCGACGGTTCATTTTTGCAGTATCACCCTTGGCTCGGTATTGTGACTAATATTGAAGCGGATCACCTTGAGAACTATAACAGTGATTTTGAAGAACTCAAAAAGGCTTATGTGCAGTTCCTGAGTCAGATTCGTCCAGAAGGCACGGCCATTGTATGTGCTGACGACGAGAATGTTCAAGCCATTTTACCGGAGCTGAAATCACGGGTGACCACATACGGCATTGATTATGCTGCTGATTATACAGCAACAGATATCGTGCTTGGCGACCGCCGAATTTCCTTTACGATGAGCCATCAGGGCAATGTGTTGGGTAAGGTGGAGTTGTCAGTTCCAGGTAAACATAACGTTTATAATGCGATGGCTACGGTTATTACCTGTCTGGAAGCAGGTATTCCATTTGAGAAAATTACAGCCGCCATTATCCAGTTCCATGGAGCGAAACGCAGATTCCAGGTGCTGGGTGAGGCGCGTGATATGCTGATTATTGATGATTATGCTCATCACCCGACCGAGATTGAGGCTACAATCAGTGCGGCCAAAGCAACAGGGAAACGTATCATTGCGGTATTCCAACCACAGCGTTACACACGTACGTTCTTCCTGCTTGATGCGTTCAGTCGTGCCTTTGCAGAAGCAGATGAGGTTCTCATTACCGATATCTATTCCCCTGCGGGCGAAAAACAGATTGAAGGTGTTCACTCGGCTAGGCTGGTTGAACTCATTGTTCAAAACAGTAATGCTTCTGCGCGTTATCTTCCGACAAAGGAAGAAGTTGTTGCAGATCTGCAGAACCGTCTTCAGCCAGGCGATCTTGTGCTCACGATGGGTGCAGGTGATATCTGGAAAGTTGGCGATACACTTGCCAAAGGGTTGAAATAATTACAATCATAAAACCGTCTGACTTCATTTCGAAGCAGGCGGTTTTTTTGCATGAAATGGAATGTTTCTAATTCTCTCCGCATATAGCTGTTATAAATGGGACAAAGGAGAGGGTACGGGGTGAGCAATGCTAGAATGACGTTTCGCTTTGGGGATAACGAGTCGGACAAGCCTGAAAACAAGGGGATACCCACATCCAGCACATTTGTAGCTTTGAGTGAAGAAATTCCGCACAGTCCAACGCCAACACCAACGCGGTTGAATTCAACGCCTTCATGGACACCAGAGGATATTCCCGGTGACTGGGGAGAGACGATACTGACAGGCTCCACTGTACCTGAACCTTACCAAAGAACGGACAAGGATTCGAAACTCGATGAGCCTGGATATAATTATAATCATCTTACTGCGTATCCGGGAGATGAGGACGAGAACAGATCGGACGAGAATTATGGAGGTCATGATTGGCTTGCAGATAGTGAAAACTACTCTTATAAGCGAAATCGTCCCCCAAGGGGCTGGAAAATGATTGGTTCAGTAACGGGTGCACTTGTAACCGGTGCCCTCTTCGGCATGGTAATTCTTTCTTTTTTTAATCGTGAAGGTGCCGTAGACCCTGGGAGCAAGATCCCTGCCAATCAGGCGGTATCGGCCGTAACAGGTCAGCAGGGAGTGGCAGGTTCGGAACAGCAGCTCCAGGCAACGACTACAGGTGGCAGCTATTATGCCCTGCAATATGGTGTGTTCAGTTCTCCTGAACGCGCTGAACAGGCGAAGGTGGAACTGTCCCAGGCAGGCATTGCCGCAGGCTCCGACCCGGAGGATGGTAATCGGGTGTATGCTGGCATTTCGGCTGACCGTGAGGAGGCCAAGCTGCTCAGCTCAAGGCTTAAGGCCGAAGGAGTGGAGCTGTACGTCAAGGAAATCGTCAACCCAGAAGTGAACCCGGCAGTATTTGGCGGAAAAGCAGAGGATGTGCAGCAATTCTTCGCAAGTGGATCTGCTTTGGTTGAACAACTGTCTACCCTCTCGATCCAGCAACTTGGTCAGTCTGTTCCAGAAGCCGTCTCAACCGAAACGATGACCTCATTACAGAACCAGCATCAGCTCTGGCTGACCGGTTTGAATAGTATTGCACCAGGCCTGAGTGCAGACGTGCAACCCTATGTATCGGCGATGGGAAAATCGATGGCCAGTGCGGTAACAGCAATTGCCGAATACAACAAAAATCCGGCTAATGTGCATATGTGGTCTGTACAGTCCGATCTGATGGAATATGTATTACAACAAAAAAAATGGCTTGAAGCGATAAAACAGTAATCACCGCTTTCCCATAACACAGCCTTGAAATACCTATCCGGCAAGGAACTGGAAATAGTTCCCCTTGCCGGATTTGTGTTTGTATTGACGTACAAAACCCCGTATAATAATGTGGGTGTCAAAAAATGGCGAGGGAAGATCACCGATGAAAAAAAACTTCGGCATGTTATTGCTGTTTCTGCTGCTCGGCTGGCTAGCCGGTGCGTGGATCGCCAAGGCACTGCAGCCTGTAAAGGCCGTTGCCTTTCTAACGAAAGCCACGACCATTCGTTGGTCGCCGCAGGCTGATCTGGATATTATCAGTTATGATATTTCACTTCAATTTCAAATGAGCCTCCTGAGTCTGATCGGTATTATTGCTGCTGTATGGCTGTATCGCAGGTTATAGGAGAATGACGAATTTTGACGAAGAAACTAAAAAAAATGATATCTACTAGCGTGATCCGACAGGATGTCGCCGTAGCTTAAGGGGCCGGTTATTTTGGATAAAACACAACAGCGTCGTATTATTCTGGCTTCCACTTCGCCGCGGCGTAAAGAACTGATCGCATCACTCCATCTAGCTTTTGAAGTAATACCAAGTCACGCCGATGAAGATACACCGCCGGAATGGACTCCTGAACAGACGGTACAGGAGCTTGCGATGCGTAAGGCGCTTGCCGTTTATCGCGGGCTGGAAGGTCGCGAACAGGATGCTGTTATTGTTGGTAGTGACACTGTTGTCGTTCTGGATGGTGATATTCTTGGTAAACCCGTAGACGAAGCGGACGCTGAACGAATGTTATCTCGTCTACAGGGGCGTGTACACCGTGTTTTCACGGGAGTAGCTTGTATCGATGCAAGTAATGGACAATCCATGGTTCAATATCGACAGACTAATGTAACGATGAAGGAACTGTCTGAAGCTACGATTCGTGCGTATGTTCAGACTGGAGAGCCTTCGGACAAGGCGGGATCATATGCCATTCAGGGCATTGGTGCTTCATTGATAGAACGTGTTGAAGGATGTTATTTCAATGTGGTGGGCCTACCGTTGTCCTTGCTAAGCGACATGCTGGATGGATTTGGCGTACATGTATTGCCACGTACATGAAATTCCGCAATTGACGATCTGAAAAGAGGGAACATATGGAGTCGCCTCAATATATGATGCGCGACATCCCCCAGGAAGAACGCCCGAGAGAACGCATGATGGAATATGGGGCGGGCGCCTTAAGCCATGCTGAATTGCTGGCGATCTTACTTCGAACAGGTACAAGACAGGAATCCGCAGTGCATATGGCACAGCGGATTCTGACTGAAGCGGGTGGAATTCGCTCGTTGATGGATTTGAGCCTGGAAGAACTGACTGCGATGAAGGGTATCGGCATGGCCAAGGCTGTACAGCTGAAAGCTAGCATTGAGCTTGGTCATCGGATTGCGAAGAGCAGACTTACACAGTCAACTTCAATTCGTACCCCACGTGATGCGGCCGATATCCTTACCGAACAATTGCGTTACTTGCAGAAAGAACACTTTGTGTGTCTTTTCCTGAATAGCAAAAACCACATTATTGCCCAGGAAACACTCTCCATGGGTAGCCTTAACGCTTCGATTGTTCATCCGCGTGAAGTGTTCCGGGCTGCCATCAAATGCAGCAGCGCCTCTATTGTGTGCGCACACAACCATCCCAGTGGTGATCCTACGCCTAGTCCAGAGGACATCCAAATAACCAAAAGACTGATCGAAGCCGGCGAAATTGTAGGCATAGACGTGCTGGATCACATTATTATCGGAGATGGAACGTACGTAAGTTTGAAGGAGAAGGGCTTAGTATAATATAATGGTTGGCGTTGATGTTTTCCTATGAATGTTGACGGCGTTGTCCGTAGAAGATAGGTTCACTTTACAAATGCAAAACAATGCAACACAAAACAAATGCGAATATTAGCTCCACCATTATGGTGGTAATGAAAATGAAATGCTCTTGATTCACTGGGGCGGCTATATGAGGCAGAAAAGGAGATTACGTCATGTTTGGTGGTTTTACGAAAGATTTGGGTATTGATTTGGGGACAGCGAATACGCTGGTTTATGTACGTGGAAAAGGAATTGTGGTGCGCGAACCTTCGGTTGTCGCTATACGGACAGATACAAAAACTATCGAGGCAGTAGGTGAAGCCGCCAAAAAAATGATTGGACGTACACCAGGTAACATTCGTGCCATTCGTCCAATGAAAGATGGCGTTATTGCCGATTTCGATACAACGGCAACGATGATCAAATATTTCATCCGTGAGGCGCAGAAACAACGCTCCATGTTCCAACGTCATCCGAACGTGATGGTATGTGTACCATCCGGGATTACTGCAGTAGAACAACGCGCGGTTGAAGATGCAACCAAACAGGCTGGAGCACGTGAAGCCTATACGATTGAAGAGCCTTTTGCAGCTGCCATTGGTGCAGATCTGCCTGTATGGGAACCAACGGGTAGTATGGTTGTCGATATTGGTGGCGGTACAACGGAAGTGGCTGTCATCTCTCTTGGCGGTATTGTAACAAGTCGTTCGGTTCGTGTAGCGGGTGACGAGATGGATGAATCCGTAATTCAATACATTAAACGCCAGTATAATCTGATGATCGGTGAACGTACATCGGAGCAGTTGAAAATGGATATCGGATCAGCTATGCCGCTTGAGCAAGTGGAAACAATGGAAATTCGTGGACGCGACCTCGTTACAGGCCTGCCGAAGACGATTACGATTACTTCGGATGAAATCAGCGAAGCTCTGGCGGATACGGTGAATGCCATTGTTGAAGCTGTAAAAGTAACATTGGAGAAATGTCCTCCTGAGTTGGCAGCAGATATTATGGACCGTGGTATTGTTCTCACAGGTGGCGGCGCATTGCTTCGCAATCTGGACAAGCTGCTTGCTGGTGAGACAGGAATGCCTGTTATCGTAGCGGAGAACCCGCTCGATTGCGTTGCAATCGGAACAGGTAAAGCGCTTGAGAATATTCATTTGTTCAAGAGCAGAAGCAGTTCGGCAGTTCGTTCCAAACGTTAATTGATATATGCTATGCTTGGCTCGTTTATCGACCAAAGGGCATGATATCAACGAAGAGGACCCGGTTAACCCCGGGAGAGCTATTACCCGCATACCCGGGGAGAATCGACTGATATTCTCGATGGGACTATAAGTCTGACAGTCTCCCCGCCGGGCATGGCTCGGAAGAGAATAATGGATGTTAGAGGGTGGTCGAACTGTTTAAACTGCTGGGTAACAAAAGACTTTTTGTTTTGCTGGTGGGCCTTGTTACATTTATCGCGTTAATGGGCTTTACGCTCGGTCCGCGAACCGCTCTATCCTGGCCGGAGAAATTCCTGAAGGATTCAGTCGGATTTGTACAATACGTATTTTACAAGCCCGCTTCTTCTGTAGCGGGCTTTTTCAAAGATTTGGCGAACATGCGTACGGTATATCAAGAAAATGAAGAGCTTCGCATTGCAATGGGTCACTATACCCGAGATCGGCTGAAATACAATGATATGGAGCAGGTGAATGAACAGCTCCAGAAAGCTCTCAATTTTACAGAGGAACAAAAAAATCGGTATAACTACGGTTCACGAATTGCTCAAGTCATCAGTGCTAACTCTGACCCGAACAGCAGAACGATTAATATCGATATTGGTGAAAATGCGGGAATCAAGGCTGGAATGGCTGTTACTTCGCAAGAGGGGCTGGTTGGGGTTGTCAGTCATGTCAGTTCATATACGTCAACGGTTAATCTGTTAACATCCATGGACGCCAATGATCCAACATCCAACGCCATTGCAGCTACAGCGGTTGGTAAAGAAAAAGTGTTTGGTATGATCGAGAGTTATGATCCAAAATCCGGCATGCTAAAAATGACCAAGATTTCAGAGGATTCAGATATCAAAGAAGGGGATGAAATCATCTCCTCCGGGATTATCAACAATTTTCCGAAGTACATGCGTATCGGAGAAGTGGAGAAGGTTGAAAAAAGCGAATATGGTTTAACACAAACTGCTACAATTAAGCCCTATGCAAGCTTTTTGGACTGGAAAGAGCTGATTGTGATTATTCCACCTGAGGTAAAAGAATAATGGTAACGCGCAAGCAAGTCTTATTCCTGTTACTGTTCGTTTTGTTCATTGTTGAGGGAACGATCCTTCCGCTGCTCATTCCTTCGGCCTGGCAAATGCGTATTTCTGCCAACCTGGTCTACATCGTGATTTTGTTTATTGCTGTATATCATCATCGGCACACGGCGTTGGTGCTTGGCATATTATTTGGACTCTTGCACGATGTCGTATTCTACGGCGAAATGATTGGACCATACGGATTCTCGATGGGATTATCGGCATATATGATGGGACTTATTTTTCAAGCGCCGCGTGCACCACTGCCGGTTATGGTTTCCGTCGTCCTTTTGGGAAGTCTGCTGAATGACACCATGTTATTCTTTCTGTACAAGCTCTTCCAACTCAATCATGTGACATTTGACTGGGCATTGCTTGAATACATGATTCCCAATTTGTTCATTCATTTTGTGTTCGCGCTGATCATTTATGTTCCTCTTCGGAAACAACTGGAGCGGATTGGTAAGAGAAAGAGCAAAGCACAAGAAGCTTCTTGATACATTTTATGGAGTGAGAAGCAGGAACTTGGGGACCCGGGCACGAAATGTAATGAGATGGGAGGGACAGGCTTATGACGGTAAAATCGAATCACGTAACGATTAAAGGCATCCGAGACGGCCTGGTTTTCCTGTTGGACGATCAATGTGAATTCGAGGAATTGCTCTACGAGCTCCGCTATAAGCTGGAACACAGCCATCAAAATATTTTAACCGGACCGATTGTTCATGTGGATATCAAACTGGGCAGCCGCGAAGTGACGGAGGACCAGAAAGAAGCAGTTCTTGATATATTGAAACAAAAAGGGAATTTGCTCATTCGTTCCATTGACTCACCGGCCCTTAAACCAGAGGTTAAAGGGCCGCCGCCGATTGTAACCATGTGTGGTATGGTACGTTCGGGTCAGGTGCTTCATCATGAAGGGAATCTACTGTTTCTTGGTGATATCAATCCGGGGGGCACAGTAACGTGTACCGGAGATATATATGTTTTGGGTTCACTCAGAGGCATGGCTCACGCTGGAATTGGTGGGGACGAAGACTCGATCATTGCTGCTTCGGTGTTTGCACCAACGCAGCTGCGGATCGCTGACATCATCAGCCGTCCTCCCGATGAGTGGGAGAGCCGAGAGACCGGAATGGAATTTGCTTATTTACAGGACAATCAGATGCAGATCGACAAGATGAGCAATATCGTTCGGTTGCGCCGAGATTTTAATGTGTTTAAAGGAGTGTAGCTCATGGGAGAGGCGATCGTGATCACTTCGGGTAAAGGCGGCGTGGGTAAAACAACCACCTCGGCAAACATCGGGACAGCGCTGGCGCTGCTCGGCAAAAAGGTTTGTCTGGTAGATACCGATATCGGCCTTCGCAATCTGGATGTCGTGATGGGACTCGAAAACCGGATCATTTATGATCTGTGCGACGTTGCAGACGGCCGCTGCCGACTGAATCAGGCTTTGGTCAAAGATAAACGTTTTGAAGAATTATATATGCTGCCTGCAGCACAAACGAGAGATAAGAACTCTGTGTCACCAGAACAGGTGAAGGATATTATTCTCGAACTAAAAAAAGATTTTGAATACGTCATTATTGATTGTCCAGCCGGAATTGAGCAGGGGTTCAAAAATGCGGTTGCAGGAGCTGACCAGGCCATTGTGGTCACTACACCAGAAAATGCGGCTGTGCGTGATGCGGACCGTGTCATTGGTTTGCTGGAGAGTTCGCACATTAAATCGCCAAAATTGGTTGTGAACCGTATCCGTAACAATATGGTCAAATCAGGCGACATGCTCGACATTGACGGCATTTTGCAAGTACTTAATATTGATCTGATCGGGATCGTTCCTGATGATGAACTTGTCATCAAGGCAGCCAACTCGGGAGAGCCCACAGTAATGAATCCGGATTCACTTGCGGCCATTGCCTATCGAAATATTGCCCGTCGTATTCTGGGAGATACCGTTCCTCTGATGCAATTGGAGCAAAAAAAGGGTGCTTTCACACGTTTTAAGAAGTTTTTTGGAATGGGTTAACTGGCTCTTCCTTATCACATTTATGTATGACAGCCGTGGCCCTCAAGCCCGGCTTTTTGATTATTATGGAGCCTTTGATTAAAGGCGACTTGTATGAAACAGGATATGTACTTCACAGGAGGACTCCACGTTGTGGGGTTATTTTTGCTTCCAGCCGAAGCTTGTTCATATTATGAACGAGCCCCTCATAAGATGTAGTAAACAAGCCTCGGCGGGAGGACATTCCATGAATACGAAACTCAGAATCAAGCAGAGAAGAGAAGAGCGCATTCGGCGGTTAATGGATGGTGCTACGGAAGAAATTATGCAGCAGCGAGAATCGGGCTCGGTATCCGATAAGCGTTCATCTGCGCAACGTAATCCTTTCTCGTCTATGGATATACAAGAAAATCTACGAACGGCAAGATCTTCGTTGGCGGAACAGGAAAGAGATCCGGAGTGGCTGTGGAAAAAAGAGAATGGGCATTATGGTCCTGGCGGCCATCCACGCTTTAATCTGATGAAGTCATTCGTGGGACGAACGGTGGTTAGCATTTTATTATTCGGTGGTGTCTGGGGATTGTTTCAGTTGAACACCTCATGGACGACACCTGCCAAAACCGTAATCGCCGATGTGCTGCATCGGGATATGGATTTTGCTTATGCTGCTGCTTGGTACGAACGGCATTTTGGTGGAACGCCGTCATTCCTGCCTGTTCTTGGACATACCACCGATCCTGTGAACGGCTCGGGAATTCGACATCTGCTCGGCAAACCGATCTCGGGAACTGTCGTTCAGCCTTTTGCTCTGAGCATGAAAGGCATTGAGATTGTTCCTGAAGCTGGCGGTACGGGACTTATTCAAGTAGTTAGTTCAGATGCCGGACGAGTACTTCAGGTATTGGATGATCCGGAAAATGGGACAACGGTTGTAATCCAGCACTCGGGTCAAGTCACAGCGATATACGGACGCTTGAACGAGAGTGAAGTCCAGGTGAATGATTGGGTAGAAGCGGGTGACGCGGTCGGTAGCATAAAGGAGACTGGAAATGATCAACCTGCCACATTGTATTTCGCTGTAAAAGAGGGCGAGCAGTATGTAGACCCTGCGGAAGTGGTTGCCCTTGATTAGGTTGTGGGGTGTACGTATCTCGTTTCATCCTTTTTTTGTGATTATCATGATGGCTTCCCTGTTGACTGGCAACTTTATTGAACTCATCACGCTGTTTGCCATCGTTTTTATTCATGAATGTGGACATGCTGCAGCGGCAGCCCTTCTGGGCTGCCGTGTCCTTTCGATACAGATGCTTCCTTTTGGCGGCGTCGCCGTTATTGAGGATGCCGGAAATATTACAGCCCGGCGGGAGATCATTATCGCTTTGGCAGGCCCGTTTCAAAATATGCTCATGGTTGGAATCGTTTTGTTGCTGAAGTATGGGAATCTGGGAGACCCGCTTTTTTTGGATTATATTATACAGGGGAATCTGCTGATTGCCCTATTTAACCTGCTACCTGTGTTGCCACTGGATGGAGGTAAAATTGTACAGGCACTCGTTAGTCTTGCTGCTCCCTACTATACGACATTGATGTGGACTTACAGAATCAGCATTCTGTGTAGCGCAGGGGTTATCTTGGTTGCCATCGGTCGCTGGTTTACCGGTGATTACGGGCTGCCGTTAAATATCCTGTTGATCGGAATTTTTCTGTTCTATTCCAATGTGACCGATTACCGAAATATTCCCTACCGGTTTATCCGATTTCTGATGAATCGTGAAAGTGCATTCACCCGTCATGCGGCTACAGGCAGTTTGGCGCAGCCGATAATCTCATTTCCGGCGAAACCTTTGGAGACTATTTTGCGTCTATTAAAGAGAGAAAGATACCATATGATATATGTGATGAATAGACAGGGAAGAATCATGGCCGTTTTGCCTGAGCAGCGAATCATCGGTTCTTATTTCAAACAAGACACGGATAAGTTGTAGCATCTTGGTGGATCTGTCCTGAATTGGGTTAATACATGTACAATGAGTATGCAAAGATACAGAATGGATGTGGATGAATTGAATTGTCTTCTAGAGGTGAAGCCATGAAACAAATGATTGTACATAATGAACATAACCTCATGCAAATGGCGCTTCTGGAAGAAGGCAAAGCTGTAGAATTCATGGCAGAGCGTACACGCGAGCGTGGACTGCTGGGTTCGTATTTCAAAGGACGGGTAGTGAACGTGTTACCAGGTATGCAAGCTGCTTTTGTGGATATCGGTCAGAAAAAGAATGCTTTTCTGTATGTGGACGATGTATTGCATCCCAATCTGGAGAAACAACCCAAAGTGAAGCCTTCAATTTCGGAGCTGCTTCGTCCAGGTCAGGATGTAATCGTCCAGGTCCTGAAGGAGCCAGTAGGAAGCAAGGGAGCCCGGGTGACGACTCATTATTCGCTGCCGGGCCGCTGGCTTGTCTATATGCCTTTAGCAGACTATGTAGCCGTCTCCAAGAAAATTGCCCGTGAGGGCGATCGATCCCGCCTCAAAACGCTGGGTGAACAACTGAGACGGGACGAAGAGGGGCTTATCATACGAACCGTATCCGCAGAGGAACAGAGGGAAGCCATTCAGGCCGACCTGGAAACATTACGTGAGCAGTGGCGTCTGATTCGTGAAAAAGCGGATAGTTTGCCTTCACCAAGCCTGCTGCATCGAGATCACAGTATGGTTCAGCGGATCATTCGTGATGTGTATACGCCTGGCAGCGATGAAGTCATTACGGATAATGAAGCACAAGCCCGTGAATTGAGTGCTTTGCTGGAGGAGATCTGTCCAGGCCATCAACCTAAAGTACAGGTGTACAGGGGAGAAGAATCAATTTTTGCTGCTTATCGTGTGCAGGAGCAGTTGAACAGGGATTTCGCCCGCAAGATATGGCTGCCTGGAGGCGGATATATTGTCCTTGATCATACCGAAGCGCTCACTGTAGTCGATGTCAATACAGGCAAGTACACGGGAGCAGGCGGCGACAGTCTGGAAGAGACCGTAACGGAAACGAACATGCAGGCAGCGGTTGAGATCGCCCGTTTAATGCGTCTTCGGGATATCGGTGGCATGATTATTGTGGACTTCATTGATATGGAGGAAGCGATGAATCGGCATGAAGTTGCGGCAACGCTGGAAAATGAACTCAAGAAGGATCGAACCAAGGCTTTTGTAATGGGTTGGACCAAGCTGGGATTGCTTGAACTTACCCGTAAGAAGGTACGGGAAGAGAGCACGCTCCCTTACGTGGAGCCGTGTTCTTCCTGTCATGGGACAGGCAAAAGATATATTTCGCCGTTGCATTGATTTTTAGTATAGTTGGTGGTATAATCATCAGGTATGTGTTTAGCCTATTGGTCTTGCACATGCTGTAACCGCACTGGCCGGGTACAAGAACAGTTCCGCAAGGACACTGTCACCTGAGACCGGGCGAGTCTGAGACATGAGGAGGTGCAAGGCAAATGTACGCAATTATTGAAACAGGTGGCAAACAGTACAAAGTCCAAGAGGGCGATGTTCTGTTCATCGAGAAATTGACTGCGAACGATGGCGAAAGCGTAACGTTCGACCGTGTCCTGGCTGTATCTAACGATCAAGGTTTGACAGCAGGTACACCATTGGTTTCCGGAGCAACTGTAACGGCTAAAGTGGAGAAACATGGCAAAGGACAAAAGGTTGTTGTATACAAATACAAACCTAAAAAGAACTACCATGTGAAGCAAGGTCACCGTCAACCGTATACAAAAGTAACTATTGAAGCAATCAAAGCGTAAGAAGGTGCGATAAGTGATTATCGTTCAAATCTTTCGTAATGATGACGGGAGCATCGATCGTTTCTCCATCAAAGGGCATGCTAATTTTGCCAAGCGAGGAGAAGACATCGTATGTGCCGGGGTATCCGCTGTTACAGTGGGTACGGTGAACTCGATTGAAACACTGACTGGTGTCGAAATGGACGCCAAGATGAAGAATGGCTTTTTAAGCGCTTCTTTACCGGTGTTGGAGAAAGACGGAACCTGGTCCCAGGTACAATTGCTACTCGAATCCATGGTGCTTATGCTCACTGATATTGCAGAGTCATACGGAAAGTATATTCAGATAGAGCAAGTCAAATAATCAAAGAAGGAGGACAACCAATCATGTTGAAATTAAATCTTCAGTTATTCGCATCGAAAAAAGGTGTAGGTTCCACGAAGAATGGTCGTGACAGTAACGCACAACGCCTTGGCGTTAAACGTGCTGACGGACAAACAGTAACTGGTGGTAGCATTCTCGTTCGCCAACGCGGAACGAAAATTCACCCAGGTACTAACGTGGGTATCGGTAAAGATGACACTTTGTTTGCGAAAGTTGACGGCGTTGTGAAATTCGAACGTTGGGGACGCGATCGTAAAAAAGTAAGCATCTACCCTGTGAATGTTGCTCCAGTAGCAGCTGCAGTAGAAGCATAATATCGGCATTCCGCCTAAGGAGCCTTCGGCATTTTTGCCGGAGGCTTTTTGTATTTATAGGTTATTCGATAATGAACTGGCAGAAAAGACATGTTATACTTGGTTACGGTGGGGTTTAAACCAACCGAGTTTTGTAGAACGGGGAGAAGCCATGAAATCTTGGAAAAGAGTGCCCTGGATTGCGGCATGTTCACTTCTGATTCCTTTGGTTTTCGTTATGCTGTATCCAGTGATTATTTCAATAGCTGTATACGCATTGTGGTCCGTCGCGGTGCTTTTTGTTTCTGTGAATGTGATGAAGAGACAAGCAGAGGCGGAACGCAGAACCATCATACAATCTATGGAAAAGACAGCAATTGCATCATTAAATCATCATAGGCATGATTGGATGAACGATCTTCAGGTATTGTATGGATATCTTAGACTGGGCAAACTTGATAAATCAGTGCAATGTGTGGAAAGAATAGTAGAGCGGGTTAACGAAGAAAGCCGAATCTCCAGATTGGGTATTCCTTCACTCGTATTTTATCTTCAATCTTTCCGGACCAGTGGAGTCGCTCTGGAATTGCATGTGGTCGTAGAGGAAGAGTTGCAGCTTAGTGCTCTGGTCTCTCCCGAGGATGGCGAGTCGCTTACGGGGGCGATTGCCGATGCGATTCGAGCCTATCAATATGGCGGCGGCCGGTCGTCTTGGGGAGAGGTTCGCAAACTGACCTTGAACTTCGGACAGGATCACGGAGATGTGGTTGTCCGGCTGGATGGGGATCAAACACCCGATCCGGAAACATTGCGGCAGCTCAATGCCGTACTCAAAGGAAAAAAAGTCAGAACGGAGCAGCTTCCGTCTGAGGATACGTTTATACAATTCAGAATGCCTTGCGGAATATAGGAAGAAGGGGTTAACCAATGTTTGTAGATAAAGCGAAGATTTATGTGAAAGCCGGAGACGGAGGGGACGGAATTATTTCGTTTCGTCGTGAGAAGTATGTACCGAACGGCGGACCTGCCGGGGGTGATGGAGGCAGAGGAGCTGACATCATTTTCCGTGTGGATGAAGGTCTGCGTACGTTAATGGATTTCCGTTACCAGCGTCACTTCAAGGCCCCTCGTGGTGAGAAGGGACGTAATAAAAGTCAGCATGGCGCGAACGCTGAGAACATGATTGTACGTATTCCACCTGGAACCGTGATTTTGGATGAAGACAGTGGAGAAGTACTGGCTGATTTGACACGTCATGGTCAACAGGTTGTTGTTGCTCGTGGCGGACGAGGCGGACGGGGAAACATTCGTTTTGCCACGCCTAACAATCCAGCGCCAGAACTGGCCGAAAATGGCGAAGAAGGTCAAGAACGTTACATCGTACTTGAGCTTAAGGTCATGGCAGATGTCGGTTTGGTTGGTTTCCCAAGTGTCGGAAAATCCACGCTGTTGTCTGTTGTTTCGGCAGCCAAGCCAAAGATTGGAGCATATCATTTTACAACCATTACACCTAACCTGGGTGTTGTAGGTGTGGGTGAAGGCCGTAGCTTTGTTATGGCCGACTTGCCGGGCCTGATTGAAGGTGCTCACGAAGGTATTGGGCTTGGACATGAGTTCTTGCGTCACGTAGAACGTACACGCATTATCGTTCATGTCGTTGATATGTCTGGTTCAGAAGGACGTGATCCGTTCGAAGACTGGCAGAAAATCAACGAGGAACTCAAATTGTACAATCCTATCCTCGCTGAGAGACCACAAGTTGTAGCAGTCAATAAAATGGACATGCCGGATTCCGAAGCTAATCTCGAAGAGTTTTTGCAGAAGGTTCGTGAAGTTCAACCGGATATTGAAGTTATGCCTATTTCGTCCCTGACACGGAAAGGGATTCAAGAGCTCCTGTATCGTGCGGCTGATCTGCTGGATCAAATTCCGGACGAGCCAGTGGTCGAAGAAGTTGCTGACTTATCCGAACGCAAAGTGTACAGCTTAGACAAAAAAGAGGACGATGGTTTCCGTATTGTACGGGAGAATGAAATCTTTGTAGTCGAAAGTGCCAAGATTGAACGTATGATGAAACGGATGCAGCTGAATTCGCATGAAGCGATTCTCAAACTGGCGCGTACATTGCGCTATATGGGTGTGGATGCGGAACTGCGTAAACGCGGAGCTGAAGAAGGCACCATTGTGCGCATTGGCGAGTTTGAATTCGAATTTGTGGAAGGTAGCAGCTACTATTAAGATAGTGCAACCCTTACGAATATAAAGGATTGAAACATATACGCAGAGTAGTGGGAGATTACCCGCTGCTCTGCGTTTTTTTATTTTTCCTTACCTGCACATGGGATAAACTTGTATACTGTTAGGAATAGTTTTTCAAAAATAGACATGTGAGGTATTGCCCTTTTGAGACAGATCCTATATAATGTCCACTATATGAATACATGAGTCTTTGAGGAGAGGACGTTCTGTGAATGAACGCTATTACTTAGTACGGGAAGACATTTTGCCAGAGGCTGTGGTGAAGACCATGCAGGTAAAAGAACTGCTAGCTTCCGGGGATGTCAAAACAGTTCATGAGGCGGTTGAACAGGTTGGATTAAGCCGAAGTGCTTTTTATAAATACAAGGATGGCATCCATTTGATCAATCAGCTTGAACGGGAGCGAATTGTAACGATCTCCATTGATTTGGAGCATCAGTCAGGAATATTGTCTCGTGTGCTCGGACATGTAGCTGGTTATGGAGCCAACGTGCTAACTATTAATCAAAGTATTCCGCTCCAGGGGAGAGCCAATGTTGTCATTTCAGTGGAGACATCACACCTCCATGGGGAAATCGGAGAAATGCTCGATCGGATGCAGGATATGCCCGGGGTTCGACGCACGCGCATTGTAGGCCAAGGTTAATTAGACGTTATCGTAAAACGTTTAGGAATAAGTTGTTTGTATGGTTAAATCGTACAGGGGTGAAGGAGAAAAGACATTGGGGGTAGATCGTTAGTGAAACCGGTAAAAGTGGGGTTGTTGGGTCTGGGTACGGTGGGGACTGGGGTCGTTCGCATCGTGGAAGGAAATCAGGAGGATTTGAGCAGTCAGGTTGGATCACCGATCGTTATAGAGAAGATTGCAGTGAAGAATACGGAAAAAGATCGTGTCATTGCTGTAGACCGTGCGAAGCTCACTGAAGATCCTTGGGAAGTCATTCGTCATCCAGATATTGATGTTATCGTGGAAGTTATGGGTGGCATTGATCAGACCAAAGAGTACATTCTTGAAGCACTGGAGCGGGGTAAGCATATCGTAACCGCGAACAAGGATTTAATGGCACTGCACGGTTCCGAGATTTTGGCTAAGGCACAGGAAAAGCAATGTGATGTATTCTACGAAGCGAGTGTGGCTGGTGGCATTCCGATCATCCGCACGCTGATTGAAGGTTTCTCATCCGACCGGATTACCCGCATTATGGGGATAGTGAACGGAACAACGAACTTTATTTTGTCTAAAATGAGCCAGGAAGGCGCCTCATATGAAGAGGTTCTGGCCGAGGCTCAAGCACTCGGATACGCAGAAACCGATCCAACTTCGGATGTCGAAGGACTCGATGCAGCTCGCAAAATGGCGATTCTGGGCACTTTGGGCTTCCGTACCAATGTGGAACTGAAAGACGTAACCGTTAAGGGGATTACATCCGTAACCCGTGAAGATATTACGTATGCCAAAAGACTTGGCTATGAGATGAAGCTACTGGGTATCGCAGATCGTCGGGATGATGAGATCACCATTAGTGTTCAGCCAACGATGGTAAGACAGAATCATCCGATTGCATCCGTCAATGGGGTGTTCAACGCTGTGTATGTACATGGCGAAGCTGTAGGTGAGACGATGTTCTACGGTGCGGGTGCAGGTGAGCTTCCGACGGCAACTTCTGTAGTAGCGGATATCGTGGCTGTGATCAAAAACCTGAAGCTGGGTGTGAATGGTCTTAAAGCCATTGTGCCTTATAAACAGAAGCGCCTGCAAAGTGACGAGCACATTATGTCGAAAAACTTTATTTTGCTGCATGTAGATGACAAGGCAGGGGTACTGGCGCAGATTACACAAATCTTCGCTGAATACGAAGTCAGCCTGGCTTCAGTCGTGCAACAGCCGAACGAGCATAACCCGGATGCTGAGATCATCATTGTTACGCATAACGCTAGCAAGGCAAGCATGGATAAAGTATTGAAACACTTTGAATCCCTTGCCGTCATTCGTCGCATTAAGAGTGTGTACCGGGTAGAAGGATAATTCGTCCCCAAATTCCGGTTTGAATTTTCAGATCTAAATCCAAGTTTAAGGTACACGTTTAACCATATAGATGTATGCAATCATATTCCTATTATTAACGACAAAGGAGTTTACCCACAATGAGATATCAAGGATTACTGCAAACGTATAGAGAGCACCTTCCGGTTAATGAAAACACGCCACTGCTTACGCTTCATGAAGGAAACACACCCCTGGTTCATGCGGAGAATCTGTCCGAGGAACTCGGATTGAATTTATATTTCAAATATGAAGGTCTGAATCCGACTGGTTCATTTAAAGACCGCGGAATGGTTATGGCTGTTGCTAAAGCGATGGAAGAAGGCAGTCGCACGATCATGTGTGCATCGACAGGTAACACTTCGGCGGCGGCGGCGGCCTATGCGGCTCGTGCTGGTCTGAATTGTATCGTATTGATCCCGAATAACAACATTGCGCTGGGTAAACTGGCCCAAGCTATGATCTATGGAGCAAAGGTAATTGCGATTAATGGCAACTTTGACCGTGCATTGGAAATTGTGCGTGAGATTACAGCCAAACATCCAATTACGCTTGTGAACTCCGTGAATCCGTTCCGGATTGAGGGACAGAAAACGGCTGCATTTGAAGTAATTGAGCAGCTTGGTCATGCACCTGATGTACTCGCCATTCCAGTGGGTAACGCAGGGAACATCTCGGCTTACTGGAAAGGGTTTAAAGAGTATAAAGAAGCAGGCAAATCGAATTCCCTGCCACGTATGGTCGGTTTTGAAGCGGAAGGCGCGATGGCAATTGTCAAAGGTGAACCGATTCTTGAGCCTGAAACCGTAGCAACAGCTATTCGAATTGGTAATCCTGCTAGTTGGAAAACTGCTGTAGCTGCAGCTGAAGAGTCTGGTGGACAAATTAATTATGTAACTGACGAAGAAATTCTGACAGCATATCGTACGATCGCCGCTCGTGAAGGGATTTTTGCTGAACCTGCATCCGCTGCTTCCGTTGCTGGTGTATACAAACTGAAGAGTGAAGGGTACTTTAAAGGCGGAGAAACTGTGGTTTGTGTACTGACAGGACATGGTCTAAAAGATCCTAATATTGCAATCAAAACGGTAGCGACTGAGCCGCTTGTTGTGGAAGATTCCGAAGAAGCGGTTATGGCGGCAATTGCACAATTGGAGCAACAATCCGTATGAGTTTGCAGCAAAGGGTAACTGTTAAGGTACCTGCAAGTACAGCCAATCTGGGTCCAGGGTTTGATACCCTGGGCATGGCATTGTCTCTGTATGCATGGCTTGAGATGAAACCGGCTGAGCAGACAACATTTCATTTACATGGAGATCATCTGACGGGTTTGCCAACAGATAAATCCAACTTGATATATGAAGTTGCACAGATGGTGTTCAACGAAGCTGGAATCTCCGTGCCGGAGTTGGAGATTTCCATGTATTCCGATATTCCGCTTACTCGGGGACTGGGAAGCAGTGCATCTGCAATTGTGGGTGCGTTGGCTGCTGCTAATGCTTTAATTGGTACTCCGTTATCTGATGCCAAGCTTCTGGACATGGCTACGTCGCTGGAGAAACATCCGGATAATGTAGGAGCCTCACTATATGGAGGTATCATTACAGCAGCATGGGATGGCAGTCGGGTAGACCATATTCGCATTGAGCCGCATCAGGATTTGCAGACGTTGGTCATCGTACCGGACTTCGAGTTGTCCACTTCGAAAGCAAGAAATGTAATTCCACAGCAGTTTGACAAGTCTGATGTCATTCACAACATAAGCAGATCATCCTTACTCGTTGCAGCTTTGGCAAGTGGGAGATTGGACATGATTCAAAAGGCGATGTCTGACCGGATTCATCAACCCTACAGGGCATCTTTGGTACCCGGTATGGCTGAAATCCTGGAACATGCGGTCAGTCATGGAGCCCTGGGGGCTGCATTGAGTGGAGCCGGACCTACCGTTTTGACGTTGGTAGATCGTCATGATACTCGTAAGCTTGAATTGGAGCAATATTTGATAGACACAATGAGCCGTGAAGGTATCACTGCATCTGCATTGTGGTTGGATCCGGATCTGGACGGTGTTACCGTACTGCCTGATCAAGATGAAAGTCCTTTTATGGACAGAGTTAAAGGGGAAGTTAACGCATGAAACGAATTGCAGTATTACCTGAAGGTTCAGTTTCTCATGAAGCAGTAGATTTTCTGTTTAATGGGGAGCCTTTGGAATTGCTTCATTCCAAGCTGATTTCTGATGTTTTCCGGGCTACGGATAGTGGGAAGTCCCAGTACAGTGTCATACCTATTGAGAATACGATTGAAGGCTCCGTTAGTTTGCATATGGACTGGCTGGTTAACGAAGTGGATATTCCGATGCAAGCAGAATGGGTTTATCCATCCATCCAAAATGTCATTGGGCATGGCTCTGAGTTCAGGACAGAGAGTGGTGAATATGATTTCGGGAAAATTACGAAGATCATGTCCCATCCTGTAGCGATTCCACAGTGCCAGAATTTTATTCGCCTGCACTCACCTGGAGCAGACCTTGAAGGTGTAAACAGTACAGCGGAAGCTGTGGAGATTGTTAAAAAAAATCCTGGCAAAGGCTGGGTCGCGATTGGTACAAGGCTGGCTGCACAGAAGCATGGTTTGGACATTATGGCTGAACGGGTTACCGATCATGACAACAACTATACTCGTTTTGTGTTGATAGGCCATGAGCCTGTTCAGATACCACGAGAGCCTGATCATGTGAAAACCAGTTTGCTGGTTACATTGCCTGAAGATGCACCGGGTGCATTGCATCAGGTGCTTTCGGCTTTTGCCTGGCGGAAGCTGAACTTGACCCGATTGGAATCTCGTCCAACGAAGAAGAGGTTGGGGAGTTATTATTTTTACATTGATGTTGAAGAAAGTGCAGATTCGGTATTGCTTACCGCAGCCATGGCTGAGATTGAGGCTTTGAATTGTCAGGTACGTGTTCTTGGCAGCTATCCGTGTTATACATATCCTTCGTTAAAAACGACCTGAATCAGGACGTACATTGGTGAAGGTTGTCATAAGACTGGGTAATGTGTGCAAGAACAGCTTGTAATTTGTTGTTCAATGAACGAGATAAATGTAGTTTCGGAATCAGGGGATGGAATTTTATGGAGGTGCAGTCATCGGTGTCAGAACAATGGATTTACTTGGATGGTCGATATGTGACCAAGGAGAACGCAACCGTTTCGGTATATGATCACGGATTTTTATATGGAGACGGTATTTTCGAAGGTATTCGTATTTATAACGGTAACATTTTCAGATGCAAAGCGCATTTGGATCGTTTGTACGATTCAGCTAAATCCATCAGTCTGAACATTCCGTTGTCTTATGATGAGATGCTGGAAGTGATGGCTGAAACGGTACGTCGCAATGATATGCGTAACGGTTATATTCGTCTGATCGTTTCACGTGGACCTGGTAACTTGGGTCTTGATCCGCTGCGCTGCCCTAAAGCGTCCGTTATTATCATTGTTGAGCAACTCGCGATCTATCCGGAGGAAGCGTATCTTACTGGGCTGAAAGCCGTGTCTGTATCGCAGCGCCGCAACATTCCTGATGCACTTAATCCAAAAATTAAATCATTGAACTATCTGAACAACATTCTTGTTAAAATTCAGTCTAACTATTCAGGTGCCGGTGAAGCGATTATGCTGAATTCCCAAGGTTACGTTACTGAGGGTTCGAGTGATAACATCTTCATCATCAAAAATGGTGTAGTCTATACGCCACCTTGTTATCTTGGTGCACTAGAGGGGATTACACGCCAGGCCATTATCGATCTGTGCGGTGAGCTGGATCTTGAATTAAAAGAAGTGCCATTTACGCTACATGATGTGTACATTGCCGACGAAGTCTTCTTCACTGGAACAGCCGCAGAAGTTATTGCTGCATATGAGGTGGACGGCAGAACGATTGGAACGGGTGTTGCAGGTCCTGTAACCTTGAGATTGCTGGAAGCGTTCCGTCAAATTGTCGACAAAGACGGTTACAAAGTTTGGGAAGAATAAAAGGAACGAACTGAATAGGGAAGCAGGAAATCCTTCTTGTCTCAGAAAATCAGCATACCTGAAGTATGCGGTTTTTGGGGCGGGAAGGATTTTTTTTGCTTAGTTGATGTCATTGGCCCAATTTCTGCATAGGATGTAGTAACGGTATGGGCGAATGCACTGCCCAAGTATCACGTCTAGGAGGTTAGTTCCAAGTGAAAATACACATGGTGAAAAAAGGCGACACATTATATCTACTGTCCCAAAAATATAATGTAGCGTTGGACAAAATTATCGCAGCTAATCCCCAAATTGCAAATCCTGACAAGTTGGAGATCGGCATGAAGGTCAAAATCCCTGCGGAGCCTGTAACACCAAAGCCAGAAGGCGTGTTGCACAGTCATAAAGTCCAGCAAGGAGATTCGTTGTGGAAGTTGTCACAGGCTTGGGGAGTTCCGTTGAAAGATATGATCAATGCGAACCCGCAATTGAAAAATCCTAATGCTCTTCTTGTAGGGGAGACCGTGTACATTCCATCAGCGAATGCACCGGGGAATGCGGCTTCAGAGAATGGTGCCTCATCCAATGTTGCTCATGAGAAGCTGTCTCCTGAAGGGAAGGAATACACGGGAGTTAAAGAAGAAACGGCTCCAGTCGTACCAGTAGTCCCAGTACCTGAACCAGCTCCTTTACCGGAAGTCTCCAATGTGGTTCCGGCTCCTGTACCTGCAAATCCGGTCGTACCTAATATCAAGCCAGAAGTGGAAGTGTTACCTCAGTTACCTGAAATTCCTGAAGAGAAACCGCAGAAGGAAGCTCAGAAGAAAGAAAATACCAAATCTGAAGTGCAATTAAAACCGATAACTGAAGCGCCGACGTATACGATGCCTAATATCTCACCTGAAGTCCTGCCTTTACCTGTAATACCTAACAACACGAAATGGCCTACAGAAGTAGCTCCTGCGACCAAAGCTCCATGTGGTTGCGGCAGTAAAATGCTGCATGCTCCTGCCGAGCATCCCTATGCCCAAGTTCCTGTACCTGCACAAGAGGTATACACTGCTCCACAAAACATGTATACGGCTGGGGCGAACGACAATGCTACATTCCCAGGTATACCTGAAGTGAGTCCTTACTCCATAGGTAATACATCCAACACGCCTTGGACCGGCGCGGAGTATAATCATAACAACGTTATGCCAAACGTATCTGCTGAGATGCAGAACAACTCGTATCCGATCGCTCCATCAGGTCAAGTGAACAGCCCATACCCTCCATTTGCGGCCAATGAGCATATGAACCACCAACCGCCTCATAGTTCTCCTTACTCTATGCTTCCCTACCCGCCATGCGGATGTGGCAACCATCATATGCCTAACCATCAATACGCACATCCCTCACATAACTACCAGAACCCAGCGTGGGGCACATACAATCCTTATGGGATGCAACCCGAAATGACCACATCCATGATGCCTAATCAGCCATTGGAGTATGCCTATCAAAATCCATACCCTACTCAGAACATGGTGCCGCCGTCTCCATTGGGTGCATTTGGTGAACTGTATCCTCCACAAGGTAAGGGGGGAGGCAAAAAGGGTGGACGTGACGAGGCTAACTTAAGCCAGTCCTCTACAGAGAGTGAGGCTGAGTTTAATCTTGAAGCAAAGCCTAAACAATCAGCCAAAACAGGAACTGCGAAACGCAGAACAGCCAAACCTGCTGCTAAATCTAAATCTAAAGTATCTGTATCCGGGAAACAAGCAAGAGAGCGCACAGGGATAACCACTAAACGTAGTTCTAACAATAAAAAGCGTAGAAATCCCTGGATACAGCAATAACACTGTAAAGTAAACGGAAAACCGTTAATCTTCAAAAGGCCGTCTCTGAGAAGAGCCGGCCTTTTGAGTTTTGTATGGAGAGCAGGGTAATCCTACTATAGTATGGAAGTGTCACGCTTGTAGGATTCTTTTTAGCAGTTATCAAGAAAACCCATGAATTTGGACGTGATATTTGGGGGAATAGGGCCTCATATTCGCTATAGTTTTATTGAGGGCATTGGGGACTTAGAATCTATTAAATGTTTTTTCGAAAAAACTATTGCATTGGTTTCGTCAGTATGATATATTATTTAAGTCGCCGCTGAAACACAGCGCTGACAACGAAAAGAGTAACACAAACGAGTTTGATCTTTGAAAACTGAACAACGAGT
>NZ_LGRP01000037.1:0-43698 GCF_001636635.1 Paenibacillus sp. O199
TTTTGAATCATGTAACATGTCTTGTTCAACTCCCCAGAATGTAGATTTACGTACCGGCAAATGCTATTATGAGTTATTCGACATAAAATGAATAGTACGTACTTTTTAGTACCCTACGTACTTTTTAGTGCCTATATAGCCATTGCTTTTATGAATAACAATTTCCGGGAGGACATTCAGCATGATCAGAAAGAAGTATAATATTTCAGTTGAAGCGACACTTGAAGTCATCGGTGGCAAGTGGAAATGCGTCATCCTCTGCCATCTGACACACGGGAAGAAACGCACTAGTGATCTCAAACGTATTATGCCCGCAATTACGCAGAAAATGTTAACACAGCAGCTGAGGGAGCTTGAAGATGACGGGATTGTGAACCGCATTGTGTATAATCAGGTACCTCCCAAGGTGGAGTATGAACTGAGTGAATATGGCCGAAGTTTGGAACCGATTCTAAATGCCCTTTGTAACTGGGGAGATCAGCACATTATTAAGGAATACGGAGACAAATTCTCAGTGTTAGAGGATAATGGGTTAAATGATTTTAACACGGACAATAAGGAGCTGATGAAGCCGTGAACTATGAAATTCTATATGATGGTGCATTTGCGATGCTTAAGGTGCAATTGCAACGGGGAGAACGGTTCAAGGCAGAAAGCGGGGCCATGGTATCCATGACACCAACCGTTGACTTGAAGGGATCTGCTGAAGGCGGTATGTTTGCCGGATTCGGACGAATGATCAGCGGCGAGAAATTCTTTTTTCAGGAATTAACGGCTGCAGGTGGATCTGCGGAAATTCTGTTGTCACCCTCCAGCATGGGGGATGTGGAGGCGATTGAACTGGATGGCTCCTATTCGCTTTACGTACAGAAAGATGGATTTCTGGCCGGAACGGAAGGCATCCAGGTGAATACCAAAATGCAAAACTTGAAGAAAGGTCTCTTCTCGGGAGAGGGTTTCTTTATTATAGAGATCAGTGGGCGAGGAACAGTGTTCCTATCATCCTATGGTGCAATCCATGCGATTAATCTGGCTGCGGGTGAAGAAGTGATCGTGGATAATGCCCACTTGGTCGCATGGCCCAATTATATGAATTATCGCATTGAGAAAGCTTCACAAGGTTGGTTATCTAGCGTGACCAGTGGAGAAGGATTGGTATGCCGATTCCGAGGTGAAGGTACAGTCCTGATCCAGAGCCGTAATCCGCATGGATTTGGTCAATGGGTCAAGCAATTTATTCCTTCACGCTAATGTTTTCCGCTGAAAATGTACAACGTTGAAACGCATGCGTTCCGACAATCGTTATAAGATAGGATGAAGCTCAAGGTGTAATGATGGAGGTATATGAGATGGAAAGCTCACGGTATAAAAATGCTCAGGAAAGTCCGGGGTATCTGCTATGGCAGGTTACTACGATGTGGCAAAAGGAAATACGCAGGGTGCTCGAGCCTCTGGAATTAACACAACCCCAATTTGTATTATTGCATGCCTGTGTGTGGCTCAATGAACGCGATACAGAGGGTAAGGGGGTAACTCAGGTCCAGCTTGCGCAATTTGCCAATGTGGATGTTAACGTTACTTCTCAAGTGCTCCGTGCTCTTGAAAAGAGAGAGTTAATAACTCGCAAGCGTCATCTTACCGATACCCGTGCGAATATTATTACAACAACGCCGGAAGGAACTCGCTTGGCGCTTGAAGGTATTCATCTTGTTGAAGCCGCGGACAAGGTGTTCTTTGATGTGTTAAGTGATCGTAAGGATGAATACATGGAAATCATGCAGGAATTTATCCAACATAAAACAGATGTTTAATTCATAGAAAGATTTTTTCTATGCTTTATTAGACTACAGAGTGTAGTGAAGTTGTACCTCCCAGACTTTTTAGCCGGGAGGTTTTTTGTATTGGTTCAATTAATCCGATAAGTCGCAAATGGCCTACCATGACGGAAAGAGTCGCTGAGTTGATCGAGCTGCGAGATTATATCATCGGTCAGTTTCAGGTCCAGGCTAGCCAGATTATGCTCCAGCTGTTCGGTACTCGTTGCCCCAACGATAACCGTTGAAACAGCAGGGCGGGCCAGTAGCCATGCAAGCGACAGGACACTTGGGGAGCAGCCATACGCCGACGCCTTTTCACTGACCTGCTCACCTAATTTAATATTGTGTTCCAGCAGGAAACGATTGAAGGCCGGATCGGTATCCGCTCTGGAACCGGAAGGCACGCCCGCTTCACCGTTGTATTTGCCTGTCAGAATGCCACCAGCCAGCGGGAAATATGGAATGATACCTACGCCTTGATCAAGACACATCGGTACAAGTTCAAGCTCAGGTGTGCGATCAGCCAGAGAGTAGCTGGTTTGGGTCGAGATATAACGTACGTATCCTTTCAACTCGCTGGTACCAAGGGCTTTCATCAGCTCCCAGGCTGCATAGTTGGAAGCTCCGATATAGCGGACTTTGCCGGAAGTGACCATATCGTCCAATGTGCGCAGCGTCTCATCCAGCGGGGTGTGCGGATCAAAGGTATGGATCTGATACAGATCCACATAGTCCGTTTGCAGACGCCGCAGGCTATGTTCAAGCTCTTGCTGCAAATGATAGCGGGAGGAACCGCGCCCATTTGGACCCTCATGCCGGGGAAGTCCGGCTTTGGTAGCAAGCACAGTGTTTTCCCGTCTGCCTGCCAGGGCTTGTCCGATAATCCGCTCTGATTCCGTTCCGGCGTAGATGTTGGCGGTATCGATAAAATTGATTCCCTGATCCAGTGCCGTATGAATAATGCGGATTGAAGTCGGGTCGTCCGCCCGTTTACCAAAGGCATTGGTGCCGAGTCCAAGTGCGGAAACGCGCAGACCGCTATTCCCCAAACGTCGATATTCCATCGTTCATCACTCCTTCTCTGTCATTTCTTGTATAGCAGATTATAACGTAATCTATTGAAAACGTGTTATTAATATAGTTAAATGATTCTAAGACCGTTATTAAAGGAGATATGATGGAGAACAGTGCCGCACATTTAACCAGACGGAAGCCGAAGAAACCGAAGAAGAGATGGAAGAAACCTTTGATTATCATCCTGAGTACTTTGATTGTGCTGGGGGGACTCGGATTTATCTATCAAAAGCAACTCGTTGTGTTTGCATTTAACCTGTTTGCTTCGGAAACCGTAAAGGAAACGCTCGATGAATCCTTCAAGCCTGTGGGCGATAAGGATGCACCTGTTGTAGAACATACCGATCCATTCTCGCTGTTGTTGCTAGGAATTGACCAACGGGATAACGAACCAAGCCGTTCGGATACCATGATCTATTCTGTTGTGCGTCCGGAAGAAAATAAAGTGTTGCTGCTGTCAATTCCGCGTGACTCCTACACCGATATTATCGGCCGGGATGTGAAGTCGAAGATTAATTCAGCCTATGCGCATGGTGAAGCCAAGATGGCGATGGATACCGTAGAGCATTTGTTGGAAAACAAAGTCGATTTCTATGCCGCGATTAATTTTAACGGACTCAAGGATATTGTTGATGCGGTTGGCGGTGTTGAATTGCCGATCAAGAAAAATATTGAGAACAAATCGAAAGCACATGAGAAGCTGTTTGTTGAAGCGAACAAACCGATCTACAGCGGCGAAGAAGCGCTGGGCTATGTGCGTTACCGGGAAGATTCCGATTTCAATCGGACGATGCGGCACCGTCTTTTTCTAAGTGCCTTCATGAATCGTGCGCTTGAGGTCAAAAACCTGACCAAGATCCCGGACGTTATCCAAATCGCTGGATCGAATTTTACAACCAACATGAACTCGGATTTCATCATGAAATTTGCTGAGTCTCTATATATGAAAGACAGCACGCCAACAATCAGCAATTACATGTTGAAGGGTGAGGGCGCAACGCGTAGCGGCACATGGTACTATGATTTGTCAGAGAGTGATCTGCAATATGTGCGAACCCTGCTTGCGAACTGGCTGGACCCGGATGCCACTGAAATTATGGAGCCGGAGACGGCGGATACGAAAGATCCGGCGTAAGCAAGTTTCCGAGGCTCAGTAAGATGACCGGAATTTGTATACGTATGCAGAATGACTATATCAATGAATGAGAGTCCTGGGAGCTGATGCTTCCCGGGCTTTTTGTTATGTAAGCATTTGATATAAATCCCATAACGACTTCCGATCCGCAGAGAACGGTTGAATGATTCTATTCCTTAAACCCCATTTTATGGCATACATATAGTAAAATATAGGGAATGAATTCAACATCAACCAACGGAGGAAGCTCATGAAAGAGTTCAAGGATCGGCTTCACCAGGTTCAGGAGCAGCAGAAGCAGCTGGTAAAGGAATATAATGCTCTGCTTCAGGACTATCAATCCGATGACCTGATCGTGCAGAACGAACAACTGCGAACGCAATATGAAGCGCACCAACTCAAGCTGCAACAGCTTGAATTACGCACACGGAAAATGGAAGAGGAGAATGCCCGTCTTCGCATGGCTCTATCCGAACAGATGCTGGATGAGAAATTGAATCTCATTCGTGTATCCCAGGAGAAGATGGAGACCTACTTTCGGGGAAAGACGAGTGTACATAATGATCGGCTCGTGGCGCATGAGCACCGCGCCAAAGTGAATTTGAATGCCATATTCAACCGAGCTTCAGAGGAACTTCAGGGTGACGCCAATGAGATGAAGGAAAGAATTGCTCATCTGGCTGCTGAGGTGCAGGAACGTATTGCATTGCATAGGCAGACCCTGTGGGAGAGGGAAGAGGCGCTGCGCGGACAGATGCAACAAGGATATGAGCATATGGCGGAAGAAGGCTTAAGCGAAGAGACCATTCAGCGGCGCATTCGCCAGAATCGGATGGAGATGAAGATTGGCCTGAGCTGGATCAACAAGGTCGCCATCCTGCTGATCATTCTTGGCGTTGGTGCAGCCTTTCAGTACTCCTACAAGACCTGGTTCAGCGATGAGGTGAAAGGAGTAGCGTTCTTCCTGCTTGGTGCGCTTATGCTTGCCGGGGGTGAGTGGCTGTTCCGCCGCAAGCGTCAGACGTTCGCGATGGGGCTGCTGGGAGGTGGGATTTCCGTTCTATTTGGCTCGATCTTCTACAGTTACTTTTTACTGCATATTATCGGGTTATATACGGGACTTGCCTTGTCGGTGTTGGTTTCGGCCATATCCGTGCTGCTATCGTTGAGGTATCAGTCCAGGACCATCTGCTCACTTGGTTTGGTTGGAGGATATCTGCCGTTAATCTCCTATGTGGCCTATTTCGGCCTTCAAGGCTCGGCTGTGTATGTGGCCATGATTTATCTGTTGCTCCTGAACGGAATTATTGTATGGATTTCATTTGGCAAACGGTGGCCAATCGTGCACTATATCAGTTTTCTGTTCAACACACCGTCCATGCTCATCCTGTTATGGCTCTCACCAAGTGAGAAGATCGGCATGGTGTATTCCATTGTGACATTTTCATTATATCTCGGCATTACACTGGCGTATCCGTTTAAACATCGGGTGAAGTTAACCTGGTGGGACTTTGCACTGCTCGCCATGAATACGAGCATCAGTTGCCTGATGTTATATGTATTGTTCGATGCAGCGGGCTGGAATGACGCACAAGGTTTGCTTGCTCTGATTTTTGCTCTGGTCTATTTCGGGCTCGCCCGTTTTATCCAGCAGAGGATGCCTCAGGAAAAGCAGACCCTTCTATTGTTCTACGTGACTTCACTGACCTTTGCCATTCTGATTATACCGTTCCAGTTTGGTGCGAAGTGGCTGTCTATGGGCTGGCTGATCGAAGGAATTCTGTTGGTTACGCTCGGACATCTGAAGCGGTTCAAGTTGGTGGAACGTGCTGGATGGGGAATCGTGCTTCTGTGCATGTTCACCTTTGTGTACTATGACGTGCTGGTGCTGTTCATCATGGGGGAGCAATCCTATTTCATGCTAAAATACTCCTGCATCACGCTGGGTGCGCTACTTATTACACTCTATTACGCCTTGGATCGCAACGGCTCCCTATCCGGAGAGAAATATCATTATAGCCAGATAGAGCTTGGCTTTTTGAATGCATTCAAGTACATCACACTCGCCAATCTGTGGTTATATGTGCTGTATGAATCGAATGAATTGTATATGAAAGCAGTTGATGACTCATTCCTGTTATACCTGTTCTACAAATGGCTGATGTTCGCTGCGCTGACCATTGCCATGGCCTATGGATTGAGTAAAGTGAGGCTTTTGCGTGATCGGATCGTGCAGGGTTACATCGTCTTCCTGCATGCGGTGGGCTGCTGTATTGCACTGGCAGTAACGTTATCCATGCCGGCACTTCAGTCGGATGTTCAGCAGCATACAGCGGCTGAATTCGTAGGTTTACTCGTATTAATCATCTTTAATGTGGGCGTGTTTTTTGCAGGAAGGGATCTGCTGATCACGGCAATCCGCGGGCAGTTCAAGAGCGTTGAATGGTATCCGGTTATCGCAGGGGTCTATCTGCTGGGTGTCATCACCGTGTTCTTGACGGTCCAGTTCCATTGGGGAGATGTAGGGCTGATGTTCAGCCTAATCTATCTGCTGCTTGCGATCCTGTATATCGCCTACGGGTTCCGAAGAAAATATGTGATGATTCGGCGCCTCGGTCTGGGCCTGACGTTATTTTCCACCGGGAAAATGGTGTTCTATGATGTGGGATTGCTTACATCGGGCAGCAAGATCATTGCCTATTTCAGCTTTGGCGTACTGCTGCTTGGCATTTCTTATCTGTATCAGAAGGTGTCGAGCCGGATGGAGGAAATTCAGGCTAGAGAGATAGAACAGTCTAATGAATCCGATCTGCCGTAGGATGAAAAAAACCGATTTTAGGATATTCGATACAGCATTCACAATCTTTGGGGGGAGGGATACAACATGGGATTTGATCTGAGTATCATGTTATGGCAATTATTATGGATTGCTGGCTCTGTAGCTCTTATTGTGTATGGGTGGAGGAAACTTGGTATCAGGAAAAAGCGGCGCTGAGGGCGGGGAATGCCGTTGCAACATCGCTTTTGACATAAGTCATTATCGGATGAACTGATTGGTATCCATATCATAAATATGCATTAAAATGAGGCTCTTGAGCGCTGGTTTTTAGCGTCCAGGGGCCTTATTCTGATGAACGGATTATGATCTGAACCTCATTCAGAATAGCATGACCCAGCATAAGATGACATTCGTGAAACGTTTTTTTCTGTTGATCACGTTATAATAGAGTATACTTACGGCTGGGTATTCAGTTGCAACCATGAAGTTTCGGTTGTGGTTGTGCCTTTCAGTGATTCTCCGCGATCATCATTGATGCGGGAGAGCACCGTTAATGTAATGGACAGGGTGAAGGCGAGCAGCACATATATGAAAATGTTTTTTTTGTTCATGATGAGGGACCTCTCTTGTTGATTGGGCTAGGGCATGGATACGACTGTTATGAGAAAAAAGGCACAACGTCTGGTATAGTAGAGAAAAGCATATAACGATGCCTGTATACACTATATAAATTATTATGGATGCAAACAATGGAACAAATCTGATGAATTTATCATTATTTATGAACGGGACGCTCATAGAGATAGAGTGATATTTGAAGGTGGGAGAATAACATGCGGGAGACGGCAAAAATCGTCATTCGTACGCCAGGGCAGGAAAGTGACGGTTCGTTCGCTTATGTCAGCCAGGGGCGTTCTATTACAGTGGGGCGTTATACGGGTGGAGATGAACTGGACTTGTCTGTCTACAATCAGTTGATATCGAAGCGGCACTGCCGCATTCATTATGATGTGCAGCAGCAACTTTGGATTGAGGATCTGGATAGTAAAAATGGAACGGAATTGAACGGGCAGCGCCTCGTTCCTTATGAGAAATACCCGTTTGCCGAAGGAGACAGCCTGACCCTGGTCAACGGCTTGATTCAGCTTCGCGTAGAAGGGGATCTCGAAGAAACGAGAGAATATCGGCTATCTGACCTGCTGGGCGAGGGCGTGCGTTTACAGGATCACCTGCAAACGGTGCAGATTGGAGAAGTGGAGATTCCACTGTCCAAGAAAGAGTACCAACTGTTCAAGCTATTGTACAGCCAGTTGGATCACTTTGTGACACGGGAGCAGATTGTCGGCCAAGTGTGGCCGGAGCGAAGCATGCTGGAGAGTGAACCGGTAGGCATTGACGAGATTAACTCGCTGATCTACCGGACGAATCGCAAGCTGGGCGTACATTTTACAATCAAATCGGTGTACAAAAAGGGTGTATACATGAAGTCCCATGTGCCGGACTGAATGCGTGGAATGAGCAGCGGGATGGAATGAGATATAGTTAAAATAGAATAACAAGAAGGAAGCTTCTGTCAGGTTTTTTAGACCTGGGGAAGCTTTTTTTGTTATGATGAAGGTGCAAATGCCACCTCTTAATTAAAATCCAAAGGGTTGAGGTTATGTTCATATTTCAATTTATCCCATGGCTGATTGCTGTGGTGACACTTATATCGGTAGTATCCATCGTGCTGGTCAGTTGGAAAAATGGAATCTCACCGATGCCCACATCCAGCATCGTCAGGCAGGCAGTCATTCAAGAGGTCAACCGTATTCCCGGTTACGGTGACGTGATTGAAGCAGGCTCCGGCTGGGGAACGCTCGCACTGGACGTAGTGAGGCATTGTCCAGGCAAACGGCTAACGGGTATTGAAAATTCAATTGTTCCCTTATGGGCCTCCCAACTGATTGCTTTTCTAAGTGTCCGCTTACGGCGAGCGAAGGGAAAGCGCCACTCTCTGGAGGGACGGTTGCGATTCATCCGTGGCAACATCTATACCAGTTCATATGAACACGCAGATTGCGTCATCTGTTATTTGTTTCCTGGAGCAATGAATCGACTCGTCGACAAGTTCACTCGGGAGCTGCCTCCGGGAGCAAAGGTGATTAGCGTCTGTTTTGCATTGCCAGGCAAGGTACCGCTACGGACAATCACATGCCGGGACACGTTGCGTACCAAGGTGTATGTATATACGTTTTGAGTACTAACAAACCTACCGCATCTTAAAAGGTGAATAATCAAGGAATGCAGCATTTAATGAACATCAGCAACGTTATTCCTTCATCCAATGGGAGCGAATAGCTTGTACGAGCTTCTTTAGAACAAAATAGCAAAAACAAGGGATGTCCTCCGTCATATTCATGACGTATGGGACATCCCTTGTTTTTAATCATTTATATGTTGGCTTTTATGACCTGAATCTTAACTTACTTCGCGGTATCCGTAGTGCCCGTTGTACCTGTAGTATCGGTTGTTGTACCCGATTGCGGTCTGTTTCTTCCGCCGCCGAATCCACCTTGGCCACCGCCTCCACCTGGACCCATACCTGTATTGGCAGTTGTAACACCAGATTCATTCACCCAAGTTACATTGCTTGTGGATTGGAAGGCAACCACTTTGGTTCCACCACTATACGTTCCGTCTGTATAGAGTCCATCCACTGCTTTGCCCGTCGATGTTCCGCCGGAGTAAATCACGTAAGATCCATCCTTCTTCAGATCAGAGGAACTAACCACAACAGATTGATAATCTTTCGCTGGAGCAAAGGTCAGGATGTTATTGCCTTCACTGTCTTGCACATGAACGAGTGTGCCTGCTTTTTGTGTTTCAGGGTATGTCATCACGATTGTATTTTGAGTTGATGTATCGGATGTACCTTGTGCCATGCCGGAACTGCCGGCAGCGACCAAATATCCACCACTCATCTCGAATGTACCATCATAGTCGAGTGGACCGTTGCCATTATCCGTTGGACCGTTCACAATGACCGTTCCGTCTGTCATATAGATGGAGCCATTCGAATCCAGTCCATCGCCGCCTGCATTTACGGTGAGGGAACCGCCGTTGATATGAAGCTCACTGTTGCTGGCGGATTCACCCGGCATACCACCTGGCCCACCGCCTTGTGGGCGAGCATTGCTATTCGCGTCTGTACTTTGATTGGACTGATCCGTAGTTGATGTTGTGCCAGTCGTCTCTGTAACAGAAGTGTTGGAGACTGCAGTTGTATCGGTATCGGCTGCTTTAGTACTGTCATCTGCAGTGGTTGCAGCATCAGCATCAGCGTCAGTTGCAGTTATGTCACCCGAAGCATTCACGCCATCATCTGATGCAGTCACATCCACATCCCCATCGTTCAGGGTGATGATTGCACCTTCAAGGCCTTCGTAGCTCTTGGCAATGGTGATCGTTCCGCCGTTAATGGTAAGCGCCTGATCTGCATGAATGCCGTCATCACCGGATTCAATGCTGAACTTGCCGTCATTGACAATTACATTGTTGTTACTGTGCAGGGAATCATCCATGGAATCAATCGTATACGTACCGCCATTGACGGTGAGGTCAACTCCAGCTTTAAGTGCTTTGGCACTCGTCGTTTCTTCTTCTGTTGTTGTGCTTGTGTCTGCATCCGCAGTGGAATCAGCAGGTGCTTTGGCATTTGTAGAGCTGGATGGAGCTGCGCCTGTTGCGTTCGTGCCATTATTGCTCGGCATATCAGCAGGTGGTTCACCATCCGGTGGTGTACCCATATCGGTTGGAGGTGTACCGCCACCCCATCCGCCGCCACCGCCGCCACCGCCGCCAAATGGTCCTTCTTCTACTTTTTCTGGTGCATTGGCACTGCCGCCTCCGGTTACGATGTTAAATGTGCCGCCATCCGTAACCAATGCGGTTTCCGCTTGAATGCCATCGCTGCCGCTCTGGATGTTGAATGTACCTCCAGCAATGGCAACGAAGCCTTTAGTCGTATCCGTATCGTTCGTGGATTTAATGCCGTCACCTTCTGAATCAATGGTAATGGTACCGGCTTGAATGGCCACCATATCTTTACCTTTGATGCCATCATCCGCAGATTTGACGTTAATTGTGCCACTGACGATTTTCAGATCATCCTTGCTCGTAATACCTTCATTGTAGTTGCCTGTAACCGTCAGCTTGCCTGTACCATTGAACGTCAGGTCTGCCTTGCTGAAGATGGCTGCATCCGGCTCATCCGTTGTAGCGTCGGCGTATACGTATGTCTTGCCGTCGGAGACAGCATTCTCGGTTCCTTCCTCCAGCGTAATGATAGCTTTGCCCGCTTTCTGGATATAGATGGCTGCACTGTCGTTATCATTGATTGTTGCCCCGTTTAATACGAGATGTACGGTGCCCTTATCAGCAACATTAACTACAATCTGTCCATCGGTAAGTTTGCCGCTAAGTACATAGGTACCTGCTGCGGAGATGGTTACTGATCCGTTTGCTGCTTTTGCACCCGATCCTGTGATGGAAGCGGTCGTCCCGTTCAGCTTAATCGTTGTGGAATCTGTTGCACTCCAGCTAACGTTGGTATCGTCTGCATCCATTGTGACCAGATCGGCATACTTCACCGAGGTTTGTTCACTGACGGATACGGTTTTGGTTGTCCCTGTCGTTGACACTGCGGCGTTTGCAGTGCTGCTGGTTGCTGCCGGAGCGCTGCAAGCTGTAACCATTGCAGTAATCATCGCGACGGACCACAGTTTGCTGCCAGTTATGATTTTCTTTTTCATATTATATCGTTCCCTTCGAATTTTAATATTCAGTGGCTGTTGGACTCATAGTTAACGAGATATCCAGATTACCGTTTCGGGTACGGATCATGTCGAGGAATTCTTTTTGATTGACACTTTCATGAATGGTTACGTTGTAGACCAGCTCGTACAGACTGCCAAGTTCGGTTGTTCTGATTTTTTTGAGCTCATGTACGACATTGAATTTGTGGAATACTTCGTCCAGTGCTTCTTCGTAACTCAGATTCTCGGGAATAGTCACTTTCAACGTTTTTTGCTGGCTTTTCTTCGCTCCGAAGTTGAAGCGGCTCAGGACAAACATCAGTACACACAGGATGATGGTGAACATTACGGCATAACCGAATGCGCCTACACCGCAGGCAAGACCGGAAGCCATGGTGAACAAAACATAAGCAATATCTTTCGGGTCACCAGGCGCACTTCTGAATCGGATGATGGAGAAGGCACCGGCGAGGCTGAATGCACGGGCAATGTTGCTGCCGATCAGAAGAATGATAATGGCTACGATGACTGGCAAAACAACCATGGTTAGCGTAAAGCTCTGGGAGTAGGTGCTTTGATTGGTCTTCATGTATGTCAGGCTGATAATGGCCCCCATAATGATGGCAAGGCCGATGGTAACAATGGCATTGCTGAAGGTCAGAGTTGTATCGGTTAGTGCAGAACTAAAGATGGAATCAAGCATACAGGACACGCTCTCTTTCTGTGATTGTTTTTTCTTGTTCTATGGATGGGTTGAAATCGGTACCTGGCAGCAATTCTCGTTCAGTCTGGTAGTTCAGGTTGGTTGTTCTGGCCAGATGTCTGTACTCATTGCCGTATTTCGAGAATCCGGTGCGGTAAAGACCGTGTTCGGATAACAGTTGGGAGAGCCACATCGGAACGGTTTTCTCGGCTTTGACTTCCATCAGCCAGCGTCCGTCTTTCACCAGTGGTTCACCATAATCTCCCTGCTCCAGCTTCAGATCGTATCTACGACTGCGGATGTTGGTATCAAAGGTGATGCGGAGATCGCGGCTGTTCTTGTCGAACAGTGCCTTGCGTTCATACGCCAGATATACTTTTGGTTCCAGATCGTACAGCCGGAGGAAATACTTGATCTCTTCGACAACCTGTTTATTCATATAATCGGCGAGATCAGGCGCTTTGCCTGTCCGAACGAATTCGTAGGCTTCATCCAGCTTCAGGGCAGTTCGGCGTTTGTTCACCAAGCCAAATACTTTCTTTTTGATCTCCAGATATACCTTCGCATTCTCTTCAGGAACTCCGTATGCCCGCAGTCTCAGCTTCTCCTTGTATTTAGGTTTAGAGAGACTTGCGCGGATCAGGGAGTCCTGCGGAGTGTCGAAGTACAGATTGCTGATGGAGTAAAACTCGTGTTTCTTGTTAAAGGCGTCCAGCTCCATATACTTCAGTAGATCGGTGTAGAAGTTCTCGTATTGCTCATCTGTCAGGAGATACTTGCTCTCATATCGGTTGAATACTTCAATTGCCATTGGGGTTCAGTCCTTTCATCCATGTTTTGTATGTTTTGTTGCATCGTGTATTGCTTCCATGTCTGTATCTTAGAGCGCCAACCTTGAATGAATCTTAAATGATTTTACATTCCGTTGATCTTTTTTTACCTTCCTTTAATAGTTCGCGAAAAAACTGAAATTAAGATTGATTCAAGGTTCGGTTGCTACAATCCTTGGTATAATAGATTGACATATATCGAAACCAATTCATGCAGAGGAATGAAGAACCGATGAGAATACTAATTGCGGAAGATGAGGTTCATTTGGCAGAAGCCGTATCGCAAATATTGAAAAAACACAATTACTCTGTAGACATGGTGCATGACGGGAGATCGGGTCTGGATTACGCGCTAAGTGGAATCTATGATCTGTTGCTGCTGGACATTATGATGCCGGAAATGGACGGGATTACCGTGCTGAAAAAACTGCGCAGCGAAGGCAATCATACGCCTGTCATTCTGCTCACAGCCAAAGGAGAAATTTCAGACAAAGTGACCGGGCTGGATTATGGAGCCGATGATTATATAGCAAAGCCCTTTGCCACGGAGGAATTGCTCGCACGGATTCGGGCAGCCTTGAGAAGGAAGGGAGAAGTTGTTCCAGAGGATGGACTGAAGTTCGGTGACATCGAACTGAACACGACGCAGCTGAAGCTGAGTGTGCAAGGCAAGGAGATCAAGCTGAATCTGAAAGAGAATGAACTGCTGGAACTGCTAATCACGCGCAAACAGGCCATTACTTCCAAAGAGCAGATTATTGAGAAGTTGTGGGGTTTCGATTCGGAAGTGGAGTATAACAATGTGGAGGTGTACATCTCGTTTTTACGCAAAAAATTAACCTTCCTGAACTCCTCGGTCCGCATCAATACGATTCGGGGTGTGGGGTACGTACTTGAGGTGACGTCCTGATGTTCAAGAAACTCAGAAACCGATTTCTGATCGTGAACCTGGTATCCATATCAATTATGATGCTGGTTGCCTTTGCCACGATCTACATCATTACGTACCAGAATGTACAGCGGGAAACCAACATGGAACTGTTCAAAGTGTCGGATTTCTATCATGGGCCTTACAACTCCAGCAAGATGCCTCGCGGTGATGACAGAGATTCGGGGACGGGATCACTACCGTCCGATTCCATTGCGAATGGAGCTCCAGGGAGTGATCCGAATTCACCGCCAGGACGCTCTGTATCGTTCATGGTCAAGACGGACAGTGAATGGAAAATCACGGATGCACACTCCAGGTTTGATATGGATGACACGTTCTATACTGAAGCTTTGCAAAAGGTGAATAAAGTCGACGATCTGGATCGCAAGACCGGACAGTTTACACTCAATGGAACGGACTGGGCTTATGTGATCGACCCGAGCAGCACAGGGCATATGATTGTGTTCATCGATGTGACGGCCCAACAGGGCATCCTTACGAATCTGATTTATACTTTTGCCGTCGTAGGTTTGATCATGCTGATCGTCATCTACTTCCTGAGCCGTTATTTCGCCAATCGATCTATTACCCCGGTTAAGGAAGCCTTTGAAAAGCAAAAGCAGTTCATAGCCGATGCTTCACATGAGTTGAAAACGCCGCTGGCGATCATTAATACCAACACAGATGTGCTTCTCGCGAACCGGGAGGATACGATTGAGAATCAAGCCAAATGGCTGCATTACATCAAGTCGGAGACGGAACGCATGTCGGGACTGACGAATGATCTGTTATATCTGACTCAAATTGACGATTCAAGATCCTCGATGATTCATGCCAAATTCAATATGAGCGATGCGGTGGAGACGATTATCTTAACGATGGAGGCCGTGATTTTTGAGAAAAATATATCCCTGGACTACAGCATTGAGCCGCAGCTCATGGTTCATGGCAACAGCGAACAGATCAAGCAGGTCATTCTGATTTTGCTCGATAATGCTGTGAAATACTCCAGAGCCAAAGGTTCCGTCAACGTATCGTTGAAGAAACAGAACAATGACGTCGTGCTGGCCGTTTCCAACACGGGAGAAGGCATTGCGCACGAACATCTGGACCGGATCTTCGATCGCTTCTATCGCACGGATGCCTCCAGAGCACGGAAACATGGTGGACATGGATTGGGTCTTGCAATTGCAAGGTCGATCGTGGAGCAGCACAAAGGTGAGATTTACGCCCGCAGTGTAGTAGGGGAAGGTGCAACATTTTACGTTCGTTTATCCTAGGGATAAGGAATAAGGCATGTCTGTTGTGGGTTAACCTATGCTACAATGGCAACAGAACGTATGAATCAAGGAGCTGACTTTAACGTGACTGAAGCAAATTCAATGAATGAACAGGAAATGAAGGCATATATTGCAGAGAAGACGAAGGCAAGCGAAGCGAATATCGCTCTTGTCCTGAAGCACGAGCAGGCGTACATTAACAAGGCGCATGAAAATGCCAAAGGCGACGTGGATATCGACGGTGACGATCTGGCCGACTACATTTTGAGCCGCAAAGATGTAAAGCTGGATGAACTAACCGTTGAAGGCATACTGGATGCTGAAATGGACTACTTGATGGAAAAAGGTCTCGCAGGCTACGTGGATTAAATTTAAATCAATCTATTAAAAAAATGACCTCAGCCTCCACGTTATTGTGGGAATTGAGGTCATTTTGGATTGTACACTCGGAAATACCCTTTAAAGCGTCAGCTAAGTTAGGCTAGCCCCATTCTTCTTATTGACCCATCATACCGCCATCGACAGTATAGAGCGAAGCGGTGACATACGAAGCTTCTTCGGATAACAGGAAGTTCATGATGGCTGCGACTTCTTCCGGTTCACCATAGCGGCCCATCGGAATTGCGGATACGGTAGCTGATTGATAATCTTCCACATTACCGGAGTTTGCTTCGATTTGACGCATCATACGGGTATTAATGGTGCCTGGCAATACCGCGTTAACCCGAATACCATGAGGCGCGAGTTCATTCGCTGCTGTGCGGGTGAGGCCAATCACGGCATGTTTGGACATAATATATGGAGATACGGCTGGAGCACCCATCAGACCTGCGAGGGAAGAGGTATTCAGAATCGCACCAGATTTTTGTTTTTTCATGACAGGGATGACGTTCTGCAAACCAAGGAATACGCCGCGCACATTGACGTTATATACGAGGTCGAGCGCTTCAACGCTCAGATCCTCGATCAGTCCGGTTGGACCTTCAATGCCGGCATTGTTGGCAAAATAATCGATACGACCAAACGTATCAAGTGCTTGCTGCACATAGTTTTTCACGTCGGCTTCCTGAGATACGTTTGCTTTCACTGCAATGGCGTGCTCTTTGTCGAGTTTCAGATCCGTGATGGTTTGCTGGATGGCTTCTTCGTTCAGGTCGACCAGCACCAGATTAATTTTGCGTTCAGCAAGGCGGCGTGCCAATTCTTTACCGATGCCTCCGGCTGCTCCTGTAATAACGGCTGTTTGGGTATATGATGTACTCATCATGTATTCGCTCCTTATAAAATGAAATCAGGTGAACTGTGAGTGAACATTCAACCTGTGGTCTATCGTTCCTATCTCAATGTTAAGATATACATAGTAATGTGACAATCATCATTGACAGCGCATATGTCAGCTATCGGACAGAGATGTAAGCGGTGTTCATTTAGGTTACAATAATGGACAGAGGAGGTGGAAATGTTGATTATCGAACACCCTCAGGATCGGAGAGCACGAAGAACGCAGGATGCCATCATTGCTGCGGCAGTTTCTTTGATATTGGAAAAGGGAGCTGAAGCCGTCACGATTCGTGACATTACGGAGCGGGCAGATTATAACCGGGGAACGTTCTATTTACATTTTCCTGGTAAACCCGAGCTATTGCAATTCATTCTGGATGATTTCATGCAGGGCGTGGGACAAGCTTATGCATCACCTTACGCGGAGTTAAAAGAAGTGGATATGACGGCATTGCTGCCATCAACGATGCCTGTATTTGAATATATCGAAGCACATCAGGATATCTTTCGAGCCTTGATGACGATGCATGGGGATATGGGAACGAGACTCTGCAATATGTTCAGAACATATTTAACCGAGGATTTTGTATTGGTGACCGAAGATAGCGACTACACCATTAATTACGATATCATGCTAAGTTACCTGGTATCTGCGACCGTTGGTGTGATTATGCACTGGGCGGAGATTGGGTTCAAGTATTCTTCCCACTACATGGGAGAACAGTTGACCGCGCTAATTAACATCAAACCGACCCGTCTCCTGATTGAACCAGGGCAGAAGGGCCGGACCATTCATGAACGCATGCTTCAGGACTGAATAGCGTGCCTGATTCTCTTATTCCCAAGGATAACTAACGGTGAGGAAGTCGGCGAAGTTCTTGCTTTCTGCCCGCCGTTGTTTCCGCATGGCCGCCCGGGCTGGAGCAGTCTCGTATAATTTCTTCTCTTCCTCCGTCTCCGGAATGATGCGAGGGACAATGAGTTTACGGTTATTTTCATCCAAAGCGACAAAGGTAAGGAATGCGGTCGCCGCAATCTTCTTCTCCCCCGTCTTCAGATCCTCGCGGATCACCTTCACAAAAATCTCCATCGAACTTCGTCCCGTCCACGATGCGAAGGATTCCAACGTCACCGAATCCGTCGGATTAATCGGATACAAGAAATCGACCGAATCGGTCGAAGCCGTAACGGTATTGACCCGGCACAACTTGGATGCGGCGATGGATGCAATGTCATCGATATAGGACATGAGTTTGCCGCCAAACAAGGTATTATGGTTATTTACATCGGTTGGAAATACTCTTGCCGTCTTGAAACAACGTGTTTCGCGCACATACTTTCTCTCCACTTGATCTGATTCCGTAGGTTTAGGTATCTCTCTCATTCTTTGTAGTCCTCCTGACAGTATGGCTGATGGACGCTGCAAGATATGCCGCGTCCATCCTCTCTATATGTTAGTTCTAGTGTAGGTGTCGATCACTTCTTCCTCGCCATCAGGAACCAGTTCAAAGCGCAAGCCAAGCGCAAAAGCCACCTTCTGGAGCGTATCGAAGCGCGGAATCTGCGCGGAGCTCTCCAGACGGGCAATAGCCGACTGCTTGAGTCCTGCTCGTTCACCGATATTATCGGAAGCTAAGGCGCTTCTAGCGTCGACGACATGCCGTCTGATGTACCAATATAATAGACTGTCATACACTGTTACATTTCGAATCCTTTTTTGTGAATAATCAGTCGTAACGGATTTTAATGTTTTATGCGTTAGCTTCAGTGACGCTATTGGAAGCGAATGCAGACCACTTTGCATTTACACCACTGGAACAATGGAATGAGATGGTATAATCACCACCGCGCATACCTTGCGGATAATCCGCCGTGCTTCTCCAAGTATATGCTGCTCCCGGCTTAACAGTAGCTGCAATATACTCTAATCCTGATGAGTGTGTCATCGTAACAGTTAGATTGCTTGTTCCATTGTTTAGGAAGTAGAATTTACCATGTCCGTAACCAGCTGGAACCGAGAAATAAGCGGGGACGATAGAAGTAGCAGCGCTCACAGTTGTGAGCGGCTGTTGGTTACCAACAGAGAACGGAGTAACAATTGGTGGCGTTGTCTCATCTGCCGGATTTGCTTGGACGCTATCAGCGCTAACTACTGCTGGAATCGCCAAAGTTGCGGCTAGTGCTAAGGATAAAACTGCCGATCTTGCTTTGTTTCTCATTTGTTATAAACTCCCTCACCTAGTAGAATGTTGTATATGACATGTTAATATTATACTTTTTTTCAGAAAAAGAAATAAAAAAATGGTAAAAAGTAAAAAAGAAGCTGTATCCCTATTCAAGTGAAGCATAATTCAAAAAAACCGCCAGGCGCGGACCGGCGCGCTGGCGGTTTGATGCTGTATATTAAGCCTTGGGTCTGAAAATGCCAGCCGGCTTGCCGATGGGCAAGAACGTATAGCCGAAGTGAGCGTTCAGTACGGAAGCACCTGTGCCGTACAACGACACGATTCCGATTCCCATTTCAGCATAAGCTGCGATGGTATGGAAGATATGAGGAGCTACGCCGAACGCGTCAAAGGTCAGGCCAAGGAACAGGAAGTCAATGAGAATGAAAATGATGAGCAATACTTTGTTGGCTTCCACGGCACCCAGCGTCATGAACAGGGTGAACACGAGGTATCCGGCAAAAGCAAATCCGAGCTGCTTGCCATCTGCCTGTTCCGCAAGAGTGGAGCCAAACACGCCCATTTTGATCAGCCAGTTGGCACCCATCGCGAACCAGAAGAATGCGTATGCGCCGAAGGCAGTTGTACCAAAGGTATTGTTGCGTTTGGAATCTTGAATGCAAGCGAACAGCTGGGCAAAGGCACCGAGGAAAATCGCCCAAGGAATGGCGTAGCTAAGGCCGTCTGTAATGCCAAGCTTTTGGGAGGAAGCGACCAGAGTGACGATGGCCAACCCAAATAATCCCATCGCGCTGGGATCGGCGTTTATGATTTTGACTTTAGTCTGTGAATCGGTTTGCATGGTGTTGATGAGCCTCCAAATAATCAAATCAGGATGATCCGTTCGAACTGAACCGTCCTCTATACTTCGTATTTCGTATCCGCCTGGTCCGGACACACACATCGCCCTATTGTACCTGAATGTATTTCGTATGAAAAGGGATTTTATTACCTTTTGGGGCATTATCCCTTCCCTTGTAAGGCTTGTGTTAGAGATCAAGAACGAAGAAATCGGTTTATTGGTGGAAAAAGACGGAAAATTACATGTTCATTCCCTGGAAGAAGGGATAGTATCGAGGGGAAATGAAAACCTTTGCCTCAAAGTTTACTGATGTGAAGCATTAAAGAATTTGAAAATTAAAAATTAAAGAGGTGATCCGTTAATCAAAAAGTAGTTCTTTTTTTAAACGACAAAATGCAAGCGCTTACTTATGGATTGTACCATCGTTCTGGCTTTAATCATTCTATGATGAGGAAACGAAAGGATGGGTGTTCATGATCGCGAAGACGCGGCAGGTTGGTTTGGTTTTGCTCCTATGGGTATTTACAATTTCCAGTCTGGGGTGGGGAACAATGTTTGGCACACCAACAGCAAGTGCAGCCGTATCGGCTGATGAAGCTGCCGGTGGAGGCACTTATAAATTCGATTTTGGTTCAGGAGCTGTTGCGAATGGATATACAGGTGTGGACGCAACATCTGCTTATTCGGCGGAACGTGGCTATGGATTCACCGATGTGTCCAAAGTAACGGTACAGGATCGGGGTACAAGTGATCCAATTAAATCCGATTTTGCCAAAATCGCCGATGGGAGCGGATTTAAGGTGGATCTGCCGAGCGGTGATTATACCGTCTCCCTTGTCGCTGGCGACAGTGCAGGCAACACAGATATTGCGATCAAAGTGGAGAGCATGAACAAGGTTCAGCAGAATACCAAGCCAGCGGGTGAATATCTGGAGATGAGCTTCGATATTGCCCTGGTGGATGGGCAGATGAACTTTGAATTCTCCGGAACGGCCGCTAATATCAATGCGCTCGTGATCACCAAACAACAGGAACGCGAGGCAGGGAACAAACCTGCTGTGTACCTTGCGGGTGACTCCACGATGCAGACGTATAATCCATATTGGGAGCCCCAAGCGGGTTGGGGACAAATGTTCCCGTCCTTTTTCAGTGATGCCGTGGAGATTAAGAACCATTCCATCGGTGGACGCAGCTCCAAATCCTTTATTTTCGAAGGCCGATTAGATGAGGTTCTGCGCCTCATTCGTCCGGGAGATTATCTGTTCGTGCAGTTCGGACACAACGATGCAACGATCAGTGTTCCTGACCGTTATGCTTCACCCGCCGATTACAAAAACTATCTGAAAACCTACATAGACGGCGTGCAGCAGCGGGGAGCTACCCCAATTCTGGTCACCCCAATGGGTCGCAGGGACTTTAACGCAGACACAGGCAAGTTCAATGTATCCTTCCCTGAATATGTGCAGGCGATGAAAGAGGTGGCTTCGGAGAAAAATGTGAAGCTGATTGATCTGAGCGCACTCAGCATTGCGTACTATGATTCCATTGGACCGGAAGCGACATTGTCTGTTTTCCTCCATGTATCACCAGGCATCTATCAGGCATTCCCGAACGGGGCAACGGACAATACGCACTTCCAGGAATATGGAGCGATTCAGATTGCCCGTCTGGTTGCAGGTGCGGTTCGTGAACTGGATCTGCCATTATCGGAAGCGGTTCAGGATGCTGAAGTTCCGGCTGAATTGCCAGCCAAACCTGCTGGGCTGAAGGCAGGCAGCATCAGCAACGCGGGAACGGTATTAAAATGGACGGCGGATGACACCGCAGACATCTACAAAGTATACCGTAAGCTCTCAACAGAGCCGGAAACTGCCTACAAGCTGGCAGGAACGGCAACCGTACCTACTTTAACGCTAAGCGGTTTGGTTGAAGGTAAGTCGTACACGGTTCGAGTAACGGCTGTGAATGGTCGCGGCGAATCCGATCCTTCGGATGAAGTCAGCTTCACCACCAAATCGGCAACGTATCGATATGACTTTGGCCCGGTAGGTTCTCCGGTTGCTGAAGGGTATACGGAAGTCAATCGGAATACGCTGTATACACCAGAACGCGGTTATGGATTAACGTCTTCCGCCAATATGGCGGATCGGGATCGTGGCAGTGCGACGGATAACCTGCGTCGTGACTTCGTGATCTATTTTAACGGATCATATGAATTCAAAGTGGATCTGCCGAATGGTACCTATTCGGTCAAGACGTACACTGGGGACTGGATTGGGTCAGCAAAAACCAACATTAACATCGAAGGCAAAGATTATGGAACCGTATCTTCCGGTGCTCAGAATATTGCCGAAAAAGTGATCAACCAGATTACCGTGCAGGACGGGCAGATGAATCTGGTCTTCAGTGGGGCTACGGCGCATCTCAACGGACTTGAGATTACACCTGTATTGGTGGCCCCTTCCAATCTGAAACTGAATGGCCTGGATCTGGAGAGTGATCCGATCACCGCTGCATTGTCGTGGGATGCTATTGCCGATGACGTACAGTATAAGGTATACCGTCAGTCAACTGGAGCGGCCAAGGCCGAGCTGCTGGCAACCACGGATGCAACAACCTATACCGATAATAAGATTGACCTGGGCATGAATTATGTATATACGGTAACGGCTGCGGATCGTACAGGTACGGAATCGGTAGCATCCAATGCATTGCCTGTATCGACGATTGATTCGTCTGTAGACAAGGCAGAGGTCCCTTCAGGTCTGTCGTTACAAAGCATCAACAAAAATGACGTCTCCATCACTTGGACGGAATCAACAGGAGCGCGTGCATACCAAATCTATCGTGCTGTGAAGCAGGATGGACCGTATGATCTAATCGCTCGCACCAAGGAGACGGCATACACAGACTCCACCATTCTCAGCACCATTCCTTATTTCTATAAAGTGGCGTCTGTGAATGCGGGAGGGGTCTCCGAACTTTCGGCTGCACTCGAAACACCAGTAGCAACGACGCTGAATCGTGAAATGGAGTATCTGGACCGTGCTCCGGTGGCTGTAAAAACAGAAAACGGCAACTATATCGGCTGGCGCATGCTAGGCTTGGATGCCGAGACCATTGCTTTCAATCTGTATCGGGATGGTGTGAAGCTTAACGATGAACCGATAACTGGAAGCACCAACTTTACGGATGCCGAAGGTACGGATGCATCCAAATACCGGGTCATGACGGTAGAAAACGGCATTGAAAAAGCGGCAACGAAGGAATTCGGCGTTTGGCAGGAGCAATACCTGTCTGTACCTCTGCAAAAGCCTGCTGATGCCTATACGAAAGACGGGCAGCCGTATTCGTATTATGCGGGTGATGCCAGCGTGGGCGATGTCGATGGTGATGGCGAATATGAGATTGTTCTGATGTGGTCGCCAAACAACGGCAAGGATAACTCCCAATCCGGATATACCGGTATTGTCTATATGGATGCCTATAAGCTGGATGGAACAAGATTGTGGCGCATCAATATGGGGCCGAATATTCGTGCGGGTGCGCACTACTCTCCATTCCTGGTTTATGACTTCGATGGTGATGGCAGAGCCGAACTGATGATGCGTACCGCAGATGGTACCGTCGATGGACAAGGAAAAGTCATTGGAGACGCCAATGCAGACCACCGGAACAGTTCCGGTTACGTTCTGCTTGGTGATGAATTCCTGACGGTGTTCGATGGTGAAACCGGAGCAGCACTGGATACGGTGGAATATGATCCGCCGCGTGGAGATGTTGCTTCCTGGGGCGATGGCTATGGAAACCGGGTGGACCGTTTCCTGGCAGCGGTAGCGTATCTGGATGGCGAACATCCAAGTGCCATGTTCAGCCGTGGATATTATACGCGTACTGTGCTGGCATCCTACAATTTCCGTGATGGAAAGATAAGCAAAGTATGGCGTTTTGACTCAAGCGACGATGGCTACGGCGAGTATGCAGGCCAAGGGAATCACAATCTCTCGGTTGCAGATGTGGATGGCGACGGCAAGGATGAGATTACATTTGGTGCGATGGCCATCGACGATAATGGCAAACCGCTCTACAATACGAAACTCGGTCATGGCGATGCCATGCATCTGAGTGATCTGGACCCGACACGTCCAGGACTGGAAGTATTCGACGTACACGAACATAAAGATTCTAAGTATGGTATGGAAATGCGCGATGCGGCTACAGGTGAAATCCTCTGGGGTGTGTTCACTGGCATCGATACCGGACGTGGCATGGCTGCCGATATTGATCCGAACTATCCGGGAGCTGAGGTATGGGCTGCAACCATTACCAATGCTGAGCATATTCCAATCACCGGGCTTTACAGTGCTCAGGGGGAACTGATCACGACGAAGATTCCATCGTCCACCAACTTCGGCATCTGGTGGGACGGTGACCTGCTGCGTGAGCTTCAGGATGATATTCGTATCGACAAATGGGATTATGAGAACCAAACGACAGTTAATCTGCTGACGGCAACAGGTGCAGCTTCGAACAATAGCACCAAAGCGAACCCGAGTTTGCAGGCAGATCTGTTTGGAGACTGGCGTGAAGAAGTGATGTGGCGCAGTCAGGACAGCTCGGAATTACGCATTTATACGACGACAGATGAGACGGATGTGCGTATTCGCACGTTGATGCATGATCCAGTCTACCGCCTTGGGGTAGCTTGGCAAAATGTAGCCTATAACCAGCCGCCACATACCGGCTTCCATCTTGGAGTAGGCATGGAGCAGCCAGCGGCACCGAATATTCGTTATGTAGGTGGTCCGCAAGAAGTAGAAGATACGACACCTCCGGTCATTACAGGCATGCCTGCGGAACAGATGAGTGAAGAGGATGTACTCCAAGTTGATGTGAAGGCAGAAGATCCGGAGTCCGGGATTACTCTTCTGGAGTTGACTTGGGACGGTGAGGCCGTAGAACAGGGTGATGAGATTGCACTGACGGGTCTGGTGGGAAAACACACCTTTACAGCCAAAGCAGTTAACGGCGCGGGACTCATCACCGAGCTTTCCGTGGAAGTGACAGTCATCGCCGCAGACCAAGCCACAGGTGCACCGGGTGTACCTTCCTTGTCCGACGATAACCAACATGGCGACGGTTTGGCGGATGGAACATACACCATCACCATGAATATGTGGTGGGGGAATAACGGTACACAGTATAAATTGTATGAGAACGGTGAACTGATCGATACGCAGAAGCTCACGGCTTCAAGCCCTTCTGCCCAAAAGGCATCCACGGATATTTCGGGTCGGGTAAACGGTACGTATGTATATACTTGCGAACTAATCAATTCAAAAGGGACGACCGAATGCGCTCCGCATACCGTAATCGTTCGTGATGCAGCACCAGGGAAGCCGGTGCTCTCTCATGACAACTGGGATGGGGATGGAAACTACACGATTAAGATGAATATGTGGTGGGGCACAAATGCCACCTCCTATCGTTTGTCTGAGAACGGTCAAGAGGTCGACAGCCAACCGTTGGCTGCAGCATCTCCGAATGCACAGACAGCAACAGCAGTGATCAAAGATCGTGCACCTGGCGAGTATGAGTACGTTGTGGAATGGATTAACGAAAGTGGATCGGTTTCTAGCGAAGTCATCACAGTGAAGGTCACACATTGATTAAAGTGATCTAACGATAAAGCACCTCTCTATCGATATAGGGTAACCCCTTGGGTAAGCCTTAGATAGAGAGGTGTTTTTTTTGGTTTTTTTAACATACACAATAATGACACAACTGTTTGATTATGAAGTTAGTGGGGAAAATTTGCTCGTGAAATTGTAATCCAACCTTCAATTAGGCGTTGCAGAGCCATTTTCGGATCGTCTTCTAGGGATAGCTATAGAGACTTTCAAAAATTGGAGAAGGATACAAAACATCCATGTGAACTATGCCATATGTTAATCCAACTATAGATTGACAGGAAAACCTAAAATGTAACACAGAAATAGGGAGGGATTAGACGCGATGGTTATGAGTTTGGAATTGAAAAATCAAATAGAGAAAGCCAGACATAACCTTCATATGTTGGTAGAGCATAACGAGGGTAGATTTGGACATCCCGATGTGCTTCAGCAGTCCATGGTACTGGATGAATTGATCAATGAGTATAATCGAATGCACTTAAGCAAGCCGAGGGCTTGATGGATATAGATGAGCTTTTTTTGCATGCGCACATGATAATAGCTGGAATAGACAGCAGGAAGAACGAATGCTGTATCATTCCAGTTCAATCATGAGCGCATGTTTTTTTTGTTACTCCTCAATGCAACAGCCGCTTGGCTTCCAGATACAGTACCTGAACGAACTTTTTGGTATTAATGCGGGTCTGGGACAAGGAGGGCTCCACATTGTTTTGTAGTTCCAGCATTTTCTTGCGAATCTCCGTAAAGTCAAAGAACTTCGACGCGTAATTCTCAAACTTCGGATGTGTGTAATCCGTGAGTCCGAGCGATACGACATGGCTTAATGTTTGGAAAATTGCACGGCGAACGCGCTGCTCAGATGCTTTAATCTCCTTCGTTACTTCCGCTGGTGAGGCATCGGAACCCAGTTTGCGTATGGCTACATTCTGGAAGATATCCTTAAGTGATGGGAACGTGTATGGAGAGAGCTTATGCTCCTCCGTTTCAATCTGCTCCAGGTATTCCAGCATGTCCAGCAAATCTCTGCTGCCCGCTTCTCCGATCATGCCCATCTCGGATAGCAGGAAATGTCCTGCGGTCGTAATTGTTTTGTCGGGGGCTGGTGTTGAAGCACGTTCGGAAGATTGCAGTCTAGACAGTCCTTGCAACGTACGCTGAATATCTGCGATGGATTGCTGCATACGCAGACGCTCGTCCACCAGACGCAGAACAGACAGGATCTCCAGCCGATTAATCGGCTTCGTAATATAATATTCGATGCCAAGCGAATAGGCTTCCCCGATCATATTTTTCGACTCAATCTGGGAGATCATCACGATCTTGCCATCGAACCTTCCTTCAAGTGCACGTATCGTCTGAATCCCGTCTCGCTGCGGCATGAGCAGATCAATCAGCAGTACATCCACCTTATGCAGCTCCAGCAGTTCAGCATGAATATGAGCTCCATCTTCAGCTTCCCCCGCAATCTCGCCGAGCCCCTCATCTTCAATAATATCCATCAGCATGGATCGAATCCCAGGATCATCATCCACAATAAAATAACGCATTTCCGTGTCCTCCTTTCTGATTAAGTTAACTCCTATATATTCCGTTCTCTGCATCTATAAATGATCTTTCCCTGCTATTAATGTCCCCTATTATCATACTTGGTTGTATATCCTGATGTGAAGACCCGTGCATGCTAACAAATATGTCAGATAAAGTGACAGTGAATGGATAAACGTTGCTTATTTATAAAAAATTTAAATGTTTCTGTGTAGGTATTTGTCGGTTTCCGTAGATGCCCCTGTAGTATAGGTAACATCCGAAAATGTGGATTCCGAGATATGCAGAATGGTACAAACGATCTCTTAACCTATCGTACTTCAGCACAAAACGGTCCGTCTGAGGCGATAGAACTGCATGCCTTTATGAAGTAGTATGAGAATTTTTCGCTCAGTCATACAGCTGGGGAACGCTTTTTAACGAACCATCAACGAAAAGGGGCATTGCCAATGGAGCAAACAATACAAGATATTATTGCAGTTTTCAATGATTTTCTATGGTCCAAGCTGTTAATCATCTTGTTGGTCGTATGTGGTTTGTATTTTACGACCAAGACCCGGTTCATGCAATTCCGCATGATTGGAGATATGGTGAAAGTGCTCAAGGAGCCAAAGAGCAAGGAGCCCGGCAAAATTTCGCCGTTTCAGGCATTCTGTATCAGTATGGCAGCGCGCGTGGGAACCGGGAATATTACCGGTATTGCACTGGCAATCGCACTGGGGGGACCAGGGGCTGTATTCTGGATGTGGGTTATCGCGATTTTTGGTTCGGCTTCGAGTTTTGTGGAGAGTACGCTTGCTCAAATTTATAAAATCAAAGATAAGGGCGGATTCCGCGGGGGTCCTGCTTATTATATGGAGCGTGGCCTCGGGAAACGATGGATGGGGATATTGTTCGCAATTCTCATCACGTTGTCGTTCGGTTTGGTCTTTAATGCTGTGCAGTCCAACACGATTACAGTCGCATTCAAAAATTCATTCGGCATCGATCGGTTGACGGTAGGTATTATTATGGCCGTTGTGTTTGCGGCAATCATCATGGGTGGTGTTAAACGGATTGCCAAGGCGTCCGAATACATCGTTGTTGTTCTTGCTGTGCTGTATATTGGCGTGGCTGCATTTGTTGTTCTGTCGAACATCACACAGCTTCCGGCCATGATTGCGCTGATTGTGAAAAATGCCTTCGGCATTGAACAGGTCGCTGGTGGTACACTTGGAGCCGCGCTGATGAATGGTGTCAAACGTGGTTTGTTCTCCAATGAGGCGGGTATGGGTAGTGCGCCGAATGCTGCGGCTACGGCGGATACAACACATCCGGTCAAACAAGGGCTTATTCAGGCGTTTGGCGTGTTGACGGATACCTTGGTCATTTGTACAAGCACGGCCATGATTATTTTGCTATCAGGTGTATACAAAGGTTCCAATCTGGGTGGAATTGAATTAACTCAAGCGGCATTAAGTGTGCATATGGGTTCATGGGCGTCCGGATTTTTGGCAGTGATGGTGTTCCTGTTTGCCTTTAGTACGCTCATCGGGAATTATTACTACGGGGAGACCAATATTGAGTTTATCAAATCCAATAAAGGTTGGCTGTGGGTATACCGTGTGTGTGTTATCGCGATGGTGCTGTTCGGTGCCGTTGCCAAGGTCCAGCTGGTATGGGATTTGGCCGACCTATTCATGGGGCTGATGGTTGTGGTGAATCTGATTGCCATCCTGATGCTGTCCAAGGTGACATTCGATGCGCTGAAAGATTACAAGAAACAAAAGGCCGAAGGACGTGACCCGATCTTTACTCGGGACCGTATTCACATTCCGGGCGAAGTGGAATGCTGGGAGTCGGAGGCCGAGGTAGTAGGAACAAAATGAAGTGAAGTTGCTAAATAAAGAAGAAATAACGGATACAAATACAACAAGAGATCCACATACACTACGATAAAAAGACAAATGAAAAAACAGGACTTAGAATTTCCGTCACGGGGACGGGGATTCCAAGTCCTGTTTATTACATATAAAGTAGTTAATGTTCAGTATATCTGGTGGAATGGGTAACCATCCTATCGGGAGATGTACCTGCCCTTAATCGTTCACAGAGTAACTGATGAGTTGTTCAGACAGAGCTTTCATGCGTTCTCCGGCTTCATTCAGCTTCTCGATGACATCCGTAAAGGAGGATACGAGCGTGGCTTGCTCCTGAGAAGAAGCTGCAATCTGGGATACTTCGACTTCCATCTGTTTAATAACCTGTTGTACATCTTTCAAGCTGATATCAATATCGCTGGTAGCCTGTTTGGCATCGACAGAAAGTTTGCGCACTTCCGTTGCGACCACACCAAAGCCTGCTCCGGCTTCACCTACACGCGCAGCTTCGATAGCGGCATTGAGCCCAAGCAAGTTGGTCTGTTCAGAAATTTCACGAATGAACCCGGCAACCTTGTTGATCTGAGACGAATTCTTTACCGCCAGGCGTGTATTCTCCAGAATCTGTTCGCTGGTGGCCTGCAATTCCTCCGCATGAGCGGCAACGTGCTGGACCATTTCAACCAGGTTTCCATTAATCGTTTGGTTTTCTTGTATAATAGCTTCAAGCTGATTCTGGTTCGATTGATCATACGATACGCAGAAAATAGCAACGACCTGATGATTGTCATCAAAGATCGGTATATTAAGGACATCCAGCTCAATACCGTAGTATTCTGCCGGCAGGTGGGTCAGAGAGGCTTCGTTTCCGTTCTTGAGAGCGGTGAAGTTCTTATATCCATCCAAAAGAGGATCGCCTTCGTTGAATCCGAGATTGAACTTTTCAGTGGAGACAGAATACAATACCTTCTCGTGATCATACACCGTTAGACTGGCTGGTTCTCTAAGAATCAGACGGATATAAGGCATTACTTTCAAAAGGGCATCTACAACGTTCATAGTAGGTCGAACCATCCTTTCTTTATTTGGATTCTAAATTAGCAGTTGTAACTATGCTTATTGCTTTATCTTTCATCGGATAAGAGTGCGCTATCATGTACTCCTTTTTTCATAAAATATTGTCATTTAGAAGGCTGAATTTTAGAATATTTCCCATTTAAATGAATGTATTGGATATAAAATCTAGTTGTAACTATTTTTATATCAAGATATTTGTACGAACCTATATCGTTTATGGGACATGTGTCCATTGTATATGTAGATTCACACAGGGGGGTTATCCGAGATGAGAGAAATTATGGACTTTGGATTGTTGCGCCAGCTTGCGCGGGAGCATGGCCTGGATCAGGTGCTCGACGAACCTGCGCTTGCTGAATTAAGGTTGCTCGAAGCCTCCAAAGGTGAGATTATATGTGCCAAAGGTGAACGTCCCGAACGATTATATTTTCTCGTCCAGGGTAAGCTCAAGATTTATACAACACTGCCGAATGGCAAGTCTTTGTTGCTTCGTTTCAGTATGCCTCCTGCGCTGGTAGGTGATCTGGAGCTGGTCAATGGCAAGGAAGCCAAAAACACGGTGGAATCCGTCAATAAGAGCCTGCTGCTCGGTGTAAGCTATCGCTATCTCAAGAATACATATGCTGAAAACCCGAAGTTTCTCCATTTTATGCTCAGTCATGTGACCCACAAATTATATACCTTCTCGAATCTGTCGAGTCTTAATCTGCTTTATCCTGTCGAGAGCCGTTTTGCAAGCTATTTGCTGTCCACGATGGAGCAGGGGGAGCAGATCACAGAAGAAATCCAGACTTCCAAGCTGACAGAACTGGCGGATATGCTGGGCACGAGCTATAGACATTTGAACCGAGTGATCCATGACCTCCGCGACCGTGAAATCATCCGCAAAGAACAGCGCAACATTGTCATCTGCAATCTGGAGCAGTTGCGCGAAATTGCGGGAGGTAATATGTACGAATAAATAAGGATAGTTCTGCTATTTTACAGCATTCTTAAACCATTAGTACGACAAAAACACCCTCTGCATGTCCTATGCCAGAGGGTGTTTTGCATCCACCTGTCGGTGGATGATCCATTTGAATTGCTGTGCTGTAGCTTTATGTTTGAATTAAATATCTCCACGCTGTTCAAATAATTGAGCGATTTCCACGATGACCTGTGTGGCCTTCACCATATTATCAACCGATACATATTCGAATTTGCCGTGATAGTTCTCTCCACCCGTGAAGATGTTGGGTGTAGGCATACCCATGTACGAGAGCTGGGAACCGTCTGTACCTCCCCGAATTGGGCGGATGACAGGCTCGATATCCAGGCGAGTCATCGCTTCATGTGCAATATCGACGATCTGGCGCACAGGTTCGATTTTCTCACGCATGTTATAGTATTGATCATTCAATTCAATGGAAATGCTTTTCTCGCCATATTTGCTTTTCAATTCGCCCACGACATCCAACAAATACGCTTTACGTTCCTCAAACTTCTCCCGGTCGAAGTCCCGGATGATGTAGCTCATCTTGGTCAGTTCGACGTCTCCCTCGATAGATAACAAATGATAGAATCCTTCATAACCTTCTGTGAATTCGGGAGCTTCCTCCGCAGGTAGTCGGCGGTTCAACTCCATCGCAATTTTAGCGGAATTGACCATCTTGTTTTTGGCTGTGCCCGGGTGCACGTTGGTGCCCCGTACTGTGATTTTGGCAGCCGCCGCGTTGAAACTTTCGAATTCCAGCTCACCGAGAGGTCCGCCGTCCACCGTGTAGGCATATTTGGCGCCAAAAGCAGGCACATCGAACTTATGCGGCCCACGGCCAATCTCTTCATCCGGGGTAAAAGCAACACGAATCTTTCCGTGTTTTAATTCCGGGTGTTCAATCAGGTAGGCCATTGCCGTCATGATCTCGGTAATACCGGCTTTATTGTCCGCACCAAGCAGTGTTGTGCCATCTGTTGTAATCAGGGTGTGGCCTTTATATTCACGCAGTTCAGGGAAATCAGTGGTGGATAATACTACATCCAATTCCTGATTCAGCACAATATCCTGTCCATCATAGTTGTCGATAACCTGTGGTTTGACATCTTTGCCTGTGAAGTCGGTTGCTGTATCCAGATGAGCGAGGAAACCGATCACTGGAACATCCTTGTCGGTGTTGGATGGCAATGTCGCCATTACGTAGCCGTTATCATCCATGGTCACTTCCTGCAATCCAATGGATTTACATTCTTCAACCAGGTATTTACCCAAGACCAGCTGGCCTGGTGTGGAAGGGCAGGTTTCACTATTTTCATCGGATTGCGTATCCATTTGAGCATAGGTTGTCAGTCTTTGAATTAAAATATCTTTCACCAGTAATCGCTCCTTTGGCTCGGTTTATTATAGTTGGGTATATTATAACCTGTATGTCTGTATGGCTATCATATCATGTTTTAGATTCATTTCGAGTTGTGGTGAATGCATCAGAGGAAAGGGTCGACTAGGTATAAAAAAGGGTACTATCTCACAAAAAAGTACGTACTTGTATTTCTATAGGTTAGGTTCATAATAGTGATTGAGGATTTGAAGCAGGACAACTGCGGCAAGCATGGGCAGCTGTTTTCCGATCTGGAAAACAAGGAATTGCCTCAACATATATCATCGTATTGAATAGGAGATGTAATTGAAATGACAGAGAAATTATTTTCCCCGTATCAATTCAAGGGACTTCAACTAAATAACCGTGTCGTCATGGCACCGATGTGCCAATATTCCGTTACTGCCAAAGACGGTATTCCGAACGATTGGCATCAGGTACACTATGTAAGCCGTGCGGTTGGGGGTACAGGATTGATCGTGATTGAGATGACGGATGTTGATCCAGACGGACGTATTACCGACAATGATTTGGGCATCTGGTCAGATGAACACATTCCTGCCTTTACCAAGCTGGTGGATGGCATTCACGCTTATGGCTCCAAGGTGGCGATTCAGATCGCGCATGCTGGACGTAAAGCAGAGGATGCGGCTCGACCTGTAGCTCCATCGGTGGTTACCTTCCCTGGAGAGAGCTTCAATACGCCACATGCTTTAACTACAGAGGAAACACAAGCCATGGTACAGAAGTTTGCGGACGGTGTACGCCGCGCAGTAGCTGCTGGGGTCGATGCTATTGAGCTGCATGGTGCACATGGTTACCTCATCCACCAGTTCCATTCTCCGCTGATGAACCATCGCGAGGATGCGTATGGACAGGATCTTTCCCGTTTTGGTGTCGAGATTATTCATGCAGTGAAAAAAGAAATGCCTGAAGATATGCCTCTGATTATGCGGATTTCGGCAGTGGAGTACGCTGATGGCGGATATGATATTGATCATACCATTGAAATTTCCCGTGCCTATCAGGCAGCAGGCGTGGATATATTCCACATTAGCTCCGGTGGTGAAGGGGCTTCCGGACAACGTAAACCGGGTAACTACCCTGGTTACCAAGTGCCTTTTGCTCGTCGTTTCCGTGAAGAACTGAACGTTCCTGTCATTGCGGTAGGTATGCTTGAGGATTCAGCACTGGCTCAAGCGGTTATCGGCAACGGTGATGCAGATCTGGTCGCGGTTGGCAGAGGTATGCTGCGTGATCCTTACTGGGCGACTCATGCAGCTCTAGAACTGGGTGTTAGCAAAGATAAAGCGCCTGTTGCACAGCCATATTCCCGCGGATACTGATCTTAATTAGAACATTTATATAAATGCAATTAATAAGGGATGTCCCATAAGTCATGAACATGACGGAGGACATCCCTTTTCTGTATCATTAAGATCTAACGAACCGTAGGCACGTTTCTTCCTCGATCTTGGATCCTTCCCGGTGAGATCGATTCGTTAGCGCTTTGGCCTGAAAGTGAAATCACTTCGAGGGTATTCCTCGTGTAGCTTCAAACACAAATTTCTGATCAGAACGCGAAGGTGCCTGTTTGGGATCGAAGTCAGCATATACAACAACGTCGATGAAACCGATCTGTTCCAGAATCATACGCAGCTCCTCCACACCGTACCAACGTAATGCAAGTTGTTGCAGTTCTGTGGCTATGAGGGTGCCATGACGCCACTTTTCATAGCGAATTAAACTTACTTTGTACTGCTGAAGCATATTGACTTCGATGTCTTTGCTCTCCATTGTAATCGTATCGCCGTCCGGTAATTTAACAGTCGAGGTGCCTGAGTAGTATGAAGTCGTATTTGTTACATCGGGTAGAAAGAGGTCCAGCACAAGTCGACCTCCCGGTTCCAGATGTTGATACAGATTACGCAGGGCCTTTATGGAAGCCTGCCTGTCTTGAATAAGCAGCAGGGAGCCTGCGGCAATTATAATGACTTCATACCGGTAAGGAAGATCAAGTGTCTCCAGATCAGCAGCGAACAATTCAGGCATGGGCAATTCCCGCATGGAGCAAAGAGCACGGCATGAATCGAGCATATCCGTTGAATAATCAAGACCGTCTACGTTCAAACCAGCCTCAAGTAATGGAATTAGCATTCGACCTGAACCAGACATCGCTTCCAGGATGCGTCCATTGCAGTTCGTCAGATAATCACGGTAAAATTCAATATCGCCTCCAAGAGATTGACCAACGGGTTTGGTGGCATTATAAACCTCGGTACATAATGGACCATAATAACTAAAAGACATGTAACGTTTCCTCCACAACATAATTAAAATAAGAATGTGGAAGGGACTAGCTACGAAATGTTTATCCCTTCCGGCAACGGTTGGAATTGAATTTTTCAGAGCAGACTATCATGAGAAATCACACACCTTTTATGTAATATGTTCCAATTATAGGGTGGGTTTGAGAGCCGGTCAACAAAGCGCCTGCCAGAGTACCTGTTGTTAGCAGAATATATTTGACACACATCATCTAATCTTGAACAATGAGTTATATCCATTTAGAAGGAGAGATATCATGGAATCTTCAAGTGCATTGCCAGATATTCGGGAGCAGCTGTTGCTTCACGCGCCTGTGGAGAAAGTATGGGGGATTGTATCGACGTCAAAAGGCTTGGAATCATGGTTTATGCCAAGCAATCTAGAGCCAGTGGAAGGGCATGAATTTATACTGGAAGCTGGACCCTTCGGAAAATCACCGTGTAAAGTTACGGAAGTTCAGCCGCCACGCAAGCTGTCATTCCAATGGGGTAAGGACTGGACGCTTACGTTTGAACTGACGGAGCAAGGACAAGACACCGACTTTACCTTGATTCACAGTGGCTGGGACGCGGACAAACTGACTGAATTTGGACAGGCTCATGCCATCATTCGTGAACGGATGGAGCAGGGATGGGCTGGAATCGTGCAGAAACTGGCCCAGGTCGTTGGACAAGCGTAAGGAAACGAGAAAAGTAAAACAGATAGCCAACAAGTTCAAAAAAGTCACAGGTCCTACTCCGGTCTGCATTCCGGTAGCTGAGCCTGTGGCTTTTTTGACGTTAAAATATCATGTAAGAACTATTTCCGTCAGCAACAGAAACGTGTAACATGGAGTTATAGGTATAAAACGACAAAATTAGACGTCTCTCGCCATGGAGGCGGAAGGATTACATAGATGAGAAAACACTGGATTATGCTCACCATTAGCTTTATATGTATTGTTGTTTTTCCTCTGGGTTCCATTGTACAGACGATATTTACCGAGCGCGGCAACCCTCATGCGAATGATGGGGTTATGGACCTGACCGGCTGGAATTTCGATAGACAGGGGGCTGCTTCCCTGGATGGTACGTGGGATTTCTATCCGGGCCAATTGTTGGCACCCGTTGACTTTGAGGCGGATGTCTCCGGACGCAAGCCACTTTCCAAGCCTCTCCCCATCCATGTCCCATCCCGATGGAATGGAACTCTTGGAGAGGCGCACGGGTATGGGACCTATCATTTGCGTGTTCGCATTCCCCCGAGATTAGAGAAGAACGATTATGGGATACGTACTCAAAATATCCGCATGGCCCATCGTTTATTCATAGATGGCAAAGAGATTGGCGGCAAAGGGCTGCCAGGTACAACGGAAAATACCGATATTCAGCTCAATTTGCCTTTTACGGGATTTACCTCCATAGAAGGTGATGTCGCAGATATTATCATTCAGGTATCGAATTACAGCTACTCGTCTGGCGGCATTGTTGCATCCATTTTGTTCGGAGACGAGCACAGCATTCTGAAAGGCCAACAGCAGGACTGGCTCAAGGATCTGATGACACTGTTCGGATTTATTCTGCCAGCGGCCTTCTTCCTGATGCTCTTCCGGCTGCGGCGCAGTGAAAAAGAGCTCCGGTATCTGGGGTTATTCAGCCTGTCCGGTGCGATGTACGCATTGACTCATGGAGAGAAGTTGCTGGGAACCCTGTTACCGTTCTTAACGAATAATGAAATTCTGCGGCTTCAACTAATCAGCGCGGCTCTTGCGTATTATTTCTTGCTCCGTTATATGGATGCGCTTGTACCTGGAGCTGTTCATCAATGGTTTGTTCGCTTGGGTGTGGTTCTGGTACTCGTCCAATGCACGGTGGGTCTAACATTGTCTCCTGTTCTGTTCTCCATGCTGGAGCTGCCCATGCTGCTGATCTCACTCGTGGTGATTGGTTACACGCTGCGAGCCATGCTCCATTGGCTGAAAAGTCGACCGAATGACGGTCATTTTGTCCTGATGAGCATGATGAGTATATTCATGGTGGTTGTGCTGCACACCGTTGGTGCTTTCACTACCGTGGATACGACATTTCTAGCACTGTATGAACTGCTGTTATTTGTCTTTGCACAGATGATTCTAACAGCGATTCGGTTTGCACAGTCATTCCGTGAAGTTGAAGCGTTGTCTGAACGTTTGCTTGCCATCGACAGTCTCAAGGATGAGTTTATGGCGAATACGTCCCATGAACTGAGAACTCCCCTTCACGGCATCATTAATATAGCTCAATCGATGCTGGAAGGGGCGGCCGGGGCGGTCACACCCAAGCAGGCCAAAAATCTGTCCATGATCACCTCAACTGGAAAGCGGCTTTCGCTGCTGGTAAACGATATTCTGGACTTTTCCAAGCTCAAGAATGGTGAAATTGAATTAAAACGGAGTGCTGTGGACCTCGAATCCGTTGCCCGAACGGTCGTTGAAGTCTCCGGTTTTACCTTTGAAGATAAACCGGTTGTACTGATCCAGCAATGGCCTCCAGCGTTGCCGTTGGTTGAAGCGGACGAGGATCGCCTAAGGCAGATTCTGTACAACCTGCTGGGCAATGCGTATAAGTACACGAAGCAGGGTGAGATTCGTATCTATGCTCGTGTGGATGGAGCTATGGTGACGGTATCTGTCGCCGATACAGGTGTCGGTATCACCCGAGATAAACTGGAAGATATATTTCAGTCTTACGAACAGGGCAATGGAACAAGTGAGAGGGTTAACGGGGGAACTGGTCTTGGACTGAGTATCACTCGCAAACTGGTCGAGCTTGGGGGAGGGACCATCTGGGTAGAATCGGAGCCAGGTGAAGGTTCGACCTTTCATTTTACCCTGCCTATTGTGCAGTTCCCTTTGCTGCAAGCGAGTTCGAGACTTGTTGCAGCCCAATATGTATCTACCCAAGAAAGAAGAGCGCAGGATACGGCAGCAGCAATGGATTGGGATGAGACGGATGATAATCTGGAAGCAGAGCATACCATTCTGATTGTGGACGATGATCCTGTGAATCGACAGGTATTGTTCAATCTTCTATCAACGGAACGTTACCGTGTCATTGCAGCAGATAGCGGGGCAGCAGCACTGAAGCTTCGTGAAGAACACCCCTTCATTGATCTTGTCATTACAGACTGGATGATGCCGCAAATGTCCGGGCTTGAGCTGTGTCGCAAGCTGCGTGAGAACAGTTCCTTGTCCGAGTTGCCCATTCTAATGCTGACAGCTCGTGGGCTGCCAGAGGATATCAAAATGGGATTCCAGGCAGGAGCAAATGATTTTCTGAGCAAACCTGTGGATGCAGGTGAATTGCGTGCAAGAGTACGGACGTTAATTGAGATGCGTACCTCGGTACAGGAGGTTGTTCGTACGGAAATGGCTTTTTTGCAGGCCCAGATCAAACCGCACTTTCTATATAACGCGCTCAACGTCATCATAGCGACATGCGCCGTCAATCCGGATAAAGCGACCGATTTGCTTATTGAACTGAGTCATTACTTGCGAGGAAGTTTCGACTTCCAGAACCGCGACCAACTGGTTCCACTAGCGAAGGAACTGGAGTTAGTGGAGTCCTATGTACATCTGGAACAAGCACGTTTCGAGGAACGTTTGGTGGTCCATTATGATATCGACCCAGATGTTCGTCTTTACCTGCCACCGCTTAGTATTCAACCGCTTGTGGAGAATGCGATTCGTCATGGGGTGATGGAACGTGCTGCAGGCGGCATGGTTAACCTGGGCATTACCAGGGAGGATGAACACATCGTCATTGTGGTACAGGATGATGGAGTAGGCATACCTCCTGAGCGTTTGGCTCAGGTAAGTTCAGGGCGAATCGAAGGTCCTGGAGGTGTAGGGCTACAGAATATTAATCGGCGCCTGTTGTCTTTATATGGTCAAGGGCTGGAGATTCAGAGTCATTCGGGGAAAGGAACGCTAATACGGTTTCGCATACCTGTGGAGAAGAAAAATGGTTCCAAATAATGGGCCGAGTTAGGCGAATTTGGTTAACAGATTATTAAACGAATGCCAAGATAATCGGTATTCCCATTGAATAATTCACGGCAGGAGGCTGGAAGAGCGATGAAAGCCATTGTAATCGATGACGAGAAACCGGCGCAGCTTCATCTGGAACGCCTGTTACGATCGGATGGGCGGATTACCCCCGTGCAGTGTTTTTCAACAGCCCGTGCCGGTCTGGATTTTCTGGCAAAAGAGCGTGTGGACGTTGTGTTTCTGGACATTGGCATGCCGGAAATGAATGGACTGGAAGCGGCTGAATATATACAGCAATTGGACAGCAGTATTCGCATTATATTTATAACGGCTTACGCCGATCATGCGGTTGAAGCCTTTGAACTTCAGGCGCTGGATTATGTGCTGAAGCCGGTAAGTTCAGCGAGGCTTGCCAAAACGATCGATCGCATTGCCGCAGGCATGATATCCTCATCCTCTCAGGTTGCTGCAACCGCTGAGGTTCAGGAATCTGAGGCTGTGGAGTTGGATACCCGTGTGCCTGGATTGCTTACTTTTAAACATCTGGATATCTACAGAAGCTTGGATCAGGAAGCAGAGAAGCACAAGTGGCGCACAGCCAAATCGCAAGAACTGTTTGCTTTTTTGTTTCACCATAGAGGGGATTGGGTAAGCAAAGAGATTCTGCTCGATAAGTTGTGGGCGGATGTCTCGCAAGAGAAAGGGCTAACGCATCTGCATACTTCCGTTTATCAGATCCGTAAACTGCTGAAAGAATGGAACATGACGGGCAAGTTGGAATACAACATGAACCGCTATCGTTTGTTATCGGGTAATCTGGTGAGTGATGTAGAGCAGTTCGAGCAAGGTATGGCATACGCTGACGTTACATCAGACAATGTCGATCAACTGCGGGATATCGTCCCCCTCTACCGTGGTGACTATCTGGAGGAGCATGATTATCGCTGGGCTCAAGCCAAAGCGAGAGATCTGAGAAGTAAGTATATAGGACTGGTTATGGATATCGCGGAATGGGACATGAAGCATGGACGGGGCAAGGAAGCGATGGAGCAGTTGAGTGAACTACAGGAACGGGAGCCATATGCCGAAGAAATCTGCCGATTAATGATGAGGGTAAGTGCATCCATGGATGATCAACAAGCCATACTCAGAATATATCATTCATTTACGCTGACCCTGCTTGAGGAACTGGGACATCAACCGGAGCCGGAGACAAGCAGGCTGTATGAAGATTTAACGGCAAAGTAGGCAGAAGTTCAGGCAGGAGGATGAAGCATGAAGTTATTCATACATCGCAAAGATTTGCGCACAGATGACCTGGTCGCATTCGATTATTTACTGCACCAGGATGCAGAGAGTCTGCATGTGCTCATCTATGATCCGTTTCTGCTGCGGCAAGGTCGTGAACAGGAACATAGTGGAGTGAATTTTCTACAGCATGCTGTAGAGCTTGGTAAGCGGTACCGCGAGTCAGGCCGTACGCTGCACATGGCTTATGGCAAACCAGCTGAGGTGATTGATTATATTCTCGAACAGATGCAAGGTCGTGTAGATGAAGTTGTAGTTCATCGGGATATGACCCCATATGCAATTGAACGGGACCGTGGAATACGCAAGGTAACCGAGGAACGAGAAGTCTCATTTACGCAGCTGACGGATCATCTGCTGATGGATTTGAAGGGATTCGCTGATTTTACGGGCAAGTCCGAGCCATATAAAGTATTTGCTGCCTTCCACCGACGCTGGGTGGAATTCATGAATGAGCATCCTAATCCAGCTTCAACCACTACGGTTGCAGAGGTGAAGGTCAGTGATCAGCAGATAGAATGGCCAGAGACCTTCCAGGTACCACAACAATTGCTGGCATATGATGTATCTGATTTGAATGATCCTCATCTAATGTTGGATGGATTTTTATCTGATAGAATTGCCGATTACGGCGACCATCGGGATGAATATGAAGCTTATGAACCGAGCCGGCTCAGTTCTTATGTAGCTGTGGGGGCTGTATCCATCCGCAAGATGTACGATGCTGCGAAACGCACGGAGCATTCGGACGAGTGGATCAGACAATTGTGCTTCCGCGACTTCTATCTGTATCGGGCGGTGTATGAGAGTCATTATTTTACATATGAAAAGGTATATGATCTGTCGCTGCTCAGCGAGGTTCACTTCGAACGTTGGTGCAAGGCCGAAACAGGCATTCCGATTATCGACGCAGCGATGACGGAACTGAATGAGACTGGACATATGCCGAATCGGCTTCGTATTCTGACCGCAATGTTTCTTACCAAAAATCTGCAATGCCCGTTTACGCTAGGTGAAGCGTATTTCAGACGCAAGCTTCGTGACTATGACAATATTCAAAACCGGGGCAACTGGCTGTGGTGTGCATCACTTGGCGAGAATGCAGCTCCATACTTTCGGGTGAACAATCCGGTGACACAGTCAGAGAAGTATGATCCCCAAGGGGATTATATCCGCAAATGGCTGCCTGACCTGAAGGATTTGCATAGCAAAGAGATTCATCAGCCTCGCAAGGATGCCATTGTGGATCTGAAAACCTCAAGACAATCGGCTATTGAGATCTATAAACAAATTCTAGCTAGTCGTCAGCATTGAAGTTTACCATTTTCATCCCAGTGAACCAGCAATATTTTGGACAGATACGAAACAAGCTCGCAGGCCGCGTCATAGCGGTCTTTTTTACATATATAGACATGAAAAGACTGTGAAACATGTTGAATATTTAGGGAATTTTAAGAATTTGGACTACCCATCTTAAGCTTTATGCTTTTTAATAGATAGTGTGCTTATCGTATTAAGTCATCTTAGACATATCAACGAAACATATTAAGGAGAAACGCTAATTATGAGTGAAACAATCAAAAGAGAGCGAATCCCAGAGCTGAATCTCGTACGGGCAATGGCTATCATCGGCGTGCTGTGTGTGCATTCCACTTCATATGCGACGGTAGACATGACGGGTTCAGGGTATTACTGGCTGTACAATTTTATTAATATTTTTATGAAATATGGTACACCAACGTTTATTTTCATGAGCAGTTTTGTACTGTTCTATAACTATTATTCTCGCCCGCTAGATAAGAAGCTGGTCAGCAACTTCTACAAAAAAAGATTTGTTTACATTTTACTACCGTATTTCCTATTTTCATTAATGTATTTTGTTATCCTACACTTCACGCATTATCAGGGCCGTCCGTTCGGTGAATCAGCAGTAAGCTTCATAACGAAACTGTTCACTGGCAAGGCGTATACGCATCTGTACTTTGTATTTATTAATATGCAATTCTATCTTTTATTCCCGTTGGTATTGTGGCTGCTTAAGAAATATCCCTCAGTTGTCAAATGGTCGGTACCGATTGGGTTGCTCATTCAGTGGGCATTTATCGTAAGTAATAAATATGGCTTCCAGGTGCCGAACAAGGGAAGTTGGGCATTCTCGTACTTCTCTTATTTCATGCTGGGTGCATTTATCGGGGTATACTTTCCGAAGATTAAACAATGGTTTGTCATTAGTCGGGAAAATGCAACTAAAGCTCGTGTAGTTTCATGGATTTTGCTGTGGGCGGTATGGATTTTTGCCGGACTCGGCCATGTATACATTTATTATCTGTTGCGCCTGAAAATTGCGACATATAACACGCTGTGGTACGAGTTTTTCTGGAATCTGCATACGTTCGCCTGTGCGTTGGTGCTCATTCAGATTGCGTACCTGCTCTATCGCAAAGGACCATCGCTGATCGTTAAGCCGCTCAATCGGCTTGGGGCACTGTCCTTCGGTATTTATCTGATACATCCATTCTTCCTGTTGATCTATCGGAATTATCCACCACAAACCGGGGTATCCTGGCTGATTCACCTGTGGTACGCCGGAGGTTTTGGTGTGGCGTTAATCGCATCGTGGATTGTGGTTGGACTCACGGCAAGATTTGTTCCGTTTGCATGGGTAATATTCGGCAATTTGCCAAAACCGAAGCCACGTCTGGTACCACAACAAAACTCGGGACAACTCGACGTTCGTTAAAATATTTATGCTAATACAGGAATAATAAACCGTTTCTTGGTCGACCATTAGGGTTGAGCGGGGAACGGTTTTTTTGATTGCCGATTAGATTCATACATGGGGAACGGATGTTTCTTTTTCATAAGCGAAGGGTAATGAGAAGGCGGAACACAATTTATCATTTGATAAGCAGATAACTTTAAGAACAGGATTAAGGTGAGAACAATGACAACATGTGAACAATGCGGGAAACCGATGCAAGATATATTGGAATACGTGGAACACATCCTTCACGAATGCGTGGGGCAGACCCAGGAGTACAAGACCAAAGACTATGGGACATCTGGCTATGAGTGTGTTGGCGAGCAGATGTGATACAATAGAAAGAAACCGGATTCATACGGAACCGAGGTGACAACATGGAGATGGGCTCGGCCCCTTTCCGGCAGGAAATGACGGAACATGAAGCGCAACTGACCAAGACATGTATGTATTGCGGGCAAAAGCGACCTTTGTCCGAATTTCGACGAAGAACCGGAAAGCGGGCTGGCCCGGGAGCCAGACGTGGCGCTTGTCGTCACTGTCGTCAGCTCGGTGGACAAGCCGATAACGATAATACCTCACTCCGGCCTACGGATGAGGCGATAAAGAGTCATAAAGGTGCTGCGGCTGCACGGCCTTCTGCATCTGCAAGTCATACAGCAGAACGGATCGTCGATACAGCAAATAGTACGCCTTCTGTTGCTTCTACTTCAGAAAGACACGAGCAGTCTAAGCCGTCCGTAAGTTCATCTTCTTCGATGGAGGGTGAAACGGCTGACTTCGTTGCTTCTTCAACTGTTTCTTCGCCTTCGGGCAACCGCAAGAAGAGGAGAAGGAGGAGAAAGGCGAAGCGCCCAGAACTGCAGTCGGGTAATGAGCAAACGGAGCCGCTCTCCGGAACTGAGGTGGAGAGCGAGAAGGTAGATCAGCCGCAGACGAGGGCTGATCTGCAAGAAAGGGATTCGCAGACGCATACAGCGAATGCTGATCCATCTGCGAAGCGTGCCCGCGCGCGTATAGCCGCTGGCACGGATCGGGCCGCCGAGCAGGAGATGGCGGCGGCCAAAGCTCTGCTGCCAGCTAAGCCGCAAGGCCCGGCAGCAGAGCCAGGGGCTGC
>NZ_LGRP01000013.1:0-62695 GCF_001636635.1 Paenibacillus sp. O199
ATGCTCTGCGCGGCGCCCCCCTCGAGCCGGTGCCCAGCAGCGCATCCACGATGCCTGTGCACTTGCTGAAGTCCACGGCTTCGCGCCCGTGGACCAGAGCAGGGATGCCGAGCTGCGCGGCGGCATCCCGCTGCACTGCGGCTTCGCCCCGCAACGCATCAGGCGCATCGGCGTAAACCAAAGTCACGCCGAGCCCCGCTTCAACCAAATGGCGCGCCGCAACCAGCCCGTCGCCGCCATTATTACCCTTGCCGATCAGCATGTACCACTGCTGATCACCGGGTTGCTCCATCACGAGCGCCGGATCGGCGATGATGTCGCCACCATGAGCAGGCCGATCGCCGGGCCCGGTGTGCGCCCGCTTCCCGTTTTTGTTCCAGTAACCATACTGCTTCGAACGGTGGTCAACATCGTCTTCCCGGCACAGCCGGATAACTTCCTCGGCGATGGCTCTGCCTGCGTTCTCCATCAGACTGGCAGCAGGAATGCCAAGCTTCTGAATCGTATGCTCATCCACAGCTCTCATCTGTTCAGCGGTTACGATAAACAACGTTCATCCCTCCCCGGTGGCCTCTTCGGAAATTTACAGAAAGATTGCTAGCTTACCTAAAACTTTTAATAACCTACTGTAAACCGGGATTGAATAAATTGCGGATCATCCAGCTCATCCACCAAAGCCGCTGCAAAATCGCCAACGGAAATCGAACTCTCACCAAGATCATCTGTGATTACACGATTCATGCCAACCCGGAACAGGCCTGTCCGTCTTCCTGTTGTGATCGTAGCCGCAGGACTCATGTAGGTCCAGTTAATATCCGATGCTTCAATCAGGTTATACGCATCGACATGAGCCTTCGCCAATGGTTTGACTTCCTCAGGGAATCCTGGTGTGTCCATCAGCATTTCTCCAGAATCGGTAAGCAAGCTTCCTGCTCCACCCACGACAACCAAACGTCCTGCTTTTCCACGACGAACACCCTCAATTAGTGAACGTGTAACTTCCAACATCTCTTCCTCCGCACCAAACTTCGGTCCATAGGCACTCACAACGGCTTCCTGTCCTGCTGTAAAATCAGCAACCTGGTCCGGGTTAAGCAAATCCCCTTCTACCACACGCAAACGCTCATGCTCCATCTCAACCTTCGAAGGATCACGAACTATCGCCGTTACCTTATGTCCGCGGTCCATTAACTCCCACAGTATCGTCTTCCCAATCGCTCCGGTTGCTCCAAAAATGGCAACTTTCATATCAAATCCCTCTTTTCAGTAGATATCATCTTGTCAACTTACCGTTATTTTAATACTTAATCCCATTGTTATATACCTTAAACGGCTCACGCCATCTTAAACCGTCTGTGCTCACTTGTAAACCATGTAGCTAGCTCACCTCACCGTTCCCATATACATGCCTTATTAAAATAAGTAAGCCCAGAACCATTCTGAATAAACTTCATGATCTAAATCTTTAATATTATGAAGTTTCATCCTACTCGCCACCAGTTATGCAAGATAAGCATCATAGCAGCCTCCATACAGGGCCGCTTCCAAAAAGGACGATGATCTGCTCATAGGCTAAACGGATGCCGTTTGCTGTCTGGAGCGTTGCCCCTGTTCCTCTCGGAAAGGCCGGACAAACATGCTCCCCAGTCCCATGACAATAACAAATGCGCCGATTCCCATGTACACCCAGGATGGATTATACGTTTCAATGAGCCAGCCTCCGAGCAATAAACCCAGCGGATTGCTGATGCCACTCATTAAGACCCCCATACTGTTCATGACACGTCCCCTCTTTTCTTCCGGTGTGGATAGAAGAATTGAGGTCACCAGAGGTACATTTACGAGGGCAAGCCCCAGCATTAACAAGAATGAACAGGCGATGGCGATATACAGATTAGGAAACATAGGCATGAGTAGCAAACTTGCACCTGAGATGAGATAACTGATTAGGAACCATCGAGCAAGCGAAAGCCGTTTGGCATATTTCCCGCTGAGCAAAGAGCCTGCAATACTACCAGCGGCAAAGGCAGATTGGAGAAGACCGTAGCCTTGTGGTCCGGCATGAAGAACCATGTCAGCAAAAATCGGAGTGAAGATGTGCAGAGGCGCGCCAGCAAAGTTGATAATGGCACCAAAAATGATGCAGCTGGCCAGAATTTTACGCGAGAACAAAAAGGTAATCCCTTGCAAACTGTCCTTCATAAAGCCAGAAATCCCTTTTTGTTTGACCACTTTGGTCACCGGAATATGAATAAAGACAATGGAGAGAGCAGATAGCAGAAAGGTAAGTGCATAGATGAAAAGGATGGACTGGACTGAGATGAACGCCACCAATATGCCACCTACAGCATATCCAAGCAATTCAATTGTTTTGGAAGATGAATTTAGAAGTGCGTTGGCTGGTGCTAACTGCTTCGACGGGTCGGGCAGAATTGCGGGGATGACGGTCTGGGTTGCCGGATTGAACAAAAATCCAAGAATCGCAATGAGCAAATTGGCAGCATAGATATGCCACGGCACCATCTGACCACTCATGAATAAAAGCGCCAATATACAGGCCACGCATGCTCTAAGTACATCTGTCCAGATCAAGAGCTGCTTTTTGGGCAGCCGATCACTGATTGTAGCCAGTGGTATACCCAAAAAAGCATAGATAAAGTATGGCAACATAGGAATCAGTGCTGCTGCGAGTGCTGACTCGGTTAGTTGAAGAATATACCACATCGTAGCCATGGAAAATAAAATTTGACCCGCACCGGATATCAGCCTGCCTGCAAGAAGTACACAAAAAGATGGAAGACGCAGAACAGATCCGTAACTGTCGTTATGGATTTCATTTTTCGTCTGTTTCATTCACTCTCTCTCCTTTCCCTTCGATCTCACTTCCAGTTTCACTTTGCAGACGTGTCAACAAACCTGAATTGCGAATGGACTGTTGTATTTTGGCCTTTACCCGCTCAAGCTCTGCCGTATACTCCTGAATCTCGTTCAATAACGATTGATGAGTCCGAATCCCTTCCCTGATTAACATCGCCGTTGCATCAGATCGGTTCTTGGCCAGTTCAAGAAATACAAGCTGATCAATAATATCAATCTCTTCCTGACTTAATCTTACGGAGACAACCCCCTTGGTTCCCGATAGGTTTCTGCTGGCTTGCTCCATGGACCGTTCCACCATTCGATTAAATTGAGTCCGCTGGTCTTTATCCAATTTTGTCTCCTCCATTCTGCATTTATTATGATTATCGTATTTTGTAAATCGTAAATTGTATTTAAATTACATTATACTTGTAAATAAATGGATGTAAAGCAAAAAAACCTATGGATAACCAAAGGTTTAATTAGTTGGATACACGAATGAGGTATTGATAGGCTATTTCCCATATATAAGGCTAATTTTATTTAAACAGGCTTAACTCAGCTTATTTCCGCGCTATTCCCCTTGTCTCCACCACATGCCTTCCGATTTCGGACTGGTGTAGGTGAAGCCGAATTGAGCGTACAGACGATCGGCAGGAACGTCAGCCAATAGGCTAACCAAGCCACGAGCAGGCACATGTTCACGCAAATAATTCATGATTTCGCTCATGATCAATTTGCCATACCCTCTTCCCTGCTGGTCCGGGCGCACGGCGATATCCACCACCTGAAAGAAGCAACCACCGTCCCCGATGACCCGGCCCATGCCTACAATTTCATTTTCTTCACGCAGACATACGGCAAAAAGACTATTGGGCAGCCCAATCTCCGCCCCCTCCTTGCTCATCGCACTAAGACCTGCGCTTTTCCGTAACGCTAGGTATTCTGCTGCTGAGGGCGGTGTATGTTCAATGTGGATCTGGTCCATAGATCATGCTCCTTTCTTATTAAATCTATAATTATGTGTAGAATTAAAAAATTCATGGAAATTACATCTTCTTTGCATGGGTGCCGTGGTCCTTCTTATGACAGTAAATTCCTACTGTTCCTGCTTGAATTCACGCAATTCCTGTGTAATAGTGAGAGAAAGCTTATGTGAACCGTGTTTCATGCTACACTACAGTTTTTGCAAAGGAGGAACCATTGTGCTTCAACGCTGGATGCTTGCTCTATTCTCATATCCGGGCTTCGTGGCGGTACTACTCGGAATGATCGCTGTGCTGCTTGGACTCTACGTATGGTCAGCCACTGAGGTCAGACGAAGCCGGGACAGGCGAATGCACGCGATACGAGATACATTATACATAAGTACAACCCTACTGGGACAACTCACAGCCAAAGAACAACGGAAAGTTGCTATAACGGAACATGAGCATCATGAATTATTAACGGCCATGCTGTCCTGCAGAGCCGCAGTGCATCTGTCTCCACAGCTTCAGGATCAGATCCGCAGCTGTATTATCGATGTTGATCCCGCTCGACTGGCATTGATGCACAGGGCTCTGGAACGAGAGAGCGCAGCATTGTCCGATGAATTGAATCGATACGCACATCCTGACCAGTGGGGAAGAGCGATCTGGAATGTCATTCGTCCAGCTGCCGAGCCCACCGCTGTAGTAGCTGTACTGTACCTAATCGCTGATTTTGTGTTTCGTCAACAAGGTCTGTTGTATCCTTTCTGGCATTCATGGTTCAATGCTTTGCCATGGATACGCTTCGTTTCCTTGATCATCACGGTGTTCTATGGTTATCTGCTCTGGTCCAGCCCAAGACAGGGTTCATCGGGCACAGTAACCAAAGCACTTGTTACTCTAATTGCCATGTGCTCGCTGCTTCATCTGATCGGACTTGCTGCTGCTCCCTACGCATTGGGATTGCAACTCATCCTGTTCATCTCTGGCTTCAGCCTGACAGGAACGCCTTCTCGCAGTGATCGCCCCTATGCGGGACACACCGATTCGGATAAGGAATTGAATAGCATTGCAGAAGCACATGAGGATGAGAACTTGGATATAGAGCTAAACCTCTATAAACCACGCACATCCGGAGCCATTTCCGAAAAATAAACCTTCTTTTAACTTGGTTTGCCTGCATCATCAGACTCAGTTCATTCAACACCAAAAAGAGAAGCCCGCAAAATCGGCGGCTTCTCTTTTTTTGGTTTCTACTATTTTTTGCATTATGCCTAATTCAATCCTGGATTACATGAAGCCTATCCCTTCGCGCTTGCATTCGATGAGCGCAATGAACGGGGTGAGCTGCTTCGTGCAGTGCTGCCGGATTTGGAGGCGCTGCCGGAGGGCGTATTTTCAAAACGCTTGCGTTCGGTGCGCTCCATCTGCACAATCTGGCCTTCGTGTACAACGATGTGTAATGAGCCAAACTCCATGTCATTCAGTTGTCCGGCAATTCGATCCATCCATACCTCATCCACTTTTAACGGCTTAGCCATAGAGCCGCCTCCTCTTCTCGGGCTACTGCCCGCTATATTCCTCAAGTGCGCTGTCATCCAACCCGACTTATAATTCATTCTTATCCAACCTATATACTTGGTTTATACATTAGCAGGGCTTCCAGTAGCTGTCAATCCGAATTTTCATGAAGTTTAAACAAAATCCATTTTCATTCGGAACCCTCTTCAAAACCAAGATGATCGGCATGGATACAGGAGTGTTACATCACTTTTCGGGAATCGTTTTATGACCCAACCAGCTCTTGAGCAGCAACGTTGCCAGAGCCAAAATCAGCAACAAGGAGGCGACGGCAAACGAAGCGGAGAATTGATATTCGTTATACAGGATCTCGACATGCAGCGGCAAGGTGTTAGTCTCCCCGCGAATATGTCCCGATACAACAGACACGGCCCCAAACTCGCCCATCGCCCGCGCATTACACAGAATAATGCCATACAGCAGTCCCCACTTGATGTTGGGAAGTGTCACATTCCAGAAAATCCGCCACCCCGAGGCCCCAAGCGTAACCGCCGCTTCTTCTTCCCTCGTGCCCTGATCTTCCATTAGCGGAATCAGTTCTCTGGCAACGAAGGGAAACGTAATGAACAACGTTGCGATGACAATGCCGGGCAGGGCAAAAATAATTTTGATATCATGCTCGGCCAGCCAAGGTCCAAACCATCCATTCGACCCAAAGACGAGGACAAAGATCAACCCGCCTACCACAGGCGAAATCGAAAAAGGAAGATCGATCAGGGTGATCATGAGTCCTTTGCCCCTGAATTGGAACTTAGTAATGACCCACGCAGCCGCCACACCAAATATCGTATTGAGCGGTACGGTGATTCCGGCAACCAGCAGCGTAAGTTTCAATGCCGACATCGCGTCCGGCTCGGTAAGCGCGGCGATGTAGACACCCCAGCCTTGCTTTAACGCCTCCATCAGCACGATCACCAGCGGCAAGATGAGCAGCCAGAGCAGCACCAGACTTGCCAACCCGATCAACAACCATTTAACCCACGGTGCTTCCGTCGTTGCTCGGTTTGGCCCCGGCCCGGTTCTTACACGGGAAGCAGGCGTTAATGGAACGGAACCCGCCATATTCTGTACCTCCTTTTGGTTTAGGTTGGTTCACTGCTTACTAAGCTCTGCCTGCCTTGCGGCTCCAGCGTTGAAGTGAATTAATGATCAAGAGCAGGACAAAAGAGACCAGCAGCAGCAGCAAGGCTACCGCCGTAGCTCCCGCATAATCGAACTGCTCCAGCTTCGCCATGATCAGCAGGGGCGCAATCTCCGTTTTCATCGGCATATTGCCTGAGATAAACACCACTGAACCATATTCGCCAATACCTCGGGCAAAGGCTAACGCAAAACCGGTCAGCAGCGGCGGGATCAGATCCGGAAGCAGGATCTTTCGGAATATCCGCCATCTTCCCGCTCCGAGCGTAGCCGCAGCTTCCTCCACCTCGGTCTCCAATTCCTGCAATACCGGCTGCACCGTACGCACCACAAACGGAATCCCAATAAACATCAGCGCGAGCGTAATGCCCGCCTGTGAATAGGCCAGCTTGATGCCCAGAGGTTCCACAAACTGCCCAATCCAGCCATTCCCGGCATACAGCGCCGTTAAGGCAACCCCCGCCACTGCTGTCGGCAAGGCAAAAGGCAGATCAATAACGGCATCAAACAGCCGCTTTCCAGGGAACTCATACCGGACAAGTACCCAAGCCAGGAGCAACCCGAGAACCAGATCGATCAGGGCGGCTGCACCTGCAGTCAGAAAACTCACCTGGAAAGAAGCCAGTACCCGGGGATTGGTCGCCACCTCAATCAATGTGGACCAGGTCAGCCCCGTGGAGTTAAACAAGAGCGCTGCGAGTGGAATAAGTACAACCAGGCTCAGGTAAAGCACACTGTAACCCATCGTTAATCCGAATCCCGGCAGTGTGCGACTCCGGGCCACCATCACCTTGCTCATGCACGTTCATCCTCTCTGCCTTCAGTCGGTCGGACTGGTTGGCCGCTTACATGGTCACGCAACATCATCGACGTCAGATGCATTAGCTGCCCGGAACATAGATCTGGTCAAAGATACCGCCGTCATTAAAGTGCTTGGCCTGGGTATCGCGCCATGTACCAAATACATCGTCCAATGTGAACAGCTCAAGCTGCGGGAACTGATCCTTGAACTTTTCCTTCACGCTGTCCAGGGTTGGACGGTAATAGTTCTCGGCAGCAATGGTCTGCCCCTCTTCGCTGTACAAATATTTCAGATAGGCGTCCGCCACTTCGCGGCTGCCCTTTTTGTCTGCATTTTTATCTACAATCGCTACAGGTGGTTCAGCCAAAATACTGACCGAAGGCACCACAATATCGAATTTGTCCGGACCCAGCTCTTTAACTGACAAGAAAGCCTCATTCTCCCATGCAAGCAGTACATCACCGATACCGCGCTCTACAAACGTAGTCGTCGCTCCACGTGCTCCAGAGTCAAGGACAGGTGCATGTTTGAACAGCTCTGCAACAAATGCTTTGGCCTTCTCTTCATCATTGTTGTTATGTTTGAGCGCATATCCCCATGCCGCCAGATAGTTCCAGCGTGCCCCGCCGGACGTTTTTGGATTCGGGGTAATGACCTGGGTATCTCCCTTGATGAGATCATCCCAGTCCTTAATGCCTTTTGGATTGCCTTTGCGTACCAAAAACACGATCGTTGACGTATACGGGGAGCTGTTGTGCTCGTATTTGTCCTGCCACCCCGCATTGATCAGACCTTTATCTTCAATAGCATCGATATCGTATCCCAATGCCAGAGTAACCACATCCGCGTCCAGCCCATCAATGACGGAACGACTTTGTTTACCTGAACCGCCATGAGACTGCTTAACCGTTACTTCCTGACCTTTCTCTTTCAGCCAATACGCCGCAAATGCCTTGTTATATTGCTCATAGAGTTCACGTGTCGGATCATAGGATACATTCAGCAGCTCGATCGCTTTTGCCCCTTCTTTGCCACCTTCCGTTCCCCCCGATGTTGCTGCCGCATTCGTGCCACCGCTATCCGATCCGCATGCCGCCAGTACCCCTGTTAACACCAATGCCAGACCAACCAGAATACCCTTATGAATTCTCTTTTTCATAGATAACACTCCCCCCGAATGGATCTGCAAGATTACCTCAACAGGCTGAACAGCATGGAACGCACCGAAAAAAAAACAGAAAACGGAGGAACCCCCGCGCACTTCTCCCTCATAAAGTCATGCCGGCCCAAAGGCCGTGTATGCTTCATCCAGAAATGATGCGCTGCGGTGTTCCTCCGTCTATACGGTGAGAACGTTATTCTGTTCACGTTACGATCTCTTATGTGACTGTAAATGACTGCTTCCGCAAATAGAGCATCGTCATTTTTATTATTCCTACCTGTTTAGTGAGTTATATACGTATCATAAGGGCAGTACATATGACTGTCAAACGTTTTTTTCCGATTTCTACCGAATATCTGTGTAAATGGCAGAAAAAGAAGAACAACGGACCAAAGTCCGTTGTTCCCTTGTCAGCGGTAAGTTTAATTCGCTGTAACATCATTCCTGGGGTTGGCATGAGTTCATGCCCTTTCCCCCTTATTTGCCAGCGTACCGGATATTCGGTACGGGAGGCGTGCTCATGCTATCTCCCAAATAAAAGCCCGTGTGTGGCGGTTGGTTATAGGCTACATTTTGCCAAGCTACGCCAAGACGATATACCGGATCATGCATCAGGGTGTAGATCCGTTTGTCCGTAACGGCTGTTGTCGTGTAGATACGCAGTGCAGAGCTGTCATTGGTCCGCCATACCACTTCTTCTCTCCAGTCGCCGAACAGGTCAGCCTGCAGATTCGGTGTGGATTTCGTTCCATTATTGGAAGAAACACCGGATGCCGTCAACAGATTAACCGTTTGGCTATTGGCGTAGTCCCATTTATCAATTCGGTTGCTGTCCAGCAATTCGCGGAGCAGGTCACCATCCCACCAGATACCAAAATTCGTGGAGGAAGGCAGGGTTGTCCCAATTTTCTGCCCTTTGGCTGTATACAAACCACCATCTGCCCAGACTTCAGCACCCTTATAACGTGGATCGATATCGGCTGCCATGCCGCGTCCAATATCTTTTGTCGTAGGTATGCCCCAGATCAACTGACCTGTACGCACATCACGGAATTCCACTCCGGCATTGGATGCTGTCTCATGCACCTGAAATACTTCAAGTCCTGCACGATCCGGGTCCAGATCACTGAGATGCATTGCATCCCCATGATGAAGCCCTGTCGTATAGAGTCCTTTGCCGTTATCATCTACCGCCATCGCGCCATATACGATCTCATCTTTGCCATCGCCATCCACGTCCGCCACACTCAGATTATGATTACCTTGTCCAGCATAACCGGAATTACCTGATGTATTGGAATCAAAAGTCCATTGTTTCGTCAATTGTCCATCCCGCCAGTTGTACGCCACCAGCACGGTTCGGGTGTAGTATCCACGCGCCATGACCAGACTGGGCCGCTCCCCATCCAAATACGCAATCGCAGCAAGGAATCGATCGACCCGGTTGCCATAGTTGTCTCCCCAATCGGACACATTACCGCGCGCTGGTTCGTAGTTCACCGTGGAAAGTGCTTTGCCGGTCTGTCCATTAAAGATCGTAAGGAACTCCGGTCCGGACAGAACGTATCCGCTGGAATTACGATAATCCTTGCTGGCATCCCCGATGACTACTCCCGTACCATCCTTCGTACCATCAGCCGTTTTCATCGCCACTTCGGCCTTGCCATCTCCGTCCAGATCGTACACCATGAACTGGGTGTAATGAGCACCGGCACGGATATTTTTACCCAGACTGATACGCCATAAGCGCGTTCCATTCAATTTGTAGGCATCGATAAATACTTCACCCGTGTAGCCGCTTTGGGAATTATCCTTGGAGTTGGACGGGTCCCACTTCACAATCAGTTCATACTCGCCGTCCCCGTCCACATCGCCTGCACTCGCATCATTGGCACTGTACGTGTAGGCTACACCATCCGGTGTTGTGCCTCCTGCGGGTACACTGAGAGGTACAGACAAATAATTATTTCCCCATACGCTCGCTGCCGCCGAAGCAGCCTGTTCGGTTCCACTGACTACGGCTCGAACCGTATATTTGGAACTGCTTGTCCCGCTTGTATCCTGGAGGTTGGTGCTGTTCGTTATGGGCGATGCGTTTACCTTGGTTCCATCCCGATAGACATTAAACGATACATTCGACCCTTCCGTACCCAGAAGCCGCCAGCTAACGAACACACCTGTGCCTGTCTTCACTGCAACTACACCTCGGTCCAGAAACTCCATCTGACGGGCACCCGCAGCATGAGTGACCGACGTGTCTCCAAGACCCAGCGAAGTCACCAGTAGCGCAGAACTCAGCAGTGACACACCTGCGGTCCGCAATGTACGCTTCCATAACGATCGTTTTCCCATAAAGCCATTGCCTCCCCAATCGAATTGGTAAGCCCGATGCCCTTGGTAGCGCCATCTCGCATCCATGTAAGCGCTTTAATATATTCATTTTAAATTAAACATATAATTCCATCTATAGGTCTAACTTAGTAATTTCATGTATGAAAAAAAGGAAAAAAGCCGAAAGATGAATCTTTCGACTTGGATGCTTCTTTCTCACAAGCTCGATCGGAATTTGAACGTAACAAAGAATGTTGTGTCATCCCACCTTATACTACCGGAGCAATACACACTGGGCGGGGTATCTCCAGCTTGAATCCGTTGTGTGTTAGGCGTCCATCTTCACCATTGATCTGAAAAGCAACCAGGTTGTTGCTGTCCTGATTGGCCACCAGCAGAATACCACCGGGAAGTAGGTTGAAGTTACGCGGAGTCTGACCGATAGTGGAAGTCCACTCTATAGCCTCCAGCTCACCGGATTCCTGGTCAATGTGATACAGCACAATGCTGTCGTCCCCACGATTGGAAGCATACAGGAAACGGCCACATGGGGACACACGGATATCCGCTCCCGTACCTTCACCAGAATGTCCTTCAGGCAGTGTGGTGATATGCTGCAACGTAGTGAACTCACCTCTGCGTTGATCATACATGAATGCCGTAACGGTGTTACTCAATTCATTAATCACATAGGCCCATTTCGAGCTTGGGTGGAAGACGAGATGTCTCGGTCCAGAGCCTGGAGGCTGATTCATCTCACGATGCGTTACCAGGCGACCTTCTTCCTGACGATACACAATAATCTGATCCAGACCCAGATCACAGACAACGGCATACTGACCTGAGGGGTCTGGTTGGATCGAGTGGGCGTGCGGCCCTTCCTGACGGTCATCATTTTGCCCTCTTCCGGTATGCTCAATCAACGCACTCATCTCTTCCAGCGTGCCTTGATCTCCTACCGGAAATACGTTCACACTGCCGCTGCTGTAGTTTGAAGTCAGCACCCACTCGCCATCCTCCGTGACAGATACATAACAAGGCGATGCGCCCTTCGTCAATTTGCGATCCATCAAGTGCAGCTCACCCGTTGCGGCATCCCTGCGATAGACCAGCACCTCTCCCTCATCTGTCTCACTTACCACGTACAGACCATTCCCATCCGGAGATAAAGCCAGATAGGATGGATTATCCACCCCATCCATATGATTTACAATCCGCAACTCGCCTGTTTCCTTGTTTAACGCACATAGAAAAATCCCCGGCTGTTCTGCTGATGCATAAGTACCTGTATAGAAAAAAGCTTCATTCGTTGCTGTCGGTTCCATCGTCTCATTCTCTCCTTATTGATTCAAATGATTAACCTTACACTCTAATTACATGCAATTATAAGAAGTTGTAACCCGAATAGTTGATTCCACTGTTATGTACTTACCCAAATCACAGACCTTTGCTTCAGTGGTTATCTTTCCTCACCATAATACAAAGCATAAGGCCTTACAATAGTCCATTCACTTTGCACATATTCCAACAGAATTTCTTGTAGAAAAACAATGGAAAATTACAGCAACCTTTTGAGGAATAGGGTCGTCTATAGGGACAAATAACTTTTATACAAAGGGATACTCCCTGGAAAAGTGAGGCGAATCTGATATGAAAAAAAATATATTGGCTACATTAACAGCCGGAGCTTTACTTACCCTTTCTCTGAGCGCTGGTCCGATTCACGCCGCTCAAGCGGAATTCACTGATATTCAAGGTATTGTGGGGGCAGACAAGATTGAATCCCTACATCAGGATGGTTTAATCAAAGGCGTGAGTGATAGCTTGTTCAAACCGGAACAGGAACTAAACACAGCTCAGGGTATCCAGCTCATTGCAGATGGCCTCCATCTGAATTTGGACACGATTCGTTTTATCAAACAACCCCTGCCAAGTGACTACTTCTCCAACGTAAAAGATGGCGTATGGTACAGTGATGCTTTTGTCCGTGCCCAATTCAATGGCATTAAGATGTCCAACGATATCGATCCTTCCAAGGCGTTGACCCGTGAACAGTATACCCTTTTCTTGATGCAGGGCATTGAAGCCAAAGGCGGCCTGCCGATGATTAACATCAAACCTGTAGACATCACGGATGAAAAAGAGCTGACTCCAGAATTTCAAGGTGCTGTTCAACGTTCCCTTGTCTTGAAGATTAATACACTCGATGCAGAAGGCAACTTCAATCCGAAGGAAACGATTACCCGCGCCGAAGCTGCGGTTATGATGTATAACGCAATTGAGTATCTGGAAGATTTCAATGCACCGAAAATCCCGGAAACACCAGAGAAATAATGCCCTTCTTCATCATTTAAATACCAAATAGCCGCATGTTCCCTCTAAAGGGGACATGCGGCTATTTACGTTATATATATTACTCTCTATAGCGATAACTGATCCAAAATCAGTCTTAGAAAGAACCTTTAACAACAACTTCGGACAGCGGGAAACGACCTGCCGGACGAGCTGGTACTGCAGCTTTACCTACAGTGATCAACAACGTTGGTAAATAACGCGCAGGGATGTTGAATGTTTCGATCAATTGTTGCGGGTTGTAACCACCCATTGGGCAAGTATCATATCCCAGGGAACGTGCAGCAAGCATAATGTTCTGTGAAGCAAAAGATGCATTGCGGATTGCTTCGTCACGGGCGATTTGCGGATTTTGGTAAGCACCGTTGATCTGTCCAACCAATGCGTCACGAACTTCAGCCGGGATCGCACCTGCTTCAACAGCCTGATCATAAATCACGGCGTTGCGGTTTGCTTCCAAATCTCCGAGTACAGCGATCGTAACGGAGCTGTCTGTGATTTGACTTTGGCCGTAAGCGATTGGCAGCAACTTGGCTTTGTCTGCTTCGGATTCGATCACGAGGAATTTCCAGTGTTGCAGGTTCCATGAAGACGGTGCTTCGGAAGCGGCAGTCAGGATAGCGTTCAGATCTGCTTCAGGCATAACAAAACCACTTTCGTACTTTTTGACAGCGTGACGTTCGTTAATCACGCGAAGTGTTTCATTGTTTTCAATGCTGGACATGCGTTCCACTCCCCAAATTCTTTTTTTATTTTTTTACGTTCGCAAGGTCAAACTCTACCGAGTACTCACCTTCCGAAAATAACATCAGCGCAGACGATCGCTTCCATCTGTGTTCACGTTATGCCCGGAATCGCCTGAAACATCAACGGATCTTACAACCGGAGCAAACGCCCTTATATAGCTTGTCCACCATGCCTGATAGCAGCAGTCCAAGGCCAGGTCATGAAGAGCTGTTAACGATCAGTTCTGTCACGACCTATCCTTCATGGCCAAGGGTTCCATAGACAAAGAACATTCTTCCCCATTACCGATACGATGCTTCACATCCTCAATGGATATACGGTCAAAATAAGCGCTTAATGCTTCTTCGCCTCCATCGTAGATACTTCCCATCACATCCTGCATATTGGAAGAAACAACGCACGTTGAACCGGATTCTCCCGAACACCAGCTGGGACCAAGTGATCCACCTGCTACCAGTCTGTACAGTTCTCCAAGCTTGATTTCTTCACTCGGACGGCTGAGCAGATATCCACCGTGGGCACCTTCCTTGGTGGTCAGGTATCCATGCTTCCGCAGCACACTAAGCACCTTGCGTACTCTGGCTGGATGCGTACCAACACTTTGAGACAAGTCTTCACTATTGGCCATACACTCATCCTTCATGGACAGAAAGACCAGACAGTGCACAGCAATGGTAAATTCACTGTTCATTACTTACTCCCTTCCCGGCATATCGTTCACCGCTGAAAATTCAATCCAAGGCAAGTATAACTGTTATTATAGGAATAACAGTTATGTTTGTCAACATTCTCAACTTAAGGGTTAGAAAACCTGATTCCCCCTGTCATACCAGTATATACAGGCCCTTCATAGGCTCAGTAAAAAGGTTGAGTTCCTCCGTGTTTTGAGGGAACAGAACAAAAAAAGTGAGCCTATCGCTTCGCGAAAGGCTCCAATAAGATAGACATATGAAAGGGCTTACGAGATTATTATAATCGGTTATTCCTATTTTGAAAACGCTTTTTTTGTAAAGTGTTTTGGGATTTTAAAATATGCTATTTTTTAAGCAAATCTACATAGGGTATTGCAAAAACTAATGACATTAGTTATATTACTAACAACATTAGTTTTAAGGAGGATTTAATGATGCGAATTACACGTGAGCATGATGTTGTCCAAGTTTCATTCCTTCCACGCCTCTTCCCTGTGAACGTATATCTTGTTGAAGAAAAAGAGGGGTTTACCCTTATTGATGCCGGAATGCCATTCAGTCTCAAGGGGATTTTGGCTACTGCACAATCCTTGGGCAAACCGATTATCAGAATTATTCTGACTCACGCCCATGGTGACCATGTTGGTGCACTGGATGGTCTTAAGGAGGCGCTACCTGAAGCCGAGGTCTGCATCTCAAGAAGAGATGCCCCACTGCTTGGCGGAGACGCCTCCCTGCTTCCCGGCGAGCCACAGACTCCGGTACGCGGCAGTGTTCCCAAAGCGATCCGCACCCGGCCGGATCGCTTGCTCGATGACGGCGACCGGATCGGATCCCTGGTCGCCATTGCTACCCCAGGCCATACGCCGGGCCATATGGCCTTCATGGATACGCGCAGCCGCGTGCTCATCGCTGGCGACGCGTATCAGCTGCACGGCGGCCTCGCCGTATCCGGCCGCCTGCGCCCGCTCTTTCCGTTCCCCGCGCTGGCGACGTGGAACCGTGAACTTGCTCTTGCCAGCGCCAAGCGCCTGGCTGAGCTGGAGCCGTCCGTGCTCGCTGTAGGGCACGGACGAATGCTGCGTCAGCCCGCCGCGGCCATGCGCGCAGCTACAGCAGACGCAGAGCAGCGGCTGCGCCCTGCCGGGGGGCAACTTTGAGCCCCCGGCAAGGGCTGGATCGCGGCGCTCTGTTAAGCGCCGCCACCCAGCTTGCCGACAGCGACGGATTCCATTCGCTAACACTGGCCGCTCTGGCCCAGCGGCTGGATGTGCGCTCCCCGTCGCTTTACAACCACATCAACGGTCTTCCCGGGCTTCGCCAGGAAATGGCGTTGATGTCCGCACAGCAGCTCAGGCTTGCATTAACTGAGGCTTCTGTCGGCCGTTCGGGTGACGAAGCCATTCAGGAGGTCGCTGCTGCATATATCGGCTTCGTCCGCAAGCATCCAGGGCTGTACGAAGCCTTTTTCCATGCCCCGGACCGTCAGGAACCGCAGCTCGTTGTGGAGAGTACAGCTGCCCTAGATCTGCTGCTCCGCCTGTTGCAGCCCTATACGCTAAGTGAAGCGGAAACGCTCCATGCCGTTCGCGGTTTACGCAGTCTTTGCCACGGCTTCGCCTCCATGGGTGAAAAAGGTGGCTTCGGTATGAACTTTGACCCGGATGAGAGCCTGCAACTGTCCGTGGCCGCTTTCCTGAATGGGTTGCAACATCTTCATTCATAAAACCCGATATATCCTGATGCCAAATGGAGGAGGGCTGCAGATCATCTGCAGCCCTCCTTATGTATCCCACCGTTCCGCTACCAAAGGAACGGCTTTTCTATTGCCAGGGTGCTTGCCCTGTCTGGACTTCCTGCAAAATCTTCTTCATCACGGGTACATATACTTTCCAGTAAAACCGATCCGGAACACCCTTTTGATCCGGTGTGAGCTTCGTTTTTACCACATCCCATCCCTTGATACGGCGCCAGAACGAATAATGCTCCAGCTCTCCGAATGATCCTGCCATATAATACGTCCGATTATAGCCCTCATACCGGATAAGAGCAGCGAATTCCGCCGGAATACCTGCGTCCATCAGTTTCAGCTGACCACTCTCCGTTAGATCCGTCTTATACCAAGCCAGTACAGTAGTCTGTTGTTCAGGCACAATGATGTCAAACCATTCGCTGTAATGGATATCCCGGGTAATTCCACTCCATTTCCCACCTTCCTGTGTAAAGGAGAGCTTTATGTCACCGGTCTTTACATCACGGCCTTGCTTCAGTACAATCACACGTCCATCCTCATGAATCAGTACAATACCTGCTCCATGATAGGGCCACTCCTTTTTCTCCCTAAGCTCATAGTTCATTCGTACCTTCTGTGGCACTTCATCCAAGCTCTGCAGATCCGATACCGATCTCCCCTGCCATCCGCTGCTTTTCATGCCCAGAATCGGATACAATTGCTCTCTTGTCATGTTCGAAACAGCATTCGACAAGGCGCTAAACTCAGCGACAATCGTTACGCCTTTGGTTGCAGCTTCACGAATTTTGTGCGCATCATATATCGTAAGACCTTCATAAGCTTTGCCTTGTATACGTTCATTCGTATCTGTAGATGAAATATGATGATTCGCCGTCAGATAGATCAGGTCCGTGTCGGTCACCTCATCCGGCAATTTCCGTTCAATCCGGGAGATTCCGTTCTGTATATCATATCCGTAGTAGTCTTCTTCATACGTATAATGTTCCCCTGTCTGTTGGACAATCTTCTGCTGATTCAGAATCCAGACTAGTCCCTTATGCCCCACATAGGACAAGTCCGGTTTACTTTTGTCGACAATCATGATGTTAAGCTGGGTCGGTGCCTGTGATTGCCACAAAATCCAGGGGATAACCAGAACCACTGATACCACGGTCAGGCAAGCCAAAGTCCATACCGTGAGTGGCCTGTGATTTCTATTCATGAAGCGTATTCCTCCTTGCTCTGTTCCAAGGTATTCCTATGATCGGCATATTACTCCTTTCCGTTCTTACTGTCCTTCCTCCTGTAGCCCATCCACCCATAGATCGGATCGGGAATGTATATAATACGTCCACGCTCTTTCATCTGTTTCATATGTTTGTGCACTCGCATGACAAGCTCTATATGACCCACTTGGTTATCTGTCTTGTAATCACCGATTATTTATGACCCTAAATGTTCGTTCATTTCCTGAATTCTCCTTATTCGAATAAACCGCCTTACAGTGGGTACAATAATACAAATTTTTCAAATGAACCCTGCATATACAATCCGGGTAAATGATACACTAAGCATTCTATCGGCTTTCTTCGTTTGTGATATAATAGAAACAGAAAATTCCGGTAATTCGCATCATGTTCCGGATGTCCGGATAACATATTATTCCAGAAAGAGGGAGTTTTACGTGGCTCAAATCAGTCCGTCTTACCTTCAGATCGGTGCAACTCTGGGTATGCTCGTCATGGCCCTGCTTGCCATTTTTATTCGAATGAAAGCCAGCCATCGTCCGGTAACCATTCGCAAAATACTTATTCCCCCGCTGGGAATGAGCACGGGTTTTCTCATGTTTGTTGTACCCCAGACACATGTCCCGCTTCTATGGGCAATTATCGCGCTGTTGGTGGGCTGGTTTATATTCTCGTACCCCCTCATTCGCAGTACTCGCTTTGAAAGAGTTAATGAAGAAATTTTCGCCACACGTTCACGAAGCTTCGCGTTCATTCTGCTTGGATTGCTGGCAATACGTCTAATCCTGCACGAAGTCATTCAGCGTTATGTGAGCATTCCTCAAACGGGTGGGTTGTTCTTCCTTCTGGCCTTCGGTATGATCGTACGCTGGCGGGTATATATGTACAAGCACTATAAGGAAGTTGTTGCTGCCGAATCTTAGCATCATCGCAACTTCCTAACAACTAAAAAGACACGTTCTGTGCACTTCACCGTGCGGAACGTGTCTTTTCCTGTTCTGGCATATATTCAAGGGATTCTATATCTATTCAGGGTCCGCAACCTTTACAAGCTGTTTGCCCAGATTATCTCCAGAGAAGAGGCCCATAAATGCTTCCGGTGTCTGGTCAAAACCTTCCACAATGTTTTCTTCAAACTGTAAGTGGCCTTCCTTGATCCATTTTGCTAGTTTGGCACGGCCTTCCTTAAAGGACTTGGCATAATCACCCACCAGGAAACCTTTCATCAACGCTGTATTCGTTAATAGTAACGTCTGCGGGCGCATGCCGATATCCGGCTTCTCCAAATTATATGACGAAATCTGTCCACAGAGTGGAATACGTGCATTCCGATTAATATGGCTTAGTACCGCATCGGAGATTTCACCGCCAACATTGTCGAAATAAACGTCTACGCCAGCCGGGCAAGCCCGTTCAATGGCAGCAGACATATCCTCTTCGTGCTTATAGTTCAACACCACATCGAATCCCAGTTTTTCTTTCAGGTAAGCACATTTCTCGTCAGAACCTGCAATCCCGACTACACGCGCACCTACAATCTTGGCGATCTGGCCCGCAATCATACCTACCGCTCCGGCTGCTCCCGATACGACCACCGTTTCGCCGTCCTTCGGCTTACCGATATCTTCCATGCCAAAATAAGCGGTCAAACCGGTCATGCCCAGCGCACCCAGGTAAGCCGTAATTGGAGCTTCTTCTGTATCAATCAAGGAAATATCTCCCGTATTTACGGCTGCATACTGCTGCCAGCCCCACATGCCGGATACCAAATCCCCTTTGCGCAGATTGGGTTCCGAAGACTCCACCACCTGCCCAATCGTTCCGCCCTTGATCACTTCATTCAACGCATAGGGGGGAGCATAGGATTTTGTATCTTTCATGCGGCCCCGCATGTATGGATCTACAGACAAATATAGCGTACGTACCAGGACTTGTCCTGCTTCCGGTTCAGGAAGGGGTGCATCAATGAATTTAAAGTCTTCTCTGGATGGGGCACCTTCGGGACGAGACGCAAGTACGATCTGTTTATTTTCAGACACCAAAATGACCTCCTTCTTGCCAGTGGACAGGGGTTAACCCTCTGTCAGCTGATATCATTCACCACCGGCTCTATGTGTATCGCCTCTAAATAGTTTAAACCGAAACAGGCGGATCACAAACGTGGGCCGCCTTGAAATATGCAAATATCATCACATTGGAGACATTGAGCGTAATTATTGAGCAGTCAGAATGACAGGACCATCTGCTGTAATGGCAATCGTATGCTCATATTGGGCAGACAGACTTCCATCCTGAGTACGTGCTGTCCAACCATCCGAGTCCAGCTTGCTACGGTACGTACCAATGTTCAGCATCGGCTCAATGGTAATAACCATGCCTTCCTTGAGACGTGGACCACGGTGTGGTGGGCCGTAGTGAGGCACCTGTGGTTCCTCATGCATTTTCTCGCCGATCCCATGACCGATAAATTCACGGACAACCGATAGACCTTCACCTTCTGCATACGTCTGAATCGCATTGGAGATATCACCGATCCGGTTGCCGATCACAGCCAGTTCAATCCCTTTGTAGAGAGATGTTTTGGTAACGTCCAACAAATGTTGTGCTTCTGGAGTCACCTGACCCACCGCATACGACCAAGCGGAATCGGCCAGCCAGCCGTTCAGATTCACGACCATATCAATCGTAACGATGTCTCCATCCTGCAGTACATATTTTCCTGGAAATCCATGACAGATCACATCATTAACCGACGCACATGTCGCATATTGGTATCCGTTGTATCCCTTTTGTTCCGGTGTAGCGCCATTTTTCTTCATAAAAGCTTCTGCAAACTGATCAATTTCCTGTGTCGTGATCCCTGGACGGATCATTCCAGCAATTTCTCTATGGCATGCGGCAAGAATTTCTCCAGCCTTCTTCATAAGTTCGATTTGTTCTTTGGTCTTCAACGTAATCATTACAACTACTCCTGTCCGTTAAAATCTCATCCTGTCTTCTATTGTAACGCGAAATGCTCAAAATAAAAAATTCCGTGTAATCCTCAACATTCTATTATATGCCTAGCCCCTGTCCAATGAATATAATCCCCCTTAAAAAATCCGAAACCCACTCCAACAGAGCCCCGTATATGCTTAAAACGGTTGAAGACGAAAGGATGAACTTTCATGTTCAAAAAGATTATCGGCAAACTCCTCGATTCTAAATCTTCATCTCATCGTAGGCGTAACAGCTCATCGGATAGACGCTCATATAAACGTCACAGCAGTTCCTCAGGCAAGCGTGCCTATCAACGCTATTCATCTTCGGATGCGAAGCGTCGGGATAGCCGCCACGGCTCCGGTTATTATAAAAGCAGGAAATACAGCTCCAGCTAGACTGGCGCTAAATCATCGTATATGTATTAAAAGGGTTGTTCTGCCAGCCGTCTTCACGGTTAGCAAAACAACCCTTATTTATTTCTTCATCGCAACTTTATCAGCACACGGTCAATATCCGCCTGTAATTCCAGCGCTCCACCTTCATAGCCTGGACGAAGTCCAAGCAGTCGTTCCAGCATATCGTGAACTTCCGGCGTAAGCTTGAGTTCTTCCTGCCAACTAGCCGGTTTGCGGCCCTTCTCTGGCTCGTAAGCGGAATACAGCATGAACAAAAGAAAATGACCGAGATCCTGCAAATCCTGATCCGGCGCAGCCAGTTCATCTTCAGGCTCGGGCAATTCACGCATCCGGCGTTTTAGCTCAGGCAACAACGGCTCCCCCATGCGCCGCGCCAGGCCAAAATCAATCAAATGCACCTGCCCGTCACGTAAAATGACATTTGGAATACGGACATCCCCATGAATATATCCCTGCTCATGAACATGCACAATGGGAGCCAGTAGTTGCTTTACCAGCTCCAGACAATCCTGTTCCGTATATTTGCGGCCTTGCTCGAATATGCACTGTTCCAGTGTCTCCCCAAGGATATACTCGGTGACAATGTAACTGCGCGCCCGGTATGTGAACACATCCAGCAACTTAGGGATGGCCGAATGATCCATCCGATTCATCACATCCGCCTCCCTGTCCAGCAACCGTACAGCGAGTCTACCCTTGCTGGGTTTGGATTCTTTTAACGCTACATCCTTGCCAGTCTGTTCATCGGTACACAGGTATGTCAGTCCATAACTTCCCATACCAAGCAAGTCATATATCGTATAACGCCCGGCGATCTTCGTACCTTTCCTCCGGGGACGATCAGTCCATAGGCCGAGTAGTCTTTGCCAGCTTCGTCGCAGCTCCACAGGTCCTCCCACGCCAGCCATCTGATCTCCTGTTTTCCGTTTAAGCAGAGCAGATCAGCAGCCAGTCTTGTTGTTGTATGGGCTCATTATACCAAGCTAGCTGTGTAAAATCACGACGAGCATGGACAGGGTTCTCAGGCTTCTTTGTGCTTTTTGGGCAGCAGCCCGAACAACATTCGAAGCGATGTTCCTTTGGGTTTGCGTTTTCTTCCCTGGAAGCTGCGCAGATTGGTGACCAGTTCACGGTCTCGCTCCTCTTCCAGCTTCTCATTCATCCATAGGCGCTGCTTCTCCATCTGCTCCTGGAGAGCAAGATGGGTATCCGCCAGATGCTGCAGCGTTAACTCTAGTTCGTCCACCCGATGCTGCAGCAGCTGGACCTGATCATCCTGCTGTCCGACAGCACCGTAAGTCACTTCACTCACCAGTTGTCCCAGACCTTCATAAGATCTCAATGCTCCAGTTAGTTCAGGTTCCTCAGGAAATATTGCAGGCATCACTGTTGCCGCACATTCTGCCACTGAGGCCTCCTCCATTACCATCACAGGCACGTCTGGAGTCAGTACGGTCACCACAGCATCTGCAAGTGGCAGGTTATGTTCCCTAAGTTCTGTCATCAGGCGTTCGATGCACTCGATATCGTCCGACTTGAACAATCTGGATTTGTTGGCGGAACGCTCGAATCGATACCCTTGTTCCTCAAGCGCTGCCGCATATTTACGAAGAGTACTGGCACCAATGCCCAGGCTCTTGGCCGTTTCCGTCGTTGCTCCTACTTCTTCAATCATTATTATTCCCTCCCGGAATGAAGTCTTTTTGAATATAAGGTAGTGGCTTCAGCGTTCCCTTTTGGAACTGTCATCGGATCGGGTCAACCTGTCTCATAGATCAAGTACGCATATTTCATTTGCTTGTCCGTATGTATTCGTCAGTCTCTTTGCAGATCCCTTTGACGCTTTTCTTCTGTTTCTGCGGATTCATAAGAGCTTTTGTCAGTTGCCACATTCGTAAAAATAACCCTTCATCCGACAATGAGCATGAATGCTGTCATGTCGAAATTCGTTGGTGCAAACGCCGTCACTTTTTATGAGGATGAATTATTCATGTCAATTTTGTTAACTCCGTCACTCCAATACGCTCCCGCGACAGAGGAAATCATTGCTGCACAGCTTTTCCATGTGTTATCTTATGTAACGTAGAAGCAGCTATTAGCATAAAATAAAGGACTATACTTAACATATGTATTATTACGAACGGATAAATCAAATGTAAATGGGGGCTGAACAGCAGTGTTAGGCAAATCAGGTAAAGTAGCGGTGATCGGGGCGGGACTTGTCGGTTCAAGTTGTGCATATTCCATGATTAATCAATCGATATGCAGAGAAATTATGATGGTTGACCGGACGTATGACCGTGCGGTTGCACAGGCGCTGGATTTTTCCCATTGCATGGACTTCACACATAACCGCACGAAGGTATACGCTGGCACTTATGCAGATTGCGGCAGCATGGACGTCATAGTCCTGACTGCCGGAGCGAATCCGAAGCCAGGGCAGACTCGTCTGGATATTCTGGAGGAAGCGGAGTCCATTGCCAAAGATATCGTTGTTCCTATCATGAATAGCGGATTCCGGGGGATTTTTGTCGTCGCGGCCAATCCGGTTGACATAGTAACTTATATGGTATGGAAGCTGTCCGGTCTTCCGCGTGAACGAGTCATCGGTACAGGTACGTCTATTGATTCCTCCCGGCTCAAAACGCTGTTGTCAGAGGTCTTCTCCATCGATCCACGCAGCGTGCATGGATATGCTCTCGGGGAACATGGGGAATCCCAGTTCGTGGCATGGTCCCATGTCACTATCGGAGGCAAACCGATTATGCACATTATGGAACAGCACAAGGAACGCTTCAAACATCTGGACCTGGAAGATATCGCCCGCAAAACGAAAGACGCCGGTTGGGAAATTTTCACTCGTAAAGGTTCCACCCAATTCGGAATCGGTAACGCACTCGCACATATTACCCGTTCGATTCTCAACGATGAACACAAGATCATTGCTGTCTCCGCAATTCTTGATGGAGAGTACGGACAGAACAACGTATGCGCAGGTGTTCCAGCCATTATTGGCGGGGATGGGATTCAGGAGATTATCGAGTTGAATTTGGATGCATCTGAACGTGAGAAATTCGAGCGTTCATGCGAAGTTTTGTCAGGTAACATCAATCGTCTTACCCTGGTTTGACCAGTTCAGCCATTTAAGGATGGACCATAACAAAATAAACAGAAACACAAAAACGCCAATAACCTCCTGATACAGAAGCGTCATTGGCGTTTTTTTGTTGTTTGTTTTTATCCACCTTGGGAGTACGAGTCTTCAGCTTGGTGCAAGCTGCGGTTCATCTGTTGGCCCCCATTGCTGCAATACCCGCTTTAATTCACTCAGCATGATTGGTTTGCTGATGAAGTCACGCATCCCAATCTCCAAACAAGCTTCCTTGTCTTCACGTTTGGCATTTCCGGTTACCGCTATAATAGCTGGAATACGCTCCTGCGGAATTAATCGGTGTACAAGGTCTGTTGCTTTGAGTCCATCCATAACAGGCATCTGAAGATCCATCAGGACAATATCATAGGCATTTTGCGAAATGGCTTCAATCGCTTCAACGCCATTGGTGCATACATCTGCTTGGTATCCAAGCTTCTCTAGATACTCCGATAAAATCTTTCGGTTTACCGGGTGATCCTCGGCAACAAGAATACGTATTGCTACCTTATCCCCCTGGCGTGTCCGATCATGGCTGAATTGACGTGCAGATTGCTCTGCCTCTGCAGTCGCATCTACACTTGTGGCAGGCACAGCGAACCGGAAGGTTGATCCCTTTCCTTCTTCACTCTCCACACTGATACTGCCCCCCATAATCTCCACGAGTCGCTTCGAGATGACTAATCCAAGACCTGTCCCGCCATATTTGCGGTTAATGACAGGATGCAGTTGAGAGAACGACTGGAACAACTGATCCAGCTTATCTTCTGGAATACCGATCCCCGTATCCTTCACCGCAAAGTCCAGCACACTCGCTTCCGGTCGATTGCCACGAATAATATCTACCGTGACATCAATGCCCCCCTGATCCGTAAACTTCAAGGCATTGCTCACCAGATTGACGAGAATTTGCCGAATACGCATCGCATCGCCCACCATAAACTCAGGAATGTCGGGATTGAGACGATATCGGATCTTCAACTGCTTCTCTTCCGCTTTAGACGAGAAAAGTTCCGCAACCTGTTCCAACATGATGCGCAGCGAGAACGGTTCGTAGGCCAAAGCCATTTTCCCAGATTCCAATTTGCTGAAATCAAGGATGTCATTCAGGATATTTAACAGTGCATCACCGCTCTCACGGATGATCTCGGCGTATTCTCGCTGTTCCTCCGACAAATCCGTGCTGATTAGCAATTCAGTCATCCCCACGATTCCATTCATTGGTGTACGAATTTCATGACTGACCATGGACAGGAATTCCGACTTGGCCTGTGCCGCGAGTTCAGCGGTTTCCTTGGCGCGCACAATTTCGCGATCACCCGTCACATCATTGAACACTATAACGGCGCCACGAATCTGACCCTCATCGATAATTGGCGTAACCTGGTATTCCACCAGAAAGCTGGTTCCGTCTTTGCGCCAGAACACATCCTCCTTCACAGTGCGACGCTGCCCGTCCATCACCGTCATATGAATAGGGCATTCACTTTTTGGAAAATAGCTGCCGTCTGCACGTGAATGATGAATGATAGGATGCGAGCTTTTGCCGACAAACTCTTCCGCTTCGTAGCCGAACATGGAAGCAGCAGCCGGATTCATAAACCTGGTGATGCCATCTGCGTCCAGTCCATAGATGCCCTCTGTAACCGAGTTAAGAATCAGAGCATGCTGTTTGCTAAGCTCCTGGATCTGCTCTGTATAATCCTTACGCTCCGTAATATCAGACAAGATCCCATATACACCCACGAGTTCCTGATCCACAATGATGGGAACATTAATGATAGATACATCAACCTTCCGGCCACTGGAATTCACGATCCGCGTTTCATAGTGTTGGGGTTTCCCCTGCTTCACCAGTTCGAAATATGCTTGCCCACCATGCACTTCACATTTATCCAAATGCGAAAGAAAGGACTGCCCAATCAATTTGCTCCGAGGTACATCCAGCATTTTGACCAGATTGCGGTTCACTGCCGTATATTTGCCTTCGAGATTCAGCGAGTATACCGCTGCTGGATTATGTTCGAAGAGAGATTTGTAACGTTGACGACTCTCTCTAAGACGTCTTTCTGCATTTTTATGCTGGGTAATATCCCGGCTGACGCTGACGATCTGAGTATTCTTGCCCTCTTCTCCGGCCACCGGCTTTGCCAGTGTTTCCATCCAGATGTAGTGCCCCTTCTTATGAAGCACTCGCATCTTGCAGCCATTCCCACTCGACGACATCTCTAGAAGTTCAGGGTAATCCTCAGGATAACAGTAATCCTTCAGGAACTTTCCTGTTACCTCTTCCGGACGATATCCCAGCAACGAATAGACGGAAGGAGAGACATAAAGCAGCTTGCCGTCCATCGAACTCGTGGTAATGAGGTCCTGAGCATGGTCCGCCAACATCTGATATTTCTCCTGCGTTTCATGCAATTTACGTTCCACTTCCACGATCTCGGTTACATCCCTGGCAATACCGTATATCCCCACAATCTCTTCTTTCTCCGTTATGGGCACATAGGTAATCTTGGCCTGTTTCAGGGAACCGTCTCTATGATAAAACGTGATCGGCTTACTGACTGAATGGCCAGCCAGTACCTCCCTAATGTATTCTCCTCGTAACTCCTCACTCTCAGGAGGGCAAATCCTATCTCGATTTAAGCTACGGAGTTCTTCAAATGTATACCCTGAAATCCTCTCAATCGAGGGATTGGCATCAATATAATTTCCATGGATGTCCATCACATATATGGCATCTGGGTGATTAAAAAACAAGGATTGGTAAGAAATTCCCTCAGAAATAATGCGCTTCAGGGTTTCCGTTTTATTAATATCCAAGGCTTACCCCTCTTTTCTTAGCCTATATCTTCATCTAACAACCAAAAAATATAATTTTCGGCGAAATGGGCCTACCCTCGAATAACCATGTAAGCCCTCCTAGAAACAGCTTTTTTTATTTTACCAGATTCCAGTTCGAATTTGCTTACAATCTCTTCACCAAAACCATGTAAAAGCGACAAAAAAATCCCCTTTAAGCGACATAGTCCGTCAATAACTGAGGTCTATGTTTGCTTAAAAGGAATTTATTACACAACTAATGAATAAATTCTACGATTAAATTTCTTTTTTTCTAAAATATAAAACTCCAATTAAAATGAAGAGAACTGCACTGCCCCCGACTACTACAAGCATGGTCCCAAGTGGAACATTGTAAGCTCCAAATCCCCCACCTTCAAAAGGTGTCATTAGAATCATCGGCTGCGCCCAAGGGTAATATGGGCCAAATGTAGCCGAGTTCACGATCAGAATGTTCGGTACGGTCAACGCAAAATTCAATGCCAGCGGTGCGGCAAAGCTGCTCCATACCAAGGAAACGAACATTTGGAGAGCAGCGAGCGGCACACAAGCGAATAGCCCCAGCAGCAGCTTACCTGTAAGCAATCCCCATGGGATGGGATCCGTCATGCCCTGGATCGTACCTGTCAGCAGGATGGCCCCCAGCAACAGTAATTGTGTGCCCGCCAGAAGCAAAATCACGATGGTCAGTTTGCCTGCATATACGCCCGTACGAGTAAGCGGCAGCACCAGCATTTGCTTCCAGCCTCCCCCCGCATGCTCGAATCGACAGACGAAAGAGGTAAATACGCCGGTCAGGATGGGCAGCAATAACAAACCGTGCAGAAAGACCATTGAACCCATAAGCACATTCCATTGACCTGATGGTGTGGACAGCAGCCCAATAAGCAGTGCGATTAACGGACTCAGCAGAATCAGAAGCCAGATAGGTGATTTACCCATTTTGAGTCGCTCAGAGGACAGGATTCGGAAATAGGTTGTTGCAAAACTCATCTTAGGCCACATCCTTCCGGCTAAAGTGCATCATACCCAGCAACATGATTAGGAGCCCCGTCCCTACACCCAAACCGATATACACAAATGGTTTCGGGCTGATCCAAGCCATCTGTGCCCAAGCAAGCGGAAAGTACGGTGAGATACTGAGTGCGAACATCCCCATTACCGCGAGTACAATGCCGAGAGTGACCGGAAGAGCCTGATTTTTGTTTACCATCGTCAGCCATAGCTCCAGCGATAACACCGGAAGCGCGCCAGCCAGTGGCAATAAACCCAGCTTGATTGCATGTGTCCAGGGAATCTCACCAGCGTCGAACCCAAGCAGCAGTCCCAGACCAATAATTCCCGCTGATAATAACAAGCAGGATATGATGAGCAGCATACAAGCGAGCAGGAATTTGGCCAAATACACCGCAGGTCTTGTGATTGGCATCGCCAGCAATTGCTTCCATGATCCCTGCTCATGTTCAACATTTGCGATCATCGAACTGAGAATCGTCGCCCCCAGCATCAAGGCAAGCGGTACAAAAACAACCACATTATCCAGCAAACTCTCCCACAGATGACCCCCATACTGTTCTTTCAGATAGTCCAAACGAAGCCCAAAATTCAAAGCTTGCATCGCCGTCAGTCCAATGGGGGCCAAGAAAACGAGGAACCAGATACCTTTGCCACGAATTTTGAGCCAGTCGGACGATAACGCACGGCCCGTCATACCGTTGCCCCCTCACCGATGACCCGCATGAACAAGTCTTCTAGGGATTGACGGTGCTCTTCCACACGATAAACCGCATGGTCCTGCTCGACCAATCGACGGACCAGCAATGCAATCGCGCTATTATCCATATACGGGAACGTGAGCGCCGCTCCTTCACGTTGACCGAATTGTCCCTGCTCTCGTGCCAGCTTCATCGCCTCTTCCGGCTCGGAAACGGTCAGTCGAATGGAGCTGCCCGTCTGGCTATGCAGATTGGCGATCGTATCTTGAAGGACCATTTTCCCCTCACGGATAATGCCAACCCGGCTCGCCATCTGTTCCACTTCACTCAGCAAATGGCTGGACACCAGTACGGTGATGCCGTGTTCCAGCGGCATGCGTTTGATTAATTCCCGGATCTCCTGGATGCCCGCTGGATCAAGACCGTTCGTCGGCTCGTCCAAAATCAGCAGCTCCGGCTGACCCAACAAGGCACATGCAATCCCCAGACGCTGTTTCATCCCAAGCGAGTAACCTTTTACGGAACGTTTGGCATCCCGGGTCAGATCCACGATAGAGAGCACTTCGGCAATCCTCGATTTGGGTACATCCAATATCCGGCGCAAGGTTTCCAGATTCTCCACCGCGTTCAGATGTCCATAGTAAGACGGATATTCAACCAACGAACCGACACGTCGCAGAATGTCCATGCGATCCTTGCGGATATCCTTGTCGAATACACGGATGACACCTTTGGTTGGCTTGATTAAGCCAAGAAGCATACGAATAGTTGTTGTTTTGCCAGCGCCGTTGGGACCAAGGAAGCCATAAATGTCTCCCTTTTTAATATGCAGATCAAGTTCACGGACCGCCGCACGGTCCCGGTATGTTTTCCATAAGTTAGCGGTTTGAATAATGTTATCAGTCACTGTTTAATCACCTCGGATATCATCGTAACCTTCCAAGGTTAAAGCTGAAGTCGGTTGAAGTTTAAGTTTTGTTTAAAAAAAGGTACGGCCTTGATTTCCCAGCTCCTCCGCCGCTATAGAGGCACACCCGCAATCCATTCTCAGAGCTGTCTACCCTCTTCCGCAGCCCCATCTCACGAATCAGCAGATCCACGATGGATAACCCCAGACCTGTTCCCTTGGTATCCGAATCTTCCTGCAATCCTGGGCCCCTATCCTGAATAACAAGAGCCTTCTCCCCATGGATCTGTTCTGTCGATATGCCAATATATTTTCCACTCGCTGCATGACGGATGACATTCTGAAACAGGTTATCGAGAACACGACGTAATCCCTGCTCATCAACCTGCCAGAGCAACGGTTCTTCCGGCAGATCGATATCAATCTCAAACTGCTCTTTCTCCCACACGGGATACCAGGCCGCTGCCGTTTCTCTGACGATTCGCAGGACGTCCTTCTGTTCCAGCTTCAATGTATATTTTCCGCTGGTGAGCAGGTTGTACGATAACATGTTATCGATCAATCCACTCAAATCATCCATCTTGGCTTCCATACGACGCAATGAAGTATCCGCAGCCGTGCTTAGTGGTTCTTTGTGAAGGGAATGCATATGTCCACGGATGACGGTCAGCGGTGTACGCAGATCATGCGACAATCCCGCGACAAGACGTTTGCGAAGCTGCTCTTCCTCCCGCTCCCGGTGACGGCTGTCTGTCAACTGATGCACCATTTCGTTGAACGATTCCTCCAGATGTCCAATCTCGTCCGATCTGCGAATCTCCACAGGAAGGGGAATGCCTTCCTTACCCGGAGTGATCATCGCCGTCTGGAGCCGGATGAGCCGCTTGCGAATTCGCGCAAAGAACAGGATCGACATGATGATAAATAACAGGAAGATGATCATCATCAATCCACCCAAATACAAAAGTTCCATAGGCCAGTTGTTCTGTGGCTTTTGCAAAAGATACCTTGGAACCTCAATCACCATAAACCCTTGTCCCTTGTCTTCACTATCTCCACCCACAAAAGAAACAACCGTTAGCGGATCACGATAGGAGGCTTCCTTCATAAATTCCAGGGAGCTGTTTGCATTCCATATCGAAGGAATCCGGGTCTCTGTATTTGGATGATCCAACGTCCATTTCAATGTCGTCATTGTTGTTCCATCCACGGTGGACTCCGATACATCAACGTCCTCTCCAGCGAGAATAAATGCCGTTTCACCGTTTTGGTCCACACGGTACATCGAAGATTTGGGATATTTCCGGTGCAGCTGTTCCATACGTTGATTGATTTTTTCAGATGTCGCCCCATCCAACTTCTCGGATTCCCGGGTCCACAGGTTGCTAATTTTCGTGCTATCGCCATAAGGTGCCGTATTGTCTTTATTTGTATTGTTCACCACCACCACATAGATAATAGATGTAATGGGGAGAACGACCGGCACAAACAAAACCGCTGCCAAGATCAGGAGAATATATCGGGACATCAAGGTCCGTCCAAAACGCATTTTCCGTTTGCCTGGAAGACTACGTTTCACTCCCTTATTCCTATCGGATGGATCGCGCATCGTCGCTTTTCTTCTCATGGCTTCTTCACACGATAACCAACACCACGAACGGTTTGAATGATGGTTGGGTTCGCCGGATCACGCTCCAGCTTCTCGCGCAGATGCCGGATATGTACCATTAATGTCTTGTCCCCGTCCAGATAAGGCTCGTTCCAAACGGCTTCGTAGATCTGTTCCTTGGTTCGAATCATGCCCATATGCCTGAGCAGGTAGGCGAAGATATGAAACTGTTTGCCCGATAAAATAATTTCTTCCTCTGTCTCCTCATTCACGATCCGGTGATCCTTCTCGTAGATGGACAAGTGGTCCAGTTTTACCACGGTATCGGCCGAGATCGCTGTCCCTGCCTTCCGAAGCTGGACTTCAATCCGTGCGGCAAGTTCATCGGGATGGAATGGCTTGGTTACATAATCATCGGCAAAATCAAGCCCGTGCAGCTTATCGTCAATGGACGTTCTAGCCGAGAGCATGACAATGGGCACTTCAGGATGTTCCTTTTTGAGTCGCTGTCCTACCGTAAATCCATCCAGTCCCGGCAGCATGACATCCAGAATAACCAACGAGCAGCCCCCGGCAGCTTCAGCCGCACCTTCACCACTTCCGAGCCATACCACCTCATATCCACGCTCCTCCAAGTCGGCCCTAACCCATGTAGCAATTTCCGTATCGTCTTCAATGTATAACAGTTTCGTTTTCATGCGCGTATTCGTTTCCTTTCTGTACCCTTTGGGTTAATTATATATTTGAAACATAATGAAGTATTTTGTTTATATAAAATGTACGAATGATGATCACACGACCATGGATATCCTTTTATTTTAAATTATACCTTAATCATCCGCTTCGCATAATTCATGCAGAGATTGAGAGGTTGATTCAACAACATAAGCATGTGGCATTCATCCCGAGATTGATTTGCATCGAATGCAGCTACTTGCTCACATACTACGTGTGTATACGACGGGAGGAGATTCAACATGCTGCTGGAAGCCATCTATCATCAACCAAAACGGAACTGGGCCTATGCCTACGATAAGGATACCATTCGTCTGCGTCTGCGTGCCAAAAAGAATGATCTCACCGAGGTACATGCCCTGACTGGGGACAAATACGCCTGGGATCGCACCAAAGAGCTGGTTCCTTTAACCAAATATACATCCGATTCCATGTTCGATTATTATGAGGGGCAAGTAAAGCCTCCGTATCATCGACTGAAGTATTCCTTCCTGCTGAAAAGCGGCACAGAACAGATCTGGATGACCGAAACGGATTTCCAAACGCATGAACCCGACGATCCTGGTCACATGTTCCAGTTTCCGTACATCCATCCCGGAGCTGTATTTACACCGCCTGCATGGGTGAAGGATGCGATCTTCTATCAGATCTTCCCTGAACGATTCGCAAATGGCAACCCCGACCTTGATCCAGAAAAAGTGGAACCCTGGGGTGGTGAGCCGACCCCGTTTAACTTCTTCGGCGGTGATCTCCAGGGCGTCATCGACCATCTGGATTACCTTGAAGAGTTGGGCATTAACGCCATTTATTTCACACCAATCTTCGAGGCAACGACCAATCACAAATACGATACCGAAGATTATTTGCGAGTAGATCGGCATTTTGGTGATGCAGATACAGCCAAACGGCTTGTTGAGCTGTGCCATGCACGCGGAATCCGGGTGCTATTGGATGCGGTGTTCAATCATTCTGGGAAGACTTTTGCGCCGTTTGTGGATGTGCAGAAGAACGGGGAGAAGTCCAAATATAAGGACTGGTTCCATGTGCATGAATTCCCGCTGGACGTGAAGGATGGCATTCCTACGTATGAAACATTCGGATTCGAAGCCCACATGCCGAAGCTTAACACGGAAAATCCCGAGGTGAAGGCGTATTTGCTGGAGGTCGCCGAATACTGGATCAAGGAAGTGGGCACCGACGGCTGGCGGCTGGATGTCGCGGATGAAGTGGATAATGCGTTCTGGCGCGACTTCCGCCGTGTAGTGAAGGCTGCGAATCCGGATGCCTATATCCTGGGTGAGGTATGGAATGAGTCCTCCTCCTGGCTGCAAGGTGATCAGTTCGATGCCTCGATGAACTATCCATTTACGGAAGCCGTAAATCGTTTTTTTGTAAAAGATGCCATGCACGCCGAACAGTTCGCGAACTCGATCGGTCGACAACTTTCCCGCTATGCGCTGCAAGCCAGCGAAGTGGCGTTCAATCTGCTTGATAGCCACGATACACCACGGCTGCTCACCTTATGTGAGGGTGACCAGCGGAAGATGAAACTGGCCGCGTTGTTCCAATTCAGCTATATGGGTGCCCCGTGCATCTATTACGGGGATGAGATTGGGCTGGACGGCGATCATGATCCCGGCTGTCGGAAATGTATGGAGTGGGATGAGACGAAGCAGGATCGCGAGCTGTTCACCTTTTATCAGAAGCTAATCGCACTTCGCCATGCCCATCCTGCCCTGCGTGCAGAAGGCAGCATTCGATTCCTGCAGGCCCGTGAAGGCGGAAGCCAGCTTGTGATGGAACGACAGGATGAGGAGGAGCGCATTCTGATCCTTTTCAATCGTTCGGAAGAAACAGCTATCGTGGAGCTCGAAGCGGGTGCCGGGGAATGGACGGAGTTATTTGGCGAGAATTATCGTACAGCCAAGGAAGAGGGAATTCTGGCCGTTGAGCTGCCAGCATATGGATATGCTGTACTAAGTACAGATATCGCGTAGCTTTTTCATATTGTTGTATCCTTGCAATTCCAACGCATTGCAAGCAACGCCGGATAAGCGCTCACAGACCTGTTACTGATCTTTAGAGCGCTTTCTGCGTTATGGATGGATCGTCAATTGATTTAGTGACACGGATACTATAGAAAGCTACTGAGGCGCGGTCAGCTGTTCCTTGAGCAATCGGATGGTAGCCTCATATTGCACAAGCCCCACTTGCATACACAAACGCTGTGCAGGTGAGATCTGTTCGCCAAATTGCTTCATCTGGCGCTGCAGCTCGGCATACAGCAACTCTTTACGATTCAGCTCCGACCGGACCCACCCTGCGACAGTATCTTCATCCGCCAGCTCTCCGAAATACAGACGCATCAGAAAATCAGAACGGAACACCTCTGCTTCCAGTGGACTCATCAAATAGGTATTAAACTCCGCAGACCCTTCCGGTGTTAAGGTATACACATTTTTGTCAGGTTTCCCTTCTTGTCTAACGGATTCCTTGGTTAACAACCCTGACTTTTCCATCTTCGCAAGTGTGGGATAAATGGTGCCAAAGCTGGCATCGAAGAAAAATGAAAAATATTGTTCAAAGTACTGCTTGATCTCATATCCGGAACATGGCTGATTGTGCAGTATTCCGAGGATGACATGCTGCGTGTTCATCGGTGTACCGCTCCTTTCCAATTGCTCTTAACGTATCACATCCTCCCTTATACGTTCAACATCATCAGACATTCACGGATTGGCTTATCCGGCAAAAGGAGTATATCGTTATCCACGATCAGGTGAAGGCAGGTTTCCAGTCAGAGCGACAGGTGTCGCAGCAGTCTTGGACTCCAACGGTATGCTGGATTGTGCAGGACCTGAGCGTTTGATCCATGTGCACACCGCTCCCAAAACCAACGTCGCCGCTCCAATCACTACCAGAAGCAGAACATCATGACTAATCCCATCTCCGCCAAGTACCAGATTCATCATACCCTCCACCGCGTAGGTTGCCGGCAGATAATGACCGATCTGTTGATAGAAGTCAGGCATGACATCGCGGGGAATGGTTGCGCCTGATGACAACATCAGCAGAGGCAACAAGGCACTGTTTAACCATGCTCCAGCATTTCCAAGCAGCAGCAAGCTCAATTGCGCCACGAATAGAAAAGATAGAGTAATCAACAACTGAAATAGCCATAACATCCACCATCCATCTGCTGATGATACACCCATAACATGCATCATCCCTGCTCCAACGAGCGATACGATAAATGCAGCACCAACATTGATGATATTGCGCGCCCAAAAGCGTTCCCATTTTCCTGCCCTGCTACTGAGTTCACCAGAAACCTTTTGCAGATTCATGCCAAGAAGCATTGCACCTGTAAAGGTAGCCGTCACAATCAACATTGGTACCATGGAAAAAGCAAAGTTATGAACTGGATTCAGCCGTTCCACTTCTGCCTCCACACGGGAAGATAACCCCGCTGCCATCGCATTCGCCTGATCGTCAGCCATACCTGATTGATTCAGCACTCCCCGAATGCTGTTTTGCTGTACTTCACGGTTCAACGTCGCTGTAACTTGTGCGGATACGGTCTGCATCACACTTTTTACGGTAGCCACATTGGATTCATTCATTACATACTTCACTGCCACCGGGCCTGACAAGTCTCCCGCCTGCTGCATGAAACCGGATGGAATCTCGATAATCATGTATACATCCCGGTCCGTTAACATCTGTCTGGCTTCTTCCATAGTTGCCGAAGGTTTAATCGCGAAATGAAGCCCCTCTGCAAGAGACTTTGCCACAGGCTCAGCCGCAGCCCCATCTTCATTTACGATGGTCACAGCAAGCTGATTCATCCGTGCATTTACCTGATCATATCCACTAAGCCAAATGGTATTAAAAAAAACCTGGAACAGTACGGCTGTAATTAACCCGACTACTGTAGCTCCATTTTTCAAAAACAGAAGACTCGTTTGAAAAACACTTTTCATGTTATCCATCTCCTTAATTTGTATAACTTATTCTCGATTTTATATATCGTGTTGATATATGACAATAAATAATATATCTAAACGATATATAAACGTCAATACCTTTTTATTTTTCTTTGTTGGAACAACAAAAAAGCCGATACGCTTCTTCACCAGGAAGAATTCGTATCGGCTTTTTTATCATAATGGGAGCAGATCATTACCGTTAATGATCAAGCTCCACGAATTAAATTCAGTTCATGTACGTTCATGCATGTTATGCCTTGGCTTCTGGTTCATTTTCAGCAGGAGACTCAGCTTCAATCTCAGGCTCCGCACGCTTCGCCTTTGGTTTAGCAAGCTTCTCCATCATTTTCCGTCCTGTCGGTGTTTGGGCAAGCCCACCTTGGGCCGTTTCACGGTGCCTGCTCGGCATCGCACTGCCCACTTCCAGCATGACATCAATGACTTCGTCAGACGGGATGGCACTTCGTACCCCGGCCAGCGCCATGTCGGCCGCAGCCAACGCAGTTACGGCACCCAGTCCGTTACGCACAATGCACGGAATTTCCACGAGGCCTGCGACGGGATCGCAGATAAGGCCTAGTGTATTTTTTAACGCGAGGCCAACCGCATGAACCACTTGCTCAGGCGTCCCTCCACGCAGCTCCACCATGGCTCCAGCGGCCATACCGATTGCAGAACCCACTTCAGCCTGACAGCCACCCTCGGCACCGGAGATAAATGAATTGTTGGCAATCACATAACCAATCGCTCCCGCACAGAACAGACCGTTCACCAGATGCTCGTCACTCCAGCCAAAACGCTCTTGGGAGCTGATAAACACACCCGGAATGATGCCGCAAGAACCGGCTGTCGGTGTCGCTACGATCCGGCCCATGGAGGCATTCACTTCCGATACACAAAGGGCATACGCCATGGCCAGTGCAGAAGCATCTCCAGAACAAGTCTCACCTTTACGAATGTACTCAGCCATTTTTTTGCCGTCTCCGCCAGTCAAACCGCTGCGTGATGTCGTATCTTCTGTCAGCCCTTTGTGTACAGCTTCCTTCATCACCTGATAGTAATCCGACATCTGCTGTACAACATCCGCTTCCGGGATATTCGTCTCCTGAACCTGCTCTTCGATCATCAGCTCGGCAATGGTTTTGGATTCTGCTGTACAGATGGTATTCAGTTCATGTAGATGTTTAAACCGCATCAGGCTCGACCCCTCTCTTTAAATCAATCACGCGAATGTCCAGCATATGATCCAGTGACCGCAGACGGTTCAGCATCTCAGGATTCGGCACACCATCCATCTCCATCGCTGTTAATGCTTCACCATCCCGGGCTTTCCGATCCACTTGCATGTACCCGATGTTCACCCCGGACGAACTGATGGTCGAGGTTACGGAAGCGAGCACCCCTGCTTTGTCCGAATGGCGCAGTACAAGTGTGGGGAACTCTCCGCTGATCTGTACACGAAAATCATTCAATGCATGCACTGATACACTACCACCGCCGATGGAAGCACCGATTAGTGAGCATTGGCGGGCTCCATGCCACAGTTCAATTTTGACCGTATTCGGGTGAGGAGCAGGCAGGCCGCTTGTGAAAAACTCTACCTCCATACCCGCTTCCTCTGCATATTGTTCTGCATCCGGTATACGTGGATCATCAGTCACATAATCAAGCAGGCCACCGATCAACGCAAGATCTGTACCATGCCCCTGATACGTATCGGCGAACGAGCCATACAGTGTTAATCGAGCACGTTCAGGCGTGCATCCCAGCCACTGACGGGCAATTCGCCCCAATCTTGCCGCTCCAGCCGTATGTGAACTTGATGGACCTGTCATGGACGGACCAATAATTGAAAAAACGTCTTTAAAACGCATCGCAAACCCTCCATTTATAATCGTCATTTTCATCCAGACACACACCCATAATGTTCCTTTATTACTGAATGATGACATGAGAAAAGGACAGAAGAAGGCCCTAGGCCCTCTCTCTGTCCTCGATACCTGAGAGTTTCATGATAAGCAGCGCGGCGGATCGATGCATTCCTGTATTCACAGGTGATGTCACCCTGCACACCGTGCTGCTTGACCATATACCCCTTGGGTGGCGCATATCGCGCACTCTCCAGAGTTGCGTCCAACGATGGTACATTTACCTGAGAGATTAACCGCTGCGCCGGGTGCGTAGCAGCTTGCTCCTTCGGTGCCCGACAGCTGCCATTTTACTCGACATGCCCAGGTCTCTCCCGCTCGCTATCATTCGCTGTATGGAACCATTCTGATCTTGTACCAGAACGATAATTGAAGTTTTTAATACTTTCTCATTAAGATTAATCGACCGGAAGATCAGTGTCAACAAACTTAACGATTTCTTTGCGAATATTTGCTTTTTACCATTTTATACACAAGATAACCGAATAAACTGTAAACTTTCATCACATGAATGTGTTAATGCGTTTCATCTCGAAAGCGTATACATTTTTTTTATTTTCTATTAGTGACTATCAGTGTTTAATACTATTTATGTTATGTTCCACAGAACGGTTCGGGTATTCAGGCAACCTTTATTCTGTACTAGAATTGCCGTATTTCTGCCTGTCACCCCACCATCGCCTTGGGCTTCGATGGTTCATCGTAATACCTGCTTCGGGAAGGAAGCATACTCGTCACCCACAATCCCAACGCAGCCAGCAGCATAACCCCGGATACAACTGTATATACCATACGAAGTGACAACTGCTCGGCCACTACGCCTGCAATCAAAATGGAAGCCACCTGTAACATACTTAACACTAGTCCAAGTACACTGCTCATTCGCCCCATCAGATCGATAGGGATATTATTTTGATAAAAGGTAACCAGGCCCGTATTCGCCAGTGCGGAGCACAGACCGAGCAGAATAAAGGCAACCGCCGCCAGCTCAAACGAGAATGAACGGGAGAACAGAAAATAACCCAGCGCGACCAGAAGTACACCGCCACCCATCATGTGACGGATCGGCAAATGTTTGGCGAACATCCAAACCAGCATGGAACCTGCCAAATAACCGATTCCGGTGATACTCATTAATGCTCCGTACTGTGATTCAGGCAGGTTCATCACCTGACGGATAAATACCACTTCCTGGGCATCCAGCGACATGCCGACCACCAGAATAATCTGGAACAGGGCATATATACCGACCACGTAGCCCGACTTTCGGCTGAAGCTCAGTACAGCTCTCCAATCCTGGGCAATCATCCGAGGTGTCAGTCTGCTTCCCGTCCCTATATTCTGTTCTCCAATGCCCAGTTTGGGAAGAAACATTAGAATCAACGCAGAAGCAGCAAAGGAAACCGCATTGGCATAAATGGCTGCCGCCGGAGATAAATAAATTAGCATCACTCCTGCAACTGCTGGGCCGGTAATGAATGCCCCTGAGCTGATCAGGGCTTGTAGGGAATTGAAGCGCTTACGCCGTTCAGCAGGTACCAATCGGGTAATGTATACCTGAGAGGAAGGGACAAATATAGATGAAGACATGCTGATCAGAAACATCACTGCGTACATCATCCATAGGCTGGACATCAGTGGGAGCGCCGCCACCAACAATGCCCGTAGCATATCAGCACCAATCATCAGCTGTCGCTGATCATAACGATCAATCAGGCTGCCTGACCAAAACTTAGTGCACACCGAAGCAATCGGCGAGATAATCCACAACCCTGCGACTGCCGCTGGAGACTGTGTCATATTCAATACCATCAGGTTAATCGCCACAATATATATGAAATCACCTAGATTGGATATGCCCACTCCGCTAAGCAGCAATCCGGCATGCTTCCAGCCACCAGACTGCCCCTTCGATGCAACTCTCTTTGCACGAATGTTCTTCATAGCGCTACCCACCCACTAGAAATCACAAATTATAACTCATAGAAAATACTCTCGTTCTGTACATATGGTTTGCAAAATTTGCTGCATATAAGAGGCATTCGCTCTTTCATCCATTCGTACCTGGACTCATTCTCCATCTGAAATGCAAAATAGCCGAACGTAAAGATCAGCATGAATCCTTCCATTAACCGAATATCACGCTTCGTCAGTGGTCCTGTCTGCTCCGTATATCCCGATAGGAAGACATCCCGTTCCTCCCGATTGAAAATCGTAGCCGCACCTCCGGCATCAAAGAGATAGTAGCCATAACCGTATAAACAAAAATCAATCATCGAAATGCCCAGATCCGTCACTAGCAGATTGCCGCGGGTGATGTCCCCGTGAATCACTCCCCATGTCTCGGCATTGTGCGGATACGCTTCGAGTTGACTGTTAATGTTCTCAAACGTCTTGCGAATCAGATCAAAATCTTCAGGAGTAAAGATGCCACGTCTAACGCCTTCCTCCAATTGCTCCAGCATGACCAGATTCTCTTTGATCGAGCCATAGGCTGGTCTTACTTCTGTATGCTCCAAGGTAGGGCTGTCGCTATCGGTATACATCTCTGCGATGATCGCCTTATCAGCATGCTGATCACGGTCATTCATCTGCTGTCCGCTTTCAGACACCTGTGAACCCTCAAGTGGCTTGGGAGTTTCCTTTGGTCGTCGTCCATATTGATGCAATATCTGTAACTGTACACCCAAATCATGAATCTGCGCTGTTGTCAGACGTTCTCCCTGCTTAATATCCCTGCCCTCAATCCATTCCAGAACAGTACAACAGATCTCTTCTCCTGCTTCGTCCAACCAGACGGTGACCCACTCATCCGATGTATTGCGTACAGGAGTCTGCACCCGCAATGGTCTGGTAGCCCGTAATTCATAAAGTAGATTCATCTCTGCTTCAAGTGCAGGTCGTGTATGCTGGATGCCCGTCATGCTTGCAAAAGCGGCTTTATGTATACGCAATAGGTACTTCTCTCCGGTTGATTCATCAACCACCTGATACGTTAGATTTTCATTATGTCGGATAAAGGAAATTGCAGGCTTTTCTATGGAATAATGCGAGATAATTTCAGTTGCCATGGTGTCATGGGCAATCTTATGGGTAGTTATGATCCACATCTCCTTCTCTTATCAAATTAAAGGTGGTGCTCACAAATATCGTAGCATGATTGTTTTTATTTTGGCAAACTATTCCATATGTAGAATGATGTAAAAAAGCATAACCCTCGAACGACCTCGCCCGAGTGTTATGCTTCCTTCTATCTCTATAAATCTATCTCGATCTCATACTCCATCCAATTTAACAGTTAACCGAAACGTCCCATAATATATTCTTGAGTCAGACGATTGTCCGGGTTGGTGAAAATATGTTCCGTATCCCCGTGCTCAATCATGCTTCCCAGATAAAAATAAGCTGTATAATCCGAGATGCGTGCCGCCTGCTGCATATTATGGGTAACAATCACGATCCGCAGCTCCTTCTTGAGCTCCGAGATCAACTCCTCCACCTTACCCGTTGATACCGGGTCAAGCGCAGATGCCGGCTCATCGAGCAGCAAAATCTGCGGATCAACCGACAACGCGCGGGCGATACAGAGCCGCTGCTGTTGCCCACCCGAAAGGGCCAGGGCAGATTCATTCAGTCTGTCCTTCACTTCGTCCCAGAGCGCAGCGCGACGCAAGCTTTTTTCCACAATTTCATCCAATGCCTTCTTGTTCTTAATACCGCGGTAGCGGGGGCCAAACGCGATATTGTTGTAGATAGACTTGTGGAAAGGGTTCGGCTTCTGCCACACCATGCCGATCTTCTGACGGAGTTTGATTACATCTGTGCCCGGCTCATTCAGATCATTGCCATCCATCCAGATATGTCCCTCGGTGCGGGAACCGGCAATCTCGTCGTTCATTCGGTTGAGCGACCGCAGGAACGTGGATTTACCACAGCCGGATGGTCCAATGAGTGCCGTTACACTGGCTTCGGGAAAAGTCAGGCTGATCTGCTTAACTGCCTGAAAATGCCCATAATATATGCTTAACTGTTCCGTACCAAAAGGTATGGCCATGTTGGTTCCTCCTTATTTCGAAGCTGTCATGCGGCGGTAAACCACCCGACCGATCCAGCGTGCACTCAGATTGAACGCCAGTACGAGAAGTACAAGCACGGCTGAAGCGCCAGCTGCTACTTCTTTGGAATCCGGGCCAATGCCTTCACTGTTTACTTTCCAGATGTGCACGGCCAGCGTCTCTGCCGGACGCAATGGATTGATTGGCGATCTTGGACTCGTTGGATTCCAGTCCGTGAAGTCCAGCGGTGGACTACTCATACCCGCTGTGAACATCAGGGCTGCTGCTTCACCGAAGATCCGGCCCGATGCCAGGATCGTACCCGTGATTAAGCTTGGCAATGCCACAGGCAGCAGGATGGAGGTAATAATTTTCCATTTGGACAATCCGAGTGCAAGACCCGCTTCCTTCTGCTCTTTCGGAACGGCCCGGAACGCTTGCTCCGTTGTCCGCACCATGAGTGGAAGATTGAATATAGCCAAGGCCATCGCACCCGATAATAAGGAGAATCCAAGACCAAATGTATTAACAATTAACAAGAGTCCGAACAAACCAATAACGATAGATGGGAACGAGGATAACACTTCGACAACGAGTCGAATAAAACTTGTGATCCGGCCAGGCTTGGCGTACTCAGCCATATAAATACCGCCGCCCCATCCGAGCGGAATCGTAATAATCAAGGTCAGAACAAGCAGGAATATCGAGTTGAATAATTGCGGTCCAATCCCGCCTCCACCTTTTAGCAGCTGTGGTGCACTGGTCAGGAAGTGCCAGTTAATCTGCCCAATCCCACGTACCAGAATGAAGCCAAGCAAACCGAGCAAGAGAACAACAATGAACAGCGCCAGAACAACGATAACGGATGTGGCAACTTTATCTACCGTTTTAGCCTTCATTTTCATACCCGGTTCCTCCTTTCAAGCAGGCGAACCAGAATGACGAAGACAAAGGTCATCACCAGCAGGACAAGCGCCATACTCCACAGTGCATTATTATGAACAGATCCCATCGTGGTGTTACCCATACTCAGGGTGATTACACTCGTTAACGTTGAAGCCGATTCGAGCAGTGATGTCGGTACATGTGGTGCATTCCCGATGACCATCTGTACGGCAAGAGCTTCACCAAATGCGCGTGCCATACCAAGTACAATCCCTGTCAGCAAAGCTGGAAGAACCGTCGGGATAATGACACGGTAGATCGTTTGCCAGCGTGTTGCCCCCAGTGCGTAGGACGATTCACGCAGACCTTTCGGCAGTGCTGACAGTGCATCTGCCATAATACTTGTTACGGTAGGCAAAATCATAACAGACAGAACCAAACATCCGGCTGCAATCCCGACGCCGGCTCCGCCAAACATGCTGCGCAATAAAGGAACGATAACACTGAGACCGATAAACCCGTACACAACGGAAGGAATACCGGACAGCAGCTCAATCGCAGGTTGCAATATCTTTTTACCTTTACCTGGTACAATCTCGGTCATGAAGAGCGCTGCACACAAGCTAAGTGGACTTGCAATCAGAGCTGCAAGCAATGTTGTTATGAATGAACCGGTAATGAACGGCAACGCTCCATAGGCAGCAGGTTCTCCCGTTGGATTCCACGTTTTTCCGGTTAAAAATTCGCGCATACTCACGCCATCCTGGAAAAAGGTCGACAAGCCTTTGGACGCTACAAAATAAACGATGGAAAACATGACAACGATCAGGAAAACGACACAAATCGACGTATAGATCCGTCCCGTCCACTCTTCCCAATAATGCTTCTCTCTCAAGGGCCGGCGCGGTTTCAACTTGTTGTTCATTACCGTTCCCCCTTCGGTCTGTTCCATAACAACCATCCTTCTATAGTAGAATTCATGCAAAATATGGGATTAATCCAGAGCAAACCGCGCAAAGAGGCAGGACCTGGGTCCGCCTCTCTCGCTGTATGCGCAAGTTCAAAGATTATTGAGTCACAGTGCCTGCTGCGTCACGTTTTACTTTCATGCCGGATACCGGGATGTAACCAAGCTCCGTCACGTCGTTTTGTTGAATTTCGTCACTCAGGATGTAGTCGAGGAATGCTTTTGTTGCTGCATCCGGGTCACCTTTGGTGTACATGTGCTCGTAAGCCCATACCGGATAAGTTCCTGCTTCTACGTTTTCAACCGTTGCTTCTACACCTTCGTATTTCAAAACTTGCAGGCTGTCATCCAGGTAGGACAGAGCCAAGTAACCAATTGCGCCCGGCGTTTCAGCTACGAGCTTTTTAACTGTACCAGAGGAATCTTCCTGAATAGAACCTTGGATATCTTCCACTTTTGTTCCCAGTGCAAAGTTCTCGAATGTTGCACGAGTACCGGAGCTGCTAGGACGGTTTACGATAACGATGGCTTGATCTTTACCGCCAACATCTTTCCAGTTTGTGATTTTACCAGAGAAAATGTCGATCAGTTGTTGCTTCGTCAAATCTTGTACACCTGCATCTTTGTTGCTTACTGGAGCGATGGCTACAACAGCCACTTGGTGATCTTTCAGTTCGCTTACTTTTGCTGCGTCATCGATTTTCTCTTCTGCAAATACGTCAGAGTTACCGATTGTAGCTTGTCCTTCGGATACTTGTGTCAAACCAGTACCACTACCGCCGCCTTGCACTTGTACCATCACGTTCTTATATTCATCAACTGCCATAAATTTTTGTCCAGCTTGCTCTACCAGAGGTTGCAGTGCTGTTGATCCAACAGCGAGAATGTTACCACTAAGTTCAGTAGCAGTTTCTCCTGTGGAATTATTGCTTCCCTCTGTACCAGCGTCATTTTTCGATCCGCATGCTGCGAGTACCAGTACGAACGTTAAGGTCATCAAAATGAACGGCAACTTTTTAAACATGTTTTGTTTTCCTCCCCCAAATTAGTGACGGCGATTTGCTTTTATTTTTGTTCACCATCAACTCTTTATTCATTGTAGTTGCGTTATGTCATCTCAAAATCAATGTTTTGTAAACGCAATGTTAAAAATGTTTACTGTGGATTGAAATACATCTGTGACAAATTGCGCTGAAGTGGCCGCTCCGGGAACGGACGTTGTTTCAATCGCTGTTATCCCCGGATTTATATGATTTACTTTTCTCAAGGAATACATCCGGGGATAAAGGCGAAAGCTTCGCTTTTACACAATCGTTCCGTTCCCTGCGCTGTGTCAGCGCTGGTTGTGTCTCAGGCATTTTAATCCTCAGACTGGGGGATGGCAAAAAAGAAGGCCAGCACTGTAGAAGGCTGGCCATTGTGTACATGCATAATGTAAAAAGAGATTTTGTTTCTTCTATAGAAGAAACAAAAAAAACTGCTTCATAGCTGGTAGGTAGCACCAGCGTGTGAGAGCAGCTTTTTACAATAAGTTGGATCATATGATGATTGCTAAAGTAAAATACGATTTTACTAACCCAGAATCCATAGCCATAATGCCAATCCGGCCAAGGTGATTAATAGTGTGGGAATGGTTAAGATTATGCCTGCCTTGAAATAATATCCCCATGTAATCTTTACACCTTTGCGGGACAGCACATGCAGCCACAGTAGTGTGGCAAGTGAACCGATTGGCGTCATTTTGGGACCCAAGTCGGAACCGATCACATTGGCATAGATCAGCGCCTCACGCACAATACCTTCGGTGTGTGCACCCTGAATCGCCAATGCGTTAATTAACACGGTGGGCAGATTGTTCATTACGGATGACAATATCGCTGCGATCATGCCCATCCCCACTGAGGCAGCTAACAGACCATGGTCTGCGATGGCATCTAGCCAACGGCTCAAGTGATCGGTTAAACCGGCATTACGCAACCCATACACCACGATATACATGCCCACCGAGAACACGACAATGGACCATGGTGCTTCTTTAATCACGCGTTTCAGGTCCACAGCTTCGCTCTTTCTTGCCAATATAGCGAACAAAAGAGCTACGGCACCGACAATAACCGATACGGGAATCGGCAAAAACTCACTGGAGGCATAGGCCACGAGCAGCAGCACCAGCATGAACCAAGCGATGCGGAACATCCGCGGATCACGAATAGCTTCCCGTGGATCACGTGCTGCAGAAATATCGTAGCGAAGCGGGATGCTTTTGCGATAAAACAAGAACAGCATCCCGGTACTCGCCACGATGGAAAAGAGATTAGGCACAATCATCCGCACCGCATATTCCACAAATGTAATACCGAAATAATCCGCAGATACGATATTCACCAGGTTGCTGACGACCAGCGGCAACGACGTTGTATCCGCGATAAATCCACTAGCCATAACAAAGGCAAGTACCATGCGCTCATCGAACTTCAATGCACGTACCATCGCGAGCACAATCGGGGTGAGGATTAGCGCTGCACCATCATTGGCGAAGAGCGCCGACACCGCCGCGCCGAGCAAAATGGAATAGATAAAGAGCCTACGTCCATTTCCTCCTGCCAACCTTGCCATATGAAGAGCGGCCCATTCGAAGAAACCTGTCTCATCGAGTATTAATGAAATCATGATAATGCCGACAAAAGCGAGCGTTGCATTCCATACAATGGATGCCACATCAGATGCATCGTTCAGACTGACGACACCACACATCAATGCTAGCAGAGCCCCACCCATGGCGGACCAACCAATACCTAATCCGCGTGGTTGCCAGATAACCAATGTGATGGTCAGGACAAAAATCAGAATTGCTACATATGTCATAAAGCCTCCTGCGCCGCTGTATTCATCATGTTTTGGAGCATGATATGAGAATGGCCTGCCAGATATGATTACACTGCAATTATTGCGGATAAACCAGACGCTATAGTTATACAGGGCTGCAGGAGAAATGTCTATCTTTATTTCCTTCTAATTTCTATAGAAACTGAGATAAAAGATATCGCCTAATGGTCAGGACTTGTCCCCATCCTTCGGCGTGTCCTCCACCATTTTGAACATACCCAACAATCCTTGTAGTTGCTCCGCCATACTGTTCAGATGTGCTGAAGACGAAGCGATCTCCTCCACAGATGCCAGCTGTTCCTGTGAAGATGCCGAGACGGATTCCGTATTCGCAGCAGATTCTTGGGTCACAATCGAAATATCGTTCATTGCTTTGGCAACGTGGGAAGCACCACTCTCCAATTGCTTCGTTGTTTCGGACAAGTCATCCAGCGTATGAACAGCATCCTCTACAGCCTCCCGAATCTGTGCAAAGGATTGTCCGGACGTATTCACGGCCTGAATTCCGTCTCCAACCCGAGTCTGAGCTGCATTCATAGCGTTCAGGGCAGCATCCATATCCTGACGGATATTATGAACGAGTTGACCAATCTGCGCAGCCGAGCTTCCCGATTCCTCTGCGAGCTTCCGTACCTCTCCCGCTACAACTGCGAAGCCACGGCCAGCATCTCCCGCTCTTGCCGCTTCAATGGAAGCATTCAGAGCCAGCAGATTGGTCTGTTTCGAAATTGTGGCAATCACATCTACCATACTGCCGATCTCAACGGAGCGTGCATTCAGTGACTGAACCACCGTCGCCAGCTGTTCCACCGTTTCTTGAATGCTATTCATCTGCTCTACTGCCTGACCTGCAGCCTCATTACCTGAATAAGCCGCTCCAGATGTATGCCGCATATTCGTTGTAATGGATTGTACTCGCTCAGACATCATGCGAACATCTTCCGCCATTTGGCTCATTTGTCCCGATCCATCCGTTACACTCTTCACTTGCTGCTCGGCACCCTCGGCAAGTTCCTGAATTGCCATCGTTGAATGCTCAATAGCTTTGGTTGTTTGATCCGCACTAGCGGACAATTCCTGTGAGGAGGCAGATACCTGCTCTGCCGTTTCCTGCACACCCAGAATCATCATGCGCAGATTGTCGACCATCCGTTCAAAGTACTTCGCCAGATCGCCTACCTCATCTTTGCGTCCTGTGTCCAATTTTACCGTCAGGTCGCCTTTACTTACGGATCTGGCGGATTCCTGCAGACGTTTAATCGGACGCAGCATCGAACGTGTAAACCAGATAATGAAGATCAGAGTAAGTAATGTGGCAGCCAGGATAACGATGAGTGTAGCCATTCGAATGTCTTTACTTGCATTGGATACTTCACTTTTGAACATTGTACCGCCAATTTTCCATCCAGTTTTCTCATTCGTAGAGAAAATCATGGTTTTGGGATCATCATTATAGATATAGCTGAACTCGCCTTCCTTGCTCTCGAACATTGGATCCAGCGTTGTTGTTTGTTCTTGTGTACCAGCTTCCACGACTGGGGATACGACATAATTTTTGTCTGCATCCAAGATGACGACATACCCTTCCTTGCCAACCTTAATGGATGCCTGTTTTTGAAGCTCTGTTAGATCCATGGACAAACCAATAACACCCGATTGATCATCAAGCGTTTTGGAGACAAAAACAACTGCAATGCCATCCGTGTTCTTGGATACAGGTGAAACTACTGGAGTACCTGGCTTCTCCATTGCAAGTTTGTACCATTCTCGTTCCCGGGGATCATAAGGTGACCCTTGTGAACTTCCCGCAGATTCCTTGCCACGGACCATGACTCCCTCTTTGGTCCCCACAAAGATATTTAAAGCATCCGGATGCAGTCCAAGATACTGTTTCAATTTCAGCTCAAGCTCAGGGCTTTCATTTTGTCCTTTAATCATGTCAGTTACAATCAAACTAGCAAAATAATTGATATCATGAACCTTCGCATCCACATGTGTCCCAATGATTGAATTCGTTGTGTCTACACTTTGTTTGGCACTGTCCATCAGTTGGTCTTCCACCGTATGATCAGCGATAATCAGCGTAACGATCCCAATGGTTAGACTCGGCAAGAGCAGAACCGCCAGGAAGGATACCAATAATTTGTTCCTTATGCTCCAGACGAAGCCTTTTTTCTTTTTGTTTTTCTTTTTCGGTTTATTATCTTTTGGCTTGGCTGGCTTGGTTGCTGCCTTAACTTGCTCATTCCCCCGAATGTTCCCCATTTTGCTTCTCCCCCTCCAAATATAAATCTACCCTTTTTCTTTTTTATGTAAGACCTCTCCAACCTAATTAAATAAGGTGTCACATAGACGCCCATCTAATCTAAAGGCCTATCCTATATATCGGTTGGATGAGCGTATTTATAAATTTACATAGCATGACAAACAAGCCACTCCGATCATGCGAAGTGACTTGTTGGTACATCCGTATTTTATTGTTTATGCAGATGTTTTTCCGTAGGGACCTTGTGGCGGATATGCGGTTGGTTTACCAAAATAATACCCTTGTGCCAAATCAATACCCACAGATCGACAGAAATCAAATTCCTCGATTCGTTCAATGCCTTCGGCAAGTACCCGCCCCTCAAATCGACGCGACATCTCAACAATATTGATAATTTGCTGCTGTTTGTTCAAATCATGATCACAATGATCAATGAGGCTCCGATCTATTTTGACAAAATCCGGCTTCAGCCGATTCATTACTTCGATCGTCGAGAATCCGGCCCCCACGTCATCCAAGGCAACCGACATTCCATGAGAACGATACACCTCAAAAATATGCTGCAAGATGGACATATGCTGAATCTGTTCCGTTTCCACCACTTCAAACACAAAATCCTTAGGGTCTAGCGAAAGGCGTTCAATCGTCTCAAATGTGTGCGTCAGGCAGTATTCGGGGTTATAGATGGAGGAAGGCAGGAAATTTACAAAACGTTTGACACCATGCGGTAAAAGAACGGCACTCGTCTCGATGGCAGCAACACGGGCTGTCCGATCCAGAAAAGAATGCAATCCGGTATCCCTTGCAACTTCAAATAATTCATATGCACTGAAGGGTCTACCCTGTTCAGCAGGACGAAGTAAAAATTCAAATCCGATAATCTGCTCCGATGCATCTACGATTGGCTGCATATGACTGCTGAATTGATGTTCCAGAATAACAGAAACCAGATCAGCATGTTTGAGGCGAGCTTCCTGCATGGATAGACTAATCCAGCTATCAGCATCGGCCTGGCCATACAGTGGAGTGACCTGAACCGTTAACATATCTGGCAGGGTCGCTTCAATCTTGAGAATATCCTCAATACAACGTTGTACAGATTCAAGATTCAAAAAATGCATCCAGATGAGTTCATCCGAATGTTCGATATGTCTTCCCTGCTTTTGCAGTGCTTCCAGCAAAGCGGGGGAGATGGGACGCATATACAGGGTACCTTGATCCTCTATAGGATGAATTGGACTGCAGCCACTGCAATTCATGTAGAACCCCCTTGCCAGTTTGTGATTCTATCTCATTAATGTTTACTGGTATATACCCAAAGTTTGTAAATATTATAGCATGGGTCTTGAAATTTATCTCTACTGTTTTGATGACTTCAACTATGACGGTTACTGATGAGTTAACGAATCAGCATAGCATGAAAAAGACCGACAGTCTGATGACTGTCGGTCTTCATTTACCGCTAATTAATCTTAAGAAGCGGGAATTACAATTTTCTGTCCAACTTTAAGATTGTGCACATTTGTAATTTTATTTACGGAAACCAGCTTGCGCCAGTCCACACCATATTTCAAGCCGATGCGGTAGAGGTTATCTCCTTTTTTCACCACATGAACCACTTTGCCGCCTGCTGGTTTCTCAGGTTGTGGCTTGGTTGTAGGTTTAGTTGGAGTTGGGTCTGGCTTCGTAGGCGTTGGAGCAGGTTCCACACCTGTTTCTGGAGTCGTTGTTGCTTCTCCTGTCAATTTCAAGCCATACTCAGCAAAACCGTCTTTGTTTGTCCCAATGAAGGACATCGCCGGGTTCGCTTCAACCAATGCTTTGGCATCTGGGGAAGACGCGAACACCACTTCAAGATCGTTAAGTGCAGCTGCTGTTACACCTGCAGAAGGCTTAATTGGCGCAAGCGACCAGTTGCCATCTGCTGCCGGGTTAATCGTTTTGTTCTCACGGATGTAATCAATGATCACTTGACGGTTCTCATCCGGTGCAGCCAAGACGATACGTTTACCGTCTGGGTTAGCCAGTTTGGACGAAGAAGCACGATAGTTATTCGTTGCCACGATGAATTTTTGTGCTGGATCAACCGGTTTACCATTGAAGCTCAGGTCTTTAATCCGGTTGGCAGATGCATTTACAATCGTTGCTTTGCCATCGTATTTCGCTGGTTGTGTTACATCAATTTGGTACGTAACACCATCGATAACGTCGAAGTTATACGTTGGGAAGTCCATATTGACCAATTGTTGCTGTCCACCTTTTGCCGGATCGATCTGGTTAAATTGGCCAGCAGACCATTCCAACCATTCTTTCAGCTCAGCGCCATTCACCAATACGGCATGTACCGTATTTGGATACACGTACAAGTCAGCTACGTTTTTAATCGCAATGGTGCCTTTAGGGATATTCGTGTAATACGATGCGCCTGAACGTCCGCCTGCTTTGAACGGAGCGCCTGCAGACAATACAGGAATATCTTCGTATTCTGTTCCTTGCATATGTTTTTCAACATACCATTTCTGTGCATTGGTTACGATCTGAATGGATGGATCATCCTGAACCAGTGCAAAGAAGCTGTTGATTGGAGCTGTCGTTTCGCCGACTGGACCACGCACATACTCAAGCGTACCTTCATGTTCGTCATGAACAGCATCAACGATCTCTTGATCAGCATCTACCAGAGCCTTTTTGTTGGCTGTGTCATAGATTGGGCGTGCCTCCACTTTGGAGTCTGCCACTTTCCATTTGCCGTCTACCAGTTCCAGATCCAGATCGATAATTCCAAGGTGGTCACCCCAGAAGCCTGGCTCTACAGCAGGAACGCCATTGATTGTACCTTTTTCAAGGTCTACACCTTTTTTACCGGCAAAATCAGCGCTTGGGAATACTTTATGGGCATGTCCGAACAGAATGGCATTAATGCCTTCAACCTGGCTCAGATACAATACTGAGTTTTCCATCAGATCCGTTTGCGGAATATCTTCAAAACCGGAGTGAGGAATAGCTACAATAATGTCGGCACCTTCAGCCTTCATTTTAGGAATGAATTTTTTCGCAGTAGCGATAATGTCTTTGGCAATGACTTTGCCTTCCAGATTAGCGCTGTCCCACTGCATGACTTGTGGTGGTACAAATCCGATGACACCCACCTTGATGGTGTGCTCTTTGCCACTCTCATCGGTAACTTTTTTGTCTAAAATTTTATACGGGGTAAAATAGTTCTTGTCATTCGTCTCATCGTCGTCACCGTCATCTACATATACGTTGGCATTGATGTAAGGGAAGTTCGCACCTTCCAGCGTCATGTCAAGGAAATCCAAACCATAGTTAAACTCATGGTTACCGATGTTTCCTGCATCATAATCGAGCAGGTTCATCGCTTTATATACAGGGTGAGTCTCACCCTTTTTGAGTGGATCAATCTTCGCTACATAATCCCCGAGTGGGTTACCCTGGATCAGGTCACCGTTGTCGAACAGCAAGCTGTTCTTCGCTTCGTCACGGGCTTTTTTGATCAGCGTAGCTGTCTTCGCCAGACCATACTGGTCTGTCTCTTTGTCGGAATAGTAGTCATAGTTAATCAGGTTGTCGTGAATGTCCGTTGTTTCCATGATCCGCAATTTAACCTTGGTAGCGTCCGCAGCCGATACAGGTACCGGAAATACCGCAAGCACGTTTAATGCAACCAAAGCGGCAGTCAGGCTTGATAATACTTTTTTACTCTTTCTCAAAATAACCCCTCCCGGTTATGTACATTGAATCATGTATTAGTGAGCAAACGAATAAGCGCAGAAATGCGAAAGATCTCATGGGTTGTGCGTACTGATTTTCTGATCGTATGGTTCAGAATTCCAGGTTAGTTTATCTCACATGAACATCTATTCATATCTGTGCGTACCGTTTACATTCCAAATCATAACGCAATGTTCAGCCATTGAAAAGCATTATTTTTTACGTTATCCGCACATACTTACCCCAGTTTACAATAACATGCGTGATTTCGACATATTTTGCATGTTTTTGGATGAAAATAGTTTACTCACGCTGTTAAAAACGTATATTACATGTGGCTTACATCTATATCCATATTAGCTGAATCGACCCATATCAAAAAACCGTGAAGCCTTCTGGCGTTCACGGTTTGCTATGTCTTTTCCAAATAGTCGGCACGGCCTTCCACTTAGAAAAGGTGATTTTCAATATCTAAAATTATTGCTCCCACACCTGATGCTCATGATCTTTGCCGATGTATTCAATCCGTTTTGGGGTAATGTCCAGAATGACATAATTGGGATCGTTCGGGCCGTCAAACCAAGCTTTTAGTTCATCATTCCATACCTGTTCGCGTAAACCTTCATTTTTCGTCACTTCGCATGTTCCTTCAATCTCAACCACTTCCTTGGAGCCGCCCGCTTCATAACCTAGCAAAAGGCTGACGTTCGGATTATTCTCCAGCTCCTCTACCTTGTGCGTACGGCGGTTTGTCGCCAGATGAATGTTCATTCCATCGTTGAAAAGCGCCATATAGCGGGATTTCGGTTTACCGTTCTCCACCGTGGAGAAACTGCAAAAAGGGTTGTTTTCCAATGCTTTTACAATGTTTTGTTCCAATTCAGTCTGGTTCATGGGACATGCTCCTTTCGATTTGGGGGAATATTTGAAGAACGTTGTAGGCGGCCGTTACGGGTACGGATCGTTCTTTCGATCGCTGTTGTCTCGCAGACGATTTACACTGACACTACGAAGACAGAACAACCTTCCAATCGCTGTTATCCCCAGATTTTTTTGATTCCCTTTTCTCAAGGGAAAATCCGGTGATAAAGGCGAACGCTTTGCTTTTCCAGGTTTCTTCTGTCCTCTCCGTTATCGTGTAAATGTTTAATTCAACGGATATATAAGTGAAAATCTAGGATGCAAGCGAACGCTTCGCTTCTTCAGAATCGATTCCGTCCCCTTCACTACTTCCATTGTTCTTCAACATTAGGGTAGATAAGCTAAAATCTCAAAGATAAGCATACTTGATTGCCTATCTCTGATCTCTTCGCTTATATCACATTGTTGTATATAAGCCTGTACTTATAGTGTACCCACCTCATCTATGGTGAATCCATGAACTCGTTCGTAAACGTGACAGTTTTAATTCAAATCTCCAAGATAAATGCGTGATGAATTCTTATTCTGGAGCAACTCACCAATTGTTTTCGGATATAGGCGAACCTTGGACAGCTCTTCAAGCGAAATCCATTCTACGGCTACCTGATGGTCGTCTGGATTAGAGCCTTCGAAGATTGTTGCTTTCGGATCAATCAATCTGCATTCAAAATAAAATTCAACCTGGTGGACATCGGCATCCCACTCGGCAAATTCATGGTTTTTTCCGATATACTCCCGGATATGCAGCAATTCTCCCACGTCCACCGCCTGTCCAATCTCCTCCAGACATTCACGGGCAACGGCATCCTTAAGTTCTTCGCCTTTCTCCTGTCCTCCGCCGGGGAAAACATAAGCGTCACCATATTGATCCTCCAGCCGGATCACCAGCAAACGTCCATCCTGTACAATAACGGCCTTTGCCGAATTACGTATCGGTTTCATGCTCTAATTTCACTCCTTACAAACTCTTATAGATCGACCTCTGGCCCTCGGTTACTGTTAGCACTCATCTAGTAACTCCAGGTGCAGACAGGTTAACTCCTTCAGATTCAAGCAACGTGCATATCTCTTGAGCAAATGCTAGTGCATAAGCTCCGTCACCGTGGATGCAAATCGTCTCTGCCTTTATGGTTACAGGTGAACCTTCCGTCGACACAACAATGCCCTCTTTCACCATACGCAGCACTTGAGCAAGAGCTTGTTCCGTCTGCTGAATGACAGCTCCTGGCTGACTGCGTGGGGTTAGCTTCCCATACGGGCCGTAGGTTCGATCTGCAAAAACTTCACTGACGCTGCGCAGTCCAATTCGATCCGCTGCTTCTATCATTGCACTGCCGGCCAGGCCATAGAGATACAGTTCCGGTTGTACTTTATAGATTGCCTCAGCGATCCCCTCAGCAAGCCGATCATCTTCAGCAGCCATATTATACAAGGCTCCATGAGGTTTCACATGATGCATACGCCCCCCGTATGAACGGACAAAAGCATCCAGCGCACCCATTTGATACACAACCATGTCATAGGCTTCCCTTGGTGTAATGTCCATACGTCTTCTGCCAAAACCCTGCAAATCAGGCAGACCGGGATGGGCGCCTATAGCGACTTGATGCTCCAATGCTTGCTGCACCGTTTGTCGCATCGTTGCCGGGTCACCCGCATGAAACCCACAAGCGATGTTGGCTGAAGTGATTAGCGGCAGAATCGACTCATCCGACTCCATCCGGTACACCCCGTAACTTTCGCCAAGGTCACAGTTGATATCCACCGTGTTCATTGATGGTCCCCCATTTCTGCCAATCTCCTACGAATCAACTGATCGGTTAGCCGCCACTCCAACTCCTGCTCTATAAATAGTTGCTGTGCTTCTTCATATGTAATCCGTTCAAAAGCAACCCGTGTCCCCGGCCTAGCCTGTGCCAGTATCGGCAAATCTACCCGGGCCACCTGTGCAATCACAGGATAGCCCCCAATGGTCTGATGATCGGCCATCAATATGATGGGCTGACCATCTGCTGGCACCTGAACTGTACCATAGGTGACGGCTTCAGACAGCCGATCCATTGGTTGACCGAGTTCCAGCTTCAGCTTTGCACCCTCCAATCGATACCCCATCCGATCCGATTGAGGAGAGATCACATATCGTTCTTTATGGAATCGTTCAAGGCTATCTTCATTAAACGCTGCCCTGTCTTTGCCTGGCATGACACGAATAACAGGTTCAGCATGGTAAGCGGGCCATTCCCTGCTGGACAAGTACCAGGCAGATGCATGCATCCGCCGGTTGCTCTTCTCGGCTTCTACACTCCATCCATGCAACGCCGCTTGCGCTTCCCGAGAGGCTTCTCCCGCAAACAACCTGTCTCCCCCTTTCAGGGCACGGCCTTCAAACCCACCAAACCCTGTCTTAAGATCCGTGCTTCTACTGCCCATGATCTCAGGTACTGCAATTCCACCAGCAATCGCCAGATAAGATCGCAAACCGGAACGGCATCGCCCAAATCTCAGCACACTTCCAGCAAGCAACGCGACCGGACGCCATAGCGGAACAGGCAGGCCATCCACCGTTGCCGTAAGATCGGCACCACATAAAGAGATCAGCAGATTGTCATGAAAACGAAGCTCCGGTCCTGTCATCGTCATCTCCAGCACAGCTGCATCACGGGAATTCCCAACCAGTGCATTGGCTGCTCTGGCTGCAAAGGTATCCATAACCCCACCCGGATGAATTCCATACCGGCGAAATCCCATTCTTCCTTCGTCCTGAACGGTGGATAACAAACCTGGGCGAATGACTTCAATACTCATCGTTCGCCCTCCTTTTGTTCCAGATACTCCTGAAGTGATATCGATGCAAAACGAACTCGATCCCCTGCTGCCAACAGGCTTGGTGGATTTTCCGTCGGACGAAATAGCGCCAGCGGTGTGCGGCCGATACATTGCCATCCGCCGGGAGTCGTCACCGGATAAACTCCCGTTTGTTTGCCACCAATGCCCACCGTTCCCGCCTCAACTCGAAGCCGAGGTGTAGGTCGTCTGGGCGTAGCGATCTTATCCGATAACCCGCCCAGATAAGGAAAACCCGGTGCGAATCCAATCATGTGAACCAGGTAATCGCCGGATGTGTGAATAGCTATGACCTCATCTGGCGTAAGCCCATGTTCAGTAGCGACATATTCCAGATCGGGACCCAGTTCACCACCATAACATACGGGAATAATAATCGTTGTGGGTTCATCCAACGTTGCCTCTTCCATCTTGCTCAACTCATGAAGCAGCATTCCACATATCTCGTGGTACGGGGAAATCAACGGATCATAGAACAGTGTGACCGATGCAAACGAAGGTAGCCACTCCAAGATGCCCGGCAGTTGGCTCTTTTCCAGCAAAGCACATACCGACATCACCCTCCGGTGCACCGCTTCGGATATGGTATCCCCACAACGAATCATAACCCCTGTTTCGCCCAGAGGAGACAGCACATCCTCAGTCCATGAATACGACAGTCCAGTCATGCTATCACCCTCCTTGTGCACAAGTTTATAATCCCTTGATCATTTTTTCTCCAAAGCCTGCAAAATAAGTGAACGGACAGCCGGAAAGGGCTCTGCTTCTTCTGTCCGTATGGCAAGATAGAGCGTCTGTAGAAAGACGCGCACATTCAAGCTCAACTGGCTGATCTCCAGAAGAGATTTCCCCTCCGTCTTATCGCTTGGATTCAGTGAATCGAACCAAGACGAAATATCGTTTTGCTCCAGCAAATTGCGACGAAGGATGGTGACCACTGCATGAGCAATCCGCTGATCCTCATCATGGATGTAGACTACACTTGATTCGGTAATTTTCACAGTGAGCGCATGCAAAAGCTCCAGCAAGGCTGCCCGCTCCATATAAGGTGACTGTGCAAGATCTTCAACCGCATCTGCCGCGTGTGCCGGAGCGTGCGCCCAGCCCTTTTCATCGGCATAGCCACGAACATCTTTTTCATGCTCCAGATACGTGGTCAACCGATGATGAATAACCTCGATATCTTCCTTTTTCAGAAAAGGCCTCTGACGATCTACACTCAGAATTGGAGGCAGGAGCAGCACAGAGAAGGTTCGGGTAAACACACTGTCCGTGCCTTGTTCTTCAATACCATGAAAAAGGTGCTGATCATCCAGCGCCATCTGCAACAGCTGACTGAGCTGTTCTTCCGAAAATACGCCCTGTCCAATCCAGGTCGCAAACGTAACATAGATCAGTTCATCCCGCAGAACCGGGTCTGGACTGCCAATATGCTGCATCATATGTAGAGCCAATTCGTAAGGATGTTCCACTTCATGGGCGGATAGGTTAGCCGACTGAATCTGCCGCAATTTCTGTTTTAATGCCAGAGCGTCCATCGATCACAACTCCTTGGAGGAATTCAGATGCACGCTGCAATTGTATAGCTCGCATTGCCAAGAATTCGTTTCCCAAGAAATCCGGGTGATCGACGTGTTGGACAGCTTTGCGCTCACATCAAGTTCAGGCACCAAACCTCGCAGTGTATTACGGAGAATGGCACCATGGCTGACAACGATCACTCTTCCATTGGGATGCTGACATACAATATCTTCTATCGCGGCTCTACCCCGAATCGTACCTGCATCCGCAAGCTCCCGACCTAAATCCAGAGTGTTCCAATCCGCTCCCCATTTGGCTAGACGTTCAGCTTCGGTCGTACCCTCCACCTGCCCACCGCCCATTTCACGCAACCTCGGGTCCAAATGAATCTCCTGTATTCCCAATCGATCTCCAATGATACGAGCCGTCTCACTTGCACGCTCCAGGTCACTTGCATAGACGGCATCCCACGTTTCCTCACTCAGTCTTGCAGCAAGCAATAGTGCCTGTTCTCTTCCTTCCTGATCCAGTGGATTATCCGTTTGTCCCTGCGAACGTTTTTCCTTATTCCACGCCGTGCTTCCATGGCGAATCAATGCGATCTGTGTCATTGCTGTTCCTCACCTTTACCTTTTTCTATGCGTAATTCATCATCTGTAAAATGTTTTCGTGCCTTCGGCTTGGCAAATTTGCCACCATTATATTGAATAGAACCGTTTCTCGGAATGGAAAGACTGTTCCATGCGGTTTCTTTGAGCATTTTGGCTGCATAGATAATCTGCCCCACATGATAAGGGTAATGCGCCAATTGCCGGATAATCGCTTCCATGACGGTATGCCCTTCATTGCGAATATATATAATATGAGACAATTGCTCCGGTGTAAAAGAACGAATGGCTCCAAATAGACAGTTCCAGCCTTCCTCCCATTTGGCGAGCAGCTCTTCCCGGGTCGAAATATCATTCACAAATTCCGCATCACGTTCACGCCACGGCTTTTCTCCATCGGTTGTCAGCACATCCGTCCAACGGGACAGCATATTGCCCCATAGATGCTTCACAATAACCGCAATGCTGTTGGCATCTTCATTCCAGGATTGAAATAACTCCTCGGATTCCAGTTGCTCCATGGCCTTCTCCCCAAGCTGCTTGTAATACAAAAATTGCTTCTCGGCTGTATCCAGAAATACCTGATTCATATCCACACGTTCACAACCCTTCGCAAAATGTGTTTATTCAGGAAAAGAAAACGTCCCGTCCTCATTCGGTTCAAAGGAAATGACTTTCCGCACGGCATCCAAATTAAGTTCACCATAAATATGTGGAAATAGTTCATTCAACTCATACAGGTCCTCATACACCAGTTCCGGCTTCAAGGCCCTCTCATCAATGCCAATCAATAACAAATCCGTACGTCCTTGATAAAATTGAGCCGCTACCCATGGAATCTGTTCTTTAGTGGAACAATGAATGAAACCGTCCGTCTCCAGGCTATCCGGTGCATACACGCTCTGCTTGGATACCTGCTCCCATACCGCTTGGGAAATAATACTGTAGATCATTGTTCCGCCTCCTTCAATTTCTTCTATGTATCCTGCATGTCATTGGAAGTATTATAGATCATCCCGGATACGGGAGTACAATTTTTGATCCGTAAACACACCTTTGATCTTCAATTGTTTACGCATCAAACCTTCATATGACATGCCCAGTTTCTCCATCACTCGTGCAGAGCCGATGTTGCCTGCATTGCATTTCCCCTCCAGCCGATTGCAGTCCAGTTCTTGAAAACAGTATTCAACAATCGGCTGCATCGCTTCTGCGGCAAGGCCTTTGCCCCAGCAACTGCTGGCAATCGCGTACCCCAGTTCAGCACTTTGCATGGATTCATTCAGATGAAAAATGCCACCTCGCCCGATCAGCTTCCCCGTTTCCTTCAGAATAAAGGCCCATATATAGACCGTTTTCTTCTCATAATTGTCTAACACTCTTTGAATATATTGGACAGAATCATCCAACGTCTCATGACAGTTCCACAGACTTTGCTGACTCACTTTAGGATCGGAGGCAAACCTAAAATAATCATCGAGGTCGTTGAGCGTAAGACGTCTCAGTACCAACCGATCTGTCTCAAACTCGGGTGATTCCGTAAAAAGCTTATCTACATTCACTTAAGTCCCTCCCCATTATCAAGCCTTCTTATTTCTCAGGAAATAACGATCCATCCCATACACGCACAGAATGCCAACAGCATACCGCAATAGATCCATTACCAGAAATCCACGTCCCAAAATAAGCGCACCCAGTACCGTTGAACGCACTTCGTTCAGCAAAGGGGTCTGAATCATTTGCGAACATTCGACGGCCCAGCTAAAAATCAGGCTCACGATTAACGCCAACTCTTTGCTGCGATTAATCCAAACCATGCGTACCCCAAAATAAATCATAGCCGCCCACAAGGCATCTCCAAAATGCTCATGCACAAAATTCGGTAAAAGTTCTCCAAAGCGTCTGGACGCCAGTCCTGCCGCCATGGTTATGATCACTGCGATGAAATAAATCAGCCTCTCTTTGAAAAATGCCTTCATCATGGATCAAATGCCTTCATCAAGCACTTGTAAAATAAAATCCGTTTTGGCAGCGGTATACGCTTCTCTGTCGTCTTTATTCTCATCAGCAAGTTTAGCTTTCAAGGCCGCGTAAACCTCTACCAGATCCGGACGCTGTCTTAGCACATCCCGGAACTGGATTTGGCGATCCCAACGTTCCTCGCCTGGGCGCATCAAATGAAGATGTACAGCCCTCTTACCATCCTTCACTCTGACCCAGAAACGTCTATAGTCCCGACCATCCAGTTCAGGCGGAACGTAGTTCCAGCCTACCGGATTCAGCTGGGTGGCAATCAAGTCCATGTCCTCCCACGACTGCACCTCTCCCATCAAATCAATAATGGGCTTTGCAGGCAATCCGGGAATGGACGTGCTTCCGATATGTTCAAATCGATGAATATTGAGCTGCTGTAATAGTTCTCTGAGCTGGCGAATCTCTTCCTGCGCCTGTAGGCCCCACATAGGGTCGGCATCAACAATCTCTACCGATTCTGTCGCCCATTTAGGCCAATTTTCCGGTTGCAGATGAACTGTCATTCAGATGCTCCCTCCTTTGCAGGACTGAATTTCAATCGGTATTGTTCCAGGTACTTCGTATGGGATCGTTTCTTCGCGTCCTCAATTGAAGAGTTCAGTTTCATCACATCCAATTTTTTTTATACTTAAAAGGGGCGTATGTCTACGCCCCATCTGTTTCTGTTCACGATGATGAATTTATTTCATTTGATATACTTCATTCGTTGAAACTTTATTTTACCGTTACCGGTATAGTAACTTTTTTATTGCCCCACTTGGCAGTGATGGATGTTTTGCCTTTACCCACGGCCACAATCTTGCCGCCCGTTACTGTGGCTACACTTGGTTTGGTGCTGCTCCATACGGCACTGCTCGTTACAATCGTGGTTTTGCCTGTATCATACTGCGCCATCACACTCAGTGTTGTACTTGCCTGTGGCGATAAAATGAGTGTTTTCTGGCCTGTAATCAGTTTTTTGAGCAAAGGAACAACGGTAACCTCTGCCTTTATTGTCTGATTTTGATAAGTTCCTGTCAAGGTGGCTTGTCCTTCCGTCAGTGTTTTGACTGTACCATTCTTGACGATGGCTACATTATTGTTGGAAGAGGTCCACGTTACCTGTTTCGAAAGATTAATTGTTTTCCCATTGGCATATGTACCGATTACCTTCAACGCTTTCGATTTCTTAATATTCAGCTGCATGACAGCAGGAGTTACTTCGACTTTGGTAATCTCGTCCGTGATCGCTACGGGAACTTTAACCGTCTCTGAGCCATATTTGCCTTGTAACAGAACTCTGCCAGGCGTGATTCCTTTGATTTTACCACTCTCCAGCACAGCGGAAGCACTCGATACCGTCCATACAATCTCAGATGTGACGTCTTCTTCCTTACCGTTTGCACGCACAATGCTTACTTTGGGCAGCGTACTTTCACTACCTTTGACAAAATTATAGGAACTTGGCGAAGCTTTGATGCTTTTAATTTTATCCTGAACCTTAACAAGCAATTGCGCTTTGGCGCCATCTACCTGTGCGTATATCGTCGCTTCTCCCGCTGCCACAGCCTTCACTTTGCCTTTAATAATGGTGGCAACAGCTTCGTTACTCGTGGACCATGTGACGCCTCCAGTAACATCCTGCTTATTATCAAACCCTTCAATAACCGCCATTACCTGAAGCGTAGTTGTCTCGAATACACTCATCTGTTGCGGACTACTGTTGGTAATCTCGATAGATGTCACGTCACCTGTGGCTGCTAGGGCAAACGAAGGAGCCAGTAATACCAATACTAAAATAAAGGCCAAGCTGCCTCGTATTGCTAATTTCATTCCATTCATTGCAATCTTCATCTCCTGTAATCCAATATTTTACTTCTATTATATTATATCGGAAACTCATTACATAAAAGTGAATATCCCAAATAAGTAGAGGCATTCTTCAAGTCACTAGGAAGTGACTGAAAAATGCCTCTTTATTCAGAAGAAGAACGGGATTGTAACAGGTTGCAATCCTATATAAATTAAACTATTCATTTACACAGAAACGGAGAGGACAGAAAAAACCTGGAAAAGCGAAGCGTTCGCCTTTATCACCGGATTTT
>NZ_LGRP01000013.1:62705-152759 GCF_001636635.1 Paenibacillus sp. O199
GTTCAGTGTAAAATCTTTAGTTCTACTTATATAGTTTAATACAATAAACGTTTTGAGATAATCAGGATAGATACGATGAGCAAAAAGAACATGACCAGCAGCAGTTCGGGAAATCTTTTACTCATGTTCAGCTCTTTCTACCGAAGAAACCGTTGTATGAATAAGCTGCAGAACTTTGTCAACGGCGTTGTCCGTTCCACTCGCCTTCATGTGGTCCACCATATGATCTCTCTCCTTATATACAAGGTCAATATCTCGCAGGAATGTCTGAGGACTCAGCTCCTCTTCCTGGAGAACCCTTGCATAACCTCGCTCCTGAAAATACTTCGCGTTCAGCGTCTGTCCAACAAGAGATCCGCCGTTGGCATGGGGAATCAGGAGCATTGGCTTGCGGAGCAACAGCCACTCATGTATCGCATTGGAGCCAGCACGTGACACAACTATATCCGCCATAACCATTAGATCCGCAAGTTCTTCATGCACGTATTCAAATGCCTTGTAGCCTGCAAAATGTGGGAAGGATGAGTTCAATTTACCTGTACCACATATATGAATGATTTGATACCGCTTGAGCAGCTCTGGCAGTGTTTCAAGTACCATTTGATTAAGCTTTTCCGAACCCTGACTGCCACCCATAATTAACAGAATAGGTCTGTCGGAGACAAATCGGCAAAAATGAATCCCCCGTGCTCGGCTGCCAAGCTTCAACTCCTCCCGAATTATAGGTCCCACGTACATCGTCTTGTCTGACGCCTTAGAGGAAGCGAATGTCGCTGTATCCATAAACGTAGTACACATCATTTGGGCGTATCGCCGTGACAGCCTGTTGGCCAGTCCCGGATGAAGATCCGGCTCCAGAATCAGCACCGGAACCCGATTCCACCCGGCACCCACTACAGCAGGAACAGCCACGAATCCCCCTAACGAAAAGCATACATGTGGTTTAATTCGTAAAATAAGCAGATAAGCCTGCAGCACTCCAAGTATAATTTTGAACACATCGGAAATATTCGCCCACGCCCAATATCTTCTCAGCTTGCCTGTTGCAACCGCATGATAATGAACAGCCGGGATTTTGCCGATTAATTGGCGCTCGATGCCATGCTTGGAACCGATATAATGAATTTCCCATTGCTCCTGAATTAATCTGGAGATCAGAATGAGGTTAGCTGTTACATGACCGGCGGAGCCGCCTCCTGTAAATATGATCCTCCGCTTGAACACAGAAATCCCCCTCTCCACAGCATGTCGCGAACCTCTGCCTTGGTCATGATGACATCTTCCGAATGGTATCCTCTGCCAGGAAGAACAGATGTCTCACAACCCTCTTTATCCGTTAATTTGGTTGAAGATGAGGCGGTGACAACAAAGTAGGACTTCTCCTCTTCCACTTCCTTAACGTTTTCCCAATCTGAAATCAGCGTTTCATAAAGCCGTTCTCCCGGACGGGCACCGATGAAATGTATCGGAACATGCTTTTGCCCAGCATCCTCTGCCAAAACCTGTGCGATATCCGTTATTTTGCAGGATGGCATTCGGGGTACAATAATCTCGCCGCCCTCGCATTGCTCCATGGCCGACAGGAGAATTTCCACGGCGTCTCCAAGGGGAAGAAAAAAACGTGTCATTCTGGAATCGGTAACGCTGAGTGGCTGCTTCAACTCAAGCTGGCGTTTGAATAACGGTACTACGCTGCCTGTGGATCCAAGAACATTCCCGCTTCGTACACAAGCAAAGCTTGTAGCGGAACGACTGTCAGCTAATAAGATCAATTTTTCCCCGATGGCTTTGGTCATCCCGTACATGCTGGAAGGATTCGCTGCTTTGTCCGTAGAGACGTATACCACCTTCCGCACGCCATTCTCGATTGCAGCATCAATGACGTTCTGCGTTCCGGTTATATTGGTTTTGACCGCACAATCCGGTTGGTCCTCACAGACCGGAACATGTTTAAGCGCCGCAAGATGAAAGACATAATCTACATCCTTACAGGCACCTGCCAGCTCCCATCGGTCTCTGATATCCCCCAGTACAAACTTCACTCTCGGGTCAGAGATGGTTTGTCTCATTTGAGCCTGAAGCGATTCATTTCGTGAGAAAATACGAACCTCTTTCGGCTCCTGAACGAGCAATTGTTTGACCAACTCTTCTCCCCATGAGCCTGTGCCTCCTGTTATTAAAAAGGTTTTATTGAACATCGGATATCCCTCCATGAATTAAGTTCTGATTTGGTGATAGGCCTATCCTAAGGCAATTGTGTTACATCAGTATGACAGGGGAACAATTGGCTTTCCCCAACATGAAAAAGGCTCTAATTCAGGTTGCTTCTCACACAAAAAAACCACCATTTGCATGGCGGCTCCTTCATTAACGTTGTATTAAAGGTAAAGAAAAATAAAACATAACTTCTCCATCGGCTACGCTAAGGCCATAGTCGGCATGGTGATTCTCCAGAATCGTCCGGGCAATAGATAAGCCCAGACCCGTCCCGCTAAACTTTTTGCTGCGCGAACTATCCATTACATAGAAAGGCTCCCAAACCTGATCCCACTGTTCATGCTCTTCCTTATCCGTTTCATTGGCGATACCGAAATGTGCCGCTTGCCCTTTCAGTTCAAGGGTAATGGTTATTCGGTCACCGCTTGTATATTTCACCGCGTTGGTCATCCAATTGTGCAGAACAGACTCCAGCTTCCGTCGATCAGCCAGCACCCATGTCTCGGCAGTCCATCGATCCTCCACCTCCACATGCAAGCCATGCTGCTGAAATACGGTTTCATAGGTATGAAGGGTCTCCTTGAGCAGTTGGCGAAGATCAACAGGTTCAAAATCATATACTTCGGCCTGCAGACGGGATAGCTCCAACAGACGGTCAATTAAACCAGCCAGCTCTTCGCTCTGTTGCTGAATTACTCCAGCATAGGTTCCGTCATCTAAGCCATCCTGAATACCAGAGGCATAAACTCGAATCAGGGAAAGCGGTGTTTTCAATTCATGCGAGATATCCGAGATGAACGTTCGCAGATTGGCATTTTTTATCTCCAAAGAATGTTGCGCCTGCTGTAATTTGTCGCTCATCACATTGATGCTACGCCCTAAAGACTCAATCTCATCACCTGTCTTTATATCAACCCTCGTAAACGATAAATTGGAAATGGCTTCAGCCGTTTCGCTTAGCTTTGCGAGCGGTTTAACGATCCGGGCGGTATACAGCACGGAAAGCAGGATAAGCAACAGCAGCATACCGAGCCATATGTACGCATTGAACTGATTAATGATTCGAATCGTCTCCGATGAATGGGAGATGGATTCGCCGACAGCAAACACGGAATCCCCCACCTTCACAAAGTTCACGAGAAAGCTTGATTTCAGCTTGGTCTGATCATAGAATTTATTAACCCGGGCACCCTCACGCAGCGCAGAGATACTCTCTTCTGTCAGCCAAAATTTACTAAGGGCAATTCCCTTGCGGTTATATTGAAATAACAATTGATCGTTAATATCATTCACACTATCCTTCAACGATGCATAAGCGATAGCGACCTCGTATTGCGTTTCAAGACTCTCAATCCGTGATAGCTGATCGCCATGTTCTGAAGCAGAGATTTCAGTCGTTAACTCGGCCAACTTCTGCTTTTTCTGATACAAAAAATAGCTAGGCAGGAAAAACGTATTGACGATAAAGGATAGGAAGAAGACAACACACAATGCACTGATTATGCGCACGAGCAGTTTACGGGTCAGTTTACTCATCTTGATCCTCTAGGCAATAGCCCATTCCCCGGTACGTTTTGATTGAATCTTCTCCAATTTTCTCACGCAGTCTGCGGATATGAGTGTCTACCGTACGCTCCTCGCCGAAGTAATCGAAACCCCACACCTGATCCAGCAATATTTTACGGGTTACGATCTGCCCCTTATTCATTCCCAGAACCTTCATTAATTCGAATTCCTTATGGGTAGCCCCTACATCCACTCCACGACGGTAAACCTTCTGGCCTTCCAGATCGACAGTCAGTTCTCCCACAATGATTTTGGAGGAAAGTTGCAGCAGCTTCTTTACACGCAATAGCAGGATACGCGAATCAAACGGCTTGCGCAGATAATCATCCGCTCCGGCCTTCAAGGCAAGAAATTCATCATCCGATTCCCCTTTGGCTGTCAGCAGCAGTACCTTCGCACGACTCGTACGCTTGATTTCCCGGCACACCTCAACACCGCTGCGTCCTGGCATCATCCAATCCAAAACCGCCAAATCGATTTGATTATTATAAAAGAGATTCAGGGCCGCTTCCCCATCCTCGGCTAAAAACACCTGAAAGCCCTCTTTAACGAAATAGGCTTTTAATATTTGCAGCATCAACGGCTCATCATCCGCGAGTAGCAGGTTCATATCTGCGCCTCCTTTCCAAACTGCATTCTACTATACAATCTGTACGTTACAGCTGTGTGACATACCCATCTGGTCTGGCCATTTCCCGCATTCCTGTACTGCGGTTACCGTACCATAAAAGCGCTGAACACTCTCCACTGGTCCCAAAATCAAAGGTAAAACAAAAAGGAACCCTCACAAGGGTTCCCTTTTTACTTCTCCACACAGCTTGTAATCCTTTTAAACCTCTTCATCCTGGTGCGGCAAAATCAAATATTCGGCACCGCCCATATAAGGCTGAAGTGCGGCTGGAATACGAATGCTCCCATCCGCCTGCTGATGATTCTCCAGCAATGGAATCAGAATGCGTGGTGAAGCCACAGCCGTATTGTTCAACGTATGGCAGTAGGCAAGCTTACCTTGGGCATCGCGACAACGAATATTCGAACGCCGAGCCTGGAAATCATGCAGATTCGACGACGAATGTGTCTCCCCGTACGCATTGCGGCTTGGCATCCAGGTTTCAATATCGTACTGTTTGTACGTTTTCTGCGACATATCCCCTGTACACACAGCCACAACACGATAAGGCAGTTCCAGCAATTGCAGTAATTCCTCGGCGTGTCCTGTAATTTCCTGCAGCATTCGCTCCGATTCTTCCGCATCCGGTGCACAGATAATGACTTGTTCCACTTTGGCAAATTGATGCACCCGGTACAATCCGCGTACATCCCGCCCGCCTGAGCCAACCTCACTGCGGAAACATGTCGATGTGGCTGCCAGCTTGATTGGCTCCTGCACATCCACAATCTCATCCGCATAATACGAAACCAGCGGCACTTCCGATGTTCCCACCAGCCACTTGTTCTCGCCTACTAATTCATAGACCTGATCCCGTCCTGTGGGGAAGAACCCCGTGTTCAAGAGTGTATTCTCCCTCACCATCAGAGGAACTTCCATTGGCGTAAATCCATGCTTCAGCAGCAGATCAAGCGCAAGTTGCTGTACAGCCCGGTGCAGGAGAAGCCCTGCTCCTTTGAGCACATAGCTTCGTGTTCCGCCGATTTTCACCCCACGTGGGATGTCGATTAGATCATGCCGTTCACCGAGTTCCACGTGATCCTTGGCCTCATAATCGAATACCGGCAGCTCACCCACACGTCGCAGCTCCACATTATCCTCATCCGATGCACCCACTGGCGTGTCTGGCGATACAACATTGGGTACCAACCATTGCAGCCTTGTCACTTCCTCTTGCACAACGGCAAGCTTGGCTTCAACTTGCTCTAACTGACCATTCAGCTGTTTCACCTGTTCCCTTAAACCCTCGGCCTGTTCACGCTCGCCAGCTTGCATCAGTCTGCCAATATCTGCAGATAACGAATTACGTACTCTACGTCCTTCTTCCGTTTCCAGTAAAAGTGCTCTGCGCTCCTCGTCCCGTTCCAACAATTCGCGAATATTGATATTCATTCTCTTGCCAACTGCCGCAGCTTGCACCTCTTCTGCATGCTCCCGAATCCACTTCATTTCCAACATGGTCACCGTCTCCTTTGGCTGTAAAAATACAAAGAGCGCCCTCATCCCTTGGGACGAGGAGCGCTCTGCTCGCGGTGCCACCCAACTTGCCAAACCAGAATATTCTGGTTCAGCCTCTTGGTCCGCGATAACGGGCGGTTCCGGTTAACTTGGGGAATAACGCTCCCCTGGCGAAAACGCCTCCGAGTTGGATGCTCTTCAACGGCATGGTCCGATCTGTAATTGTTGTTTTTCAGTATATACGAACTTTAGCCTCCATTGCAAGTTATCCGTGCACACCCTTACATGTCCTGTTATGATAGAGATTGTTTGTTTTTAGGAAATACTCCTGAATGGCAGACTTACTACATAAGATAATATCTAGAAGGAGTTTTTCTTCATGAAAAAATTGCTTTGGATTGGATGCTTGTCCTATTTCCTCATCGGACTTGCCCACGTCGTTCTCGGCTCCATCCTGCCCGTTGCCCTTGAACATTATGGCAAGGATTATAGTCAGGGAGGCACACTGATATTTGCCCAATTTGCCGGGTTCCTGGGTGGTGTACTGTTATCTCCGTGGTTGAATAAACGCTTTGGTAAGCGAGGTGGCATATTAATTGCTACAGTTCTGCTCTGCATTGCAGAGTTATCCTATGTGCTGCTGCCTCCTTGGGGCTGGATGTTCGTTATTGCACCTGCAGCTGGATTCGGATTCGGTATGATCGAGGCTGTCATCGGTACAATCATCATTGCTGCAATTAAAGATAATACGGCGGTTGCCATGAGCCGACTCGAAGTGTTATTTGGTATCGGCGCTATGGTCATGCCGCTCATTGCCAGCGGTCTGATTTCTGCCGGGTACTGGCGCATGTCGTTCCTCGTGGTTGCCGTCTGTGCAGCGATGACTTTTATCTTCTGGGCCAAAAGTTCATTCGGTGAGCTGGACAACGAGCTGAGTCGACGTAACTCAGACCAGACTCCTGGACACACTCACGCTGCTGAATTGCCAAATGGAATGAATCCTGCAGACATTAAACCAACTCGTTCAACCTATCGCGGCCGTAATTTGGCTCTTCTGTCTTTATTTGTTCTATTTTTCTTTCTCTATGTCGGCACCGAAATGAGCCTTGCCAACTTCATGCCAGCCATTCTGATTGAGAAAATGAACATGAAGGAAGCAGGTGCTGCGCTTAGTGTTACCTGCTTCTGGATCGCCATGTCTGTTGGACGACTGTTTGCCGGATATATTGCGGAGAAATTCCAATATCGCGTCTACGTTCTGTACAGCTGCCTTGCAGCAGTTGTACTGCTGATGATCTTTCCTTTTACCAACCAGATCTGGTCGGCATTTCTGATCATTCTGTTACTCGGGCTTGCACTATCGGGCGTGTTCTCCATTGCCCTCGTCTTCGCCAGCAAAATGCTGCCTGGAACAGAAGAATCAACGCCCAGCATCCTGATTGCATCAGGTGGTGTTGGTGGTGCCATTCTACCTTTGGTTACAGGCTGGAGTTTGGACCATCTGGAAGTTAACCAGTCGGCGTGGATGCTTGCCATTTTTGCAGTTGGTCTGCTGATTATCAGCGTGATCGCGTATCAATGGCAGCGCAGGCATACTGTGAGTTCAGCATCGTAATATCTACCGAACAGAAGATAAATTAAATTCAATGAATCATAGCTGGTAAAAAGATAGGCTTCGTAGCGTGAATGCTACGAGGTCTTTTTTGATTTGAAAATAACAATTACTTCTTTATCTTAGTTCAGTGGACGATTGCCCAGGAAATACTTTCAGATGCTCTAAATCGGAACTAACGTTATTTAGGTTGTAGGGACTACACTCCCTTTATCCTTAATGAATTTACCGAATACATATCGAACGAGTGGTCCCAGAATAATAATTTGGTAAGGAAGCGCCAGGCTGAAATTACGAGCAATCGTATGAAGATACGTACTTAGTACGGATGCTCCATTTAACTGATTCGCAAGATAAGCGGAAATCATTCCGTACAAGGACATGATCAGAACCATTCCAATGACCATGAAAAATGACATAGCCAGCACGCCCAGGATTTTGTTGGACTTGTCAAAAGGTAAGGAAAATGCAATTTTTCTCGCTACAGGTCCGACAATAAAGGACTCCACCAGAAATGCAATGACAAAGCACAATATGAACTGAAGCAGTATTTCAAGCGCGGACATCTTGCTCAATAACCCATTGTGCCATAAATTGAAGGCCATCATGACGATGACCATTCCTGTGCACATCATCATTCCAAAAATAATCTGTTCTTTCTTCGTTGTTGGCAATTCTCTCATCCTCTCTGTTTACCTTCGTAATTATAGAGATGACGAACCCCTCCTCATAAGTGAACATTCTGTGAACAATTATAATTTTTCCAAATTAAAATCCTATTTGACAACCTCGTAGTACAGCCCTATGATATCCCTTAAAATGGTAGAAAAGATTTACTGCATATAAGGAGGATTTGGATTATGAGTTTTCAAAAGCGCATTGACCACGTCGGCATTGCCGTTCGTGATCTAGAGACCACGCTACGTTTCTATACGGAGATTGTTGGTCTTGAATTGAAAGACCGGGTAACCCACACCAACGGTGTCATTCAGCTCGCCTTTCTCGGCTTCAACGGAAGCGATGAGACCGAGATTGAGTTGATTCAGGGATACAGCGACAAGCTGCCTTCCGAAGGTACGGTGCATCATTTTGCTATCCATGTCGATGACCTTGAGGCTGAGTACAACCGCATTAAGGCAACTGAGGCCGAGTTTATTGATGGAGAGATGATTACACTGCCTAACGGTTACCGTTATTTCTTCATCTATGGACCCGAGAAGGAATGGATTGAGTTCTTCCAGCGCTAAGAATTGGAGCTGATTTAATGAACATTTTAATTACCGGCGCAGCCGGAAAAATTGGACGTGACTTGTCCCAACACTTGTCAGAAGCATTTCACCTGCGACTAACGGATTTGAATATCGACAGACTGCATACGTATCAAGGGACAAGCCATGAGATCATGACACTTGATGTGACAGATCCCGAAGCCTGTCAGCACGCTTGCGAAGGCATGGATGTGGTTGTACATCTGGCGGGAGATCCTTCCCCGCATGCCGGATTCTATGAATCGTTGTTGGACATCAATATCAAGGGTACGTTTAATGTATTCCGTGCAGCTAAAGACCAGGGTGTACGAAGAGTCATTCTGGCAAGCAGTGCACAGACGATTGAGGGGTATCCCATTGATGCTCAAGTCTATCCGGATATGCCGACACGCCCACGGAATTTGTACGGGGTTAGCAAATGTTTTGGTGAATCGCTCGCTTCCTATTTTGCATATACCGAAGGTTTACAAAGTGTAGCAATACGTATAGGTGCATATGATGATTTCCAACCGGATGGACCCGCGCTGGAGGCAAGGGATATGAGCGCGTATCTTAGTCCGGCTGACTTGTGTGATTTGATGTTCAAAGCAATTACAACTACAGATCTGGAGCCCTTCACCATACTGCATGGGATCTCGAATAATCGGTTTAAACGATTGAATCTGGAAACCACTCAGAAACAGGTAGGCTATGACCCGAAATCCGATGCTTTTGCACTCAGTCAGATTTCCTTATATGATTCGCCACGATAATTGTTGAAAATCACACATCTAGAGAGGTCGTTATACGCATGTATAATGGCCTCTTTGATTCATTCATACGTGCCCCTATCCAGTTCCTGACTGGACATGCGTAGGCCTCTGGCCTATAATTACACCTAGTAATGCCCGTAACTTCATAGTTTCCCAGGGGAGTCGGAATAGGCCGGCTGAGAGTGTATCCCACCAAGATACTGACCCTTAGACCTGATCTGGATCATGCCAGCGTAGGAATCGGAGTATATCGAATTGGCCCAGCCTCTTTGCTGAGTGCCACATCTCTAACGCCTGCACGCGTCCCGGATTAACGGGGCGCTTTTTTAATGTTCTTTTATATAGCCAGAGAGCTAAAAAAAGTGACGTCATCCGGATCATAGCTGGTATAAATCTGTCGATTTATGCAAGAAGCTTGGATATGAAGCCAAGGAGTACCCCGCGCCACTGGCCGGACAACATGAAGGAGAGAAATGAAGATGAGATGGCGTAAAATGATGGGCCTAATGCTCTTGTGCGTACTACTCGTGGCTGTGGCCGCATGTGGCGGCAAAGAAGCTGCACCTTCAGGAGAAAATGGCAGCAGCAACACCGAAAACAGCAATGAAGGTGACAACGCAGCCCTCAAGGACATTAAAGTGGTGCTGGACTGGACACCAAATACGAATCATACCGGCCTGTATGCGGCTGTAGATCAAGGTTTTTACAAAGCTGAAGGCTTAAATGTCGAGATTGTACAACCAGGTGCCGGAGGCGCGGATACAATGGTGGCTTCGAACGAAGTGCCTTTTGGCGTAAGTTATCAGGAGAGTGTGACCCAGGCCCGCACACAGGGCGTACCGCTCGTGTCCATTGCTGCAGTCATTCAGCATAACACGTCCGGATTTGCCGCTCCGGTGGACCGGAACATCAAATCCCCCAAAGATTTTGAAGGTAAAACCTATGGTGGCTGGGGCTCTCCGGTGGAAGAAGCTGTGATGCAGTCCATTATGGAAGGCGAAGGCGCCGATGTATCCAAAGTAAAAAATATTAGCATGGGCGATGCAGACTTCTTCACCGCTGTGAAACGCGATATCGACTTTGCCTGGATCTTCTACGCGTGGACGGGCATTGAAGCCGAACTGCGCGGGGAACCGATCGACATGTTATATGTGAAAGATTATTCCGATTCACTGGACTACTACACACCTGTACTCGTTACCAATGAAAAGACGATTCAGAACGATCCCGAGCTGGTTAAAGCGTTCTTGAAAGCGACTTCCGAAGGATATCAATACGCGATTGAACATCCCGAAGACGCTGCCAACATTCTGATCAAGGCCGTACCGGATCTGGATAAGGATCTTGTACTCGCAAGCCAGAAGTGGCTGAGTCCAAAATATCAGGATGACGCACCACGCTGGGGTGAGCAAAAGCAGGAAGTATGGCAGAACTACACGGATTGGATGTTTAGCAAAAAACTGCTCGATGAGCAGGTAGATGTATCCAAAGCATATACAAACGAGTTCTTACCCCAATAAAATTATCCATATAAAACGAACTTAGTATTTACACGATGACGAAGAGGACAGAAATAACGTGAAAAAGCGAAGCGTTCGCCTAAAAGCTTTCTGAAAGAAAGCTCCTTCGGAAGCATATGCTATCACCGGATTTTCCCTTTGGAGAAGGGAATCAAAAAAATCTGGGGATAACAGCGATTGGAAGGTTATTCTGTCATCGAAGTGGCAAGTGTAACAGTCATTAGTTCATTTTATATATTTCGAAAGGAAAAGTGATCTCTCATGGCAAGCACACTACTTAGCATTCAAGTCATTCCCAAAACGCCAAATGGCGAAAATTCCTATCCTTATGTTGATCGTGCGATTGAAGTCATTCAGCAGTCTGGCTTGAAATATCAGGTTAATCCACTGGATACTACGATGGAGGGAGAACTGGAGGAACTGCTGGAGGTTGTCCGCAAAATGCACGAAGTTCTCGTGGAAGCCGGCAGTCCGAGCATCATCTCACAGATCAAGATCGCCCATAGCCCAAGTGGCTTCAGCATGGACACCCTGACGGAGAAATATCGCTAATGCATGCCTATTGGAAAAGCGTATGGCCGCCCTTTGTGGCGGTTATTCTCTTTATAGCGATATGGCAGGGAGCTGTCTCCCTGTTCCATATTGAGAAATGGATGCTGCCTGCGCCTTCGGACATCGCCCATGAAGCAGCCTCCCAGGCCGAGCGACTTGGCATGCATGCATGGGCAACAATCCAGCTGACATTGATAGGATTTGCAGCAGGTACGCTCGTGGGATTACTGATTGCGATGGTGCTGCATTTGATTCCATTTTTGAAATCTGCACTCTATCCATTACTTATTCTTAGTCAAAATATACCGACCATTGCGCTTGCTCCGCTCTTGCTGATCTGGTTCGGATTTGGGCTGCTGCCCAAACTGATTACCATCATCCTGGTCTGCTTCTTCCCGGTGGCTGTAGCTGCCATGGACGGATTGACCCGCACCGATGCGGCCATGATGAACTATATGCGCATGGCTGGTGCAAAACGCGGCCAAATTTTCTGGAAACTCGAACTTCCACATGCATTGCCCTCGGTGTTTTCGGGGATTAAAATTGCCGCTACGTACAGCGTCATGGGTGCGATTATCGCCGAATGGATCGGTGCAGATAAGGGCATCGGCTATTATATGATGCTGCAAAAATCAGCCTATCGGACGGATCGTCTGTTCGTGGCAATCATGATTATTGTGGCATTGAGTCTGCTGCTCTTCCTGCTCATTGCGCTACTGGAAAAGCTGCTCGTACGCTGGCGTCCACAAAAGCGATAACTTTGAAATATGCACCATATAAAGGTTAGGAAGTGATGACAAGATGACACCCGAACACAACGAGCGGGTAGCTGCTGCGCCGGATGAAGGTGCAACCACTCCAACGAGTAGCGGAAGTCCTGAGTATGAAACCGTGGCCTTACCTGCACATCATTCATCACCAGCGTTGGAAGTATTAGACGTGAATGCTTCGTTCCGAGAGCGACGCAGCACATTGCCCGTTCTGGATGGTCTGTCCCTGACCGTGGAACAAGGAGAATTCGTAGCCATCGTCGGTCCTTCCGGCTGCGGTAAAAGCACCCTGTTTCACATCATCGGCGGTCTGCTGAAACCTCAGGAGGGCCAAATCCTGATGAATGGTCAGGATGTTACCGGACAACGCGGCAAGATTAGTTATATGCCACAGCAGCCTGCACTATTTCCATGGCGTACCATCGAGGACAATGTGCTGCTTGCAGGTGAAGTGTCTGCGGACGCACCACCCCGAGCAGAAGCTCTTGCAGATGCCCGGAAGTGGCTGAGCAGTGTCGGACTGGCTGGGTTCGAACAAGCCTATCCGCATATGTTATCGGGCGGCATGCAGCAGCGGGTTGCCTTTCTGCGCGCCCTGCTCAGTCCGCAGGAGCTGATGCTGCTAGACGAGCCTTTTAGTGCGCTGGATGCACTGACCCGTAGCGACATGCAGCGCTGGCTGCTCGATATCTGGGAACAGAACCGCCGCTCGGTGCTGTTCATTACGCATAATATCGAGGAAGCATTATTGCTTGCGGACCGTATCTATGTTTTATCAAATCGGCCTGCGGCTGTACTTCACGAGGTCGATGTTCCCTTTGATCGTCCACGTCGCGAAGCGATCACGGAGGAATCTGCTTTTCTTGAACGGAAACGGCAGATTTCCCAGTGGATGAGAGAAGAACAGCAGAAAACCCGCCTATCTAAATAGTGCGGGTTTTTGAGTTATTTTTTCCCTAAAATGGGTGATCCAAGACAAACTATCCTGCGTATCATTGGTAAAAGACAAAAAGGAGGGGTCAATCCATGCAATCAACCGCTTTTGCACCCTTGATCGATGCCCATCTTCACCTGGACAAATATACACCTGAAGAACAACGTGAGATGCTGCATTCCTTCCCATCCCAGCAGGTTGAGGCTGTCATCGCCGTTTCCATGAATCTGGCTTCTGCCCAGAGTAACCTAGAAGTAGCTTCCCAATACCCTCGTACCGTATATCCGGCCTTTGGGTTCCATCCCGAGCAGCCCCTGCCGTCCCTGGCAGAGCAGGATCTATTTATCAAATGGATCGAAAAGCATATGGGACAAGCCACAGCGATTGGGGAAGTTGGATTGCCTTATTACAACCGACAGGAAGCCGAACAGGCAGGACAGTACTTTGATCAGAGCGGCTATATCGATCTGTTGGAGCGATTTATCCAGCTAGCGAAACGGCACGGTAAACCGATTGTGCTGCACGCTGTATACGAGGATGCCGATATCGCCTGTGACCTGCTGGAGCAATATCAACATCGCCGGGCACATTTTCACTGGTTCAAAGGTTCCAAGGGGACCGTCCAGCGAATGGCTGACAACGGATACTTCGTCTCATTTACACCTGATATCATATACGAAGAGGAAATTCGCGAATTAGCTCGCCAGTATCCTTCCGAGCAGGTTATGGCAGAGACTGATGGACCTTGGCCTTTCGAGGGACCTTTCCAGGGAAGAATGACGCATCCAGCCATGACCAGACAGGTCATTCAAGCGTGGAGTGAAGTGACCGGTATGGGAACGGAGCGGGCTGCGCGTCTCTTTTATCAGAATACGAAACGCTTCTACGATCTTCCTTAGTTCCGAATTGGCATCTATTCATGTGCTGGTTCCTAAATAGATATAGTATGCAAAAAAGAAGTCAGTCGGCATCTGCCGAACTGACTTCTTTTGAATTTACACTTAACGTTTCAAGAATCCTTTGCCTTCAAGGAATGGCTTCATCTGTAGACGTACCGGTTCTGTGAGGCGTTTCGCCATCATTTCGGACCACGGTGTAGAACGTTCCCCTTGAGTGCGCTCCTTCATGTATGCAGCAGTCGTTTCGTCATAGCTCTCGACACCTTTGAGGGTCTGCTCGGCGTTATAGCGGCCATGGTGTAAGACCGCATCCAGTGGTAGACGCGGACGAATACCCGTATCCTGATCAGCAACACCAATGCACATCCCATATACTGGATAGACGCCGTCGGGCAAACCCAATACTTCGCTCACTTCCTCAATACGGTTGCGCAGCCCGCCAATATATACAATTCCGAAACCTAGTGACTCTGCTGCAAGCGCAGCATTTTGCGATGCGAGTGCAACATCAATGGTGGCCACCATAAAATTTTCAGTGGAGTCCTCATAGGATTCCTTTTCAGGCAAATGACGCTTGGCAGCATCACTCAGGCGATAAAGGTCAGCACACCATACGAGAAACACAGGGCATTCATTGACGTAAGACTGATTGCCTGCCAATTCAGCCAATTTGGCCTTCTGCTCCTGTTCGGTAACAGCTATTATAGTATAGGCCTGCACACTACTTGAAGAGGAAGCCATCTGCCCGGCCGCCACGATTGCTGCCAGCTGCTCCTCACTTACCGGGTCTGGCTTGAATTTCCGCACAGAGCGGTGTTTCATCATCAATTCAATGGTTTCGTTCATTGCTATTCACTCCCAATCCTCGTAGTACGAATTCAATGGTTTGCTCAGCCAGCTCATCTGTGTTCATATCCTGATAGTCAAAGCTAAACCGCGAATTCTTAGCCCGTTTGTGCGCCAAAGCCACACCCATGACCTGAAGCATCGCATAAGATACGGACTCGATCTGAAACACGCCCTGCTCCTTGCCTTCTTGCAGCAGTTCTCTCACTCTGGTCCAGACGGGGTCCAAAAAACGAAACACGGTAGCTGTGCGATGGGTACGCAGTGTAATTTCAAGCTGCACAATATCGCTCATCTCCCGGTCCGTCATCGTGAATTTTACGACTTCACCTATGATTCGTCGGATACCCTCCACGGGGGAGGACATGGACTCTTCAGCCAACTCGTTCATCATATGATCAGGAAAAAAGTGCTCAAATAATGCTTCGAACACCTTTTCTTTTCCACCAAAATGATACGAGACCAGCGATACATTCGCACCCGCCTCATCACAGATTTGACGAACACTTGTCCCGTCATACCCCTGCTGTGCAAAAAGCTTCTTGGCTGCAAGCAAAATCCTCGTTTTTATATCCAATTCCGGTTCCGTCATTCCGTCCGCTCCTCTTGTCCGTTCTATTCATTTGCTCCAGCTCACCGGGCTGCAGCAAGACTACTCTATCGTTTCATTATGAAAGTTTGTGCATCAAAGCGCAAGGTGTGCCGCCTGTGGTTCTGCAACGCTAGCCACCTCAACCTACTATTAAACCAAGCACCCCGGTGAAAATCACCGGGGTGCTTGATCATATCCTATGAAGAACAACCATGATGACTGGAATTAGCTGTTCATTTGAGCCGGGCTTGGTGCCCCAGCTGGCATGCGTTGTTTTTTCAACAACGTCACCACCAGGGAGAGGGCTACAGCAACCAGCAATACAATGGTAATTGAGCCAGCCGCGGATTGAACTCCAGGTCCACCCAGTTGAGCGCTCAGAACACCTTGAACGGCATATGTGGCAGGCAGATACTGACCAATACCACTGTAGAAACTGTTCAGCAATTCACGTGGCACCATTGCACCGGAAGATACCAGTTGCAGCGACAGTGAAATGATGTTGAACAAACTTCCCGCTGGTCCAAAGCAGATCAGGAAGAACTGGGAGAAGAACATGAACGTGCAGAGGAACAACGCCTGGAACAACCAGAATGCGATAAATCCTTGCTCGATCTGTCCGCCCAGCGACACGATCAGTGATGATCCCAGCAGGGAAACCACAAGAGCAGACCCCAGATTAATGACTACTCTGGCGCCAAACAAAGTCCAGCGGGAGTGAGTAGCCGACAGCATACCCATCGCTGTCTGCAGGTTCATACCCATAATCATGGCTCCCACATAAGAAGCGAGTACCATCATCATCGGCACCATCTGATTGTTCATACCGTTAACCGAATTAATGGAAGTGGTTGTACCTTCCACTCGTGTAGTCAGGTTGGCAGCAGCTTCAGCTGCCTGATCTGCAGGCGCTCCAGAAGCCGTCAACACAGCTTGCACACCTTGAGCGGTTGCTTGCTTGTTAATCGTGTTCGTCACGCTCTGCGATACACCTTGCATCATGCTTTTGATCGTAACCGGGTTCGCCTCGTTAATGGTGTACTTGATTTCGGCAGTGGAACCGGCTGTCTGAATCAGCTCGTTAAACCCTGCAGGAATATTCAGCACCATATGAATCTTGCGATGATTTAACTGGTCAAGTGCTTCGGCAGCACTCAGATTCGTTACGGTATGAAAAGGAAGCGTCTCAGCCATACGATCTGCGATCCCCTTGGACTGCTCTCCATCCTCATTGACAACGGCAACCGTCAATTCATTCATCCGGTCATTCACTCCGGAATATGCTGTCATCCAGATCACGCTGAAGATCACTTGGAACATAAGTGCCGTCACGATCCCCACAATTACTGGCGGTTTTTTCAACAATATACGTAAAGCCTGCAACATAAATGATGTCCTCCATTACTCATTAGTTCGAATTTGATGTAAACGATTGTTTGAATCAAACGATCGTTTTAAATTTTAAGTCTATATGTCTATATTGTCAATCTATTTCTGAAAGGTTCAGAAAGATAAAGATGTGTTTCGCAAACAATGTATTCCATTTCATAAGAGGACATCACTTCACATGCTCACCTTCTAATAACAAGGTAAGGACCATTCCCTTAGCATATTTCAAACACCTTTCCTCAACAAAAAAAGCACGGTCCGCCGTAGCGGACCGCACCCTATGCTTACTTTTGAGCATAATAGAAAGTTGAATCACGTCCCTCAATGGACATCAGTCATTGCTTTTCAGTTTTCAGTTTCATTCGTTGCAGACGCAGCGAATTCAGTACAACTGACACGGAGCTGAACGCCATGGCCGCACCTGCTAACCAAGGAGCCAGGAAGCCCACTGCTGCAATTGGAATACCAATCACGTTATAGCCAAGTGCCCAGAACAGGTTCTGCTTGATATTGCCCATCGTGCGCCGGCTCATCTCGATTGCATCTGCAATACTGTTCAGATCGCCGCGCATTAGCGTAATATCCGCTGCTTCCATCGCTACATCGGTTCCGGTTCCGATGGCCATACCAATATCGGCTGTAGCAAGGGCCGGAGCATCGTTGATACCATCTCCAACCATCGCTACCTTGAGGCCACTCTCCTGAAGTTTTTTCACTTCTGCCGCTTTACCCTCTGGCAGTACCTCAGCCAGAACTTTATTAATTCCGGCTTGCTCCGCTACAGCGCGTGCTGTCCGCTCATTGTCTCCCGTAATCATGATGACATCAATTCCCATAGCATGAAGCCGCTGAATGGCTTCCCGTGAAGTTTCCTTGATGGTATCCGCCACCGCAACAACCCCAGCCCATTGACCGTCCACGGCGACCAGCATCGCTGTGCGTCCTTGTTCCTCAAGGTTATTCATCTGTTGCATCGTTTCCTCGGAGACATTCACCTTCGCATCCGTAAGCAGTCGGCGTGTCCCGACCAGGATTTCTTGTCCCTGAACCCGAGCTCGCACACCATATCCCGGTATGTTCTCGAATTGCTCTGACTGGACCAGTTCCAGACCTTTACCTCGGATTCCTTCTACAATCGCCTCAGCCAATGGATGCTCCGAACTCTGCTCTGCTGCTCCCACCCGTTGCAGCAGGTCTGCTTCCGTCCATTCTGGAGCCGTCACCACATCCGTAAGCACGGGCTTGCCTTGGGTAACTGTACCTGTTTTGTCCAGTACAACGGTTTGGATCTGCTGTGCCGATTCCAGATGTTCGCCGCCTTTGAACAACACACCATATTCCGCCGCACGCCCTGATCCAGCCATAATGGACGTTGGAGTTGCGAGTCCAAGCGCACAAGGACAGGCTATGACAAGTACAGCAATCGCCTTCTCCAGCGAACCGGCAAAGTCACCGGGACTGGCGAAAAAATACCAGATCAGGAACGTGACTGCCGCGATGCCTACAACAATCGGAACAAAGATACCTGAGATCACATCGGCAATCCGCTGAATAGGGGCCTTGGAACCCTGCGCTTGTTCAACCACTTTAATAATTTGGGATAACGCCGTGTCCGAGCCCACGCGGGTCGCACGCAGTCTTAATACTCCATTTTTATTCAACGTAGCACCTGTAACGGCGTCCCCTGGTTTTTTATCCACGGGCAGGCTCTCTCCGCTTAACATGGATTCGTCGACAGAAGACTGCCCCTCCTCCACGACGCCATCGACAGGAATGCTATCTCCGGGTTTTACCAGAACGAGATCACCTACCACGACATACGCAGACGGTACAATAACCTCCTGTCCATCACGAATCACTCTGGCTTCACGCGGAGCCAGTTCGATGAGGCTCTTGATTGCCTGAGAGGAACGCCCCTTGGCTACGGCCTCAAACCATTTTCCCAATAGGATCAACGTAATCAGAATGGCACTCGTCTCATAATAAAGCTCCACGGTTGGCATGGCTGCTGTAGCCATTCCCGTCCCACCATGATCCATCATGGTCGAAGCTGCATTGCCACTGGTCAGGGTCAGATACAGACTGTAGAAGAAAGCCGCACTTGTACCCAAAGCAACCAGTACATCCATATTGGCACTGCCATTACGGAGCGCTTTATAGGCTCCCACATAGAATTGCCATCCAATCACAAACTGTACTGGCGTTGCCAACACCAGTTGGAACCATGGGTTCATGAACAGATCCGGTACCCAGATCCACGAGGTGAATGAGAAGTGACCCACCATGGCCCAAAGCAGTGGCAAAGATAACAGGGCGGAGATCATCCATTTCCACTTTTTACGCTGTAATTCACGCTCACGCACTGATTGGGTATCTTCCTGTGTCTTCTGCAACTCTGCTCCATAACCGAGCTGTTTGATCTTCGCCGTAATATCGGTTGCCTTCAGTACTCCTGCTGCAAATTCCACATGTCCCGTTTCCAGCGCCAGGTTCACGTTTGCACGGGATACACCCGGCAACCGGGAAAGACCTTTTTCGATTCGAGTAGAACAAGCAGCACAGGTCATGCCTGTAATGTCCAGATCCACGGATTCCGTTACTGTACCATAGCCAAGCGCCTCCACCTTATCCCGCAAAGCATTGATGTTCGTTGTCTTCGGATCATAGGATACCGTTGCTTGTTCTATAGCGAGGTTAACATTCGCCTGATTGACCCCTTCCATTCGGGACAAACCCTTCTCAATCCGGGTAGAGCAGGCAGCACAGGTCATGCCTGTAATTTGCAGTGTTGTCTGCAATCCCGCTGCTTCCTGTGAAGGTACGGGTTCTGATACTGTTGCGTTTTCCGTTGTTGATGACTTATCCATGTTGTTAGCTCCTTTCTCTATGAAATATCCCTACACATTCAATACCCCCAAGGGGTATATAAAAGACAGAAAATCAGGCTTAAACAATGAACTCATTTAATGGAAAAGACCTGTTGAATTCCTTTCCATGCAAAGGGAAGTTCAGTTTAAGCCTGCGATGATTAGACTACGTCATACCCTTGATCTTCGATGGCTGCCTTGATCTGATCCACATTGACTTTTTGCTCGTCATATTCAACTGCGACAGTTCCTGCTGCCAGATCAACCTGACCATTCGCTCCCGCATTCTTCACAGCTTCTTCAACCGATTTCACACAGTGATTGCAAGACATTCCTGTAACGTTCAACGTAATATTAGACATGGGTAGTTCCTCCTTAGAAATATAAATGATGAGTTCATTCAAAAATAATTACTTCATTAACTTTCTTACCGTTACCAACAATTCATCCACAACCTCATGCTCTCCGGCCTGAATGCGCTCAACGATGCAGCTCTTCATGTGGCCTTCCAGCAATAGCTTGCCTACTGAATTAAGAGCGGACTGAGCAGCCGCGATCTGTGTCAGTACATCATCACAATAGGTATCCTTCTCGATCAATCCCTTGATCCCGCGAATCTGTCCTTCAACACGGTTCAAGCGGGAAATCAGGTTGCCCTTCATCTCTTGGGAGTGATGGCTCTTGCGCACATGCTTTCCATCACTGCCTGACGTATGACATGAATTGGCTTGCTGATCATCGGTCTGTGAGACTTCGTTCACCTCTGTTACGGATGACTCCAAAGGTTCCTTGGGATGGCTCTGATGTTCCATCGCGAACACCCCTTTTCTTTCGTTCTGTAATAAGAGTAACATACCCCATGGGGGTATGCAAGACTATTTCTTTATTTTACTCCAAATGGATGTATTCCATGCTTCCTACGACTGCACTAATGCACCAGACATCTCATCAGTCTTCGTACAGGCACATTATAGTATGTATTCCATTCTGCTGCTGCGTACAGCCAGACCCATCTGCTCATAGAAAGCTTGAGCACCAGTATTAAATGTAGACACGGTCAGTTCAACACTGTCGACCTGCATTTTTTTGCCAAGTTGGATTAACTCCTGCATCAACAGTTTGCCTGTCCCATGTCCACGATGTTTGCTACCAACGATGATCTCATGGATATATAACATCTTTCGATCCTTTAACAAATCCACATTCTGAATAACATTCAACTGCGCGCTCGCAAATCCAACAATCTCACCCTGTTCCAGCAATTCCGCAACATAGAGATAACGATGATCCGTTTCCAGTAGTTCTTCATATTCCTTATGACTCATTCTCGTCTGCAGCTCTCTGTATACGTCTGGCCTGGCCTCCACATGCAAGTGATGAAGTTCATCCATTAAGGCAGATACTCCCGTGTAATTTCCGATGACAGCCCTTCTAATGTTAATCTCACTCATCTTCACATTCTCCTCTCACAAACGTTTCCCATGATTATACAATAAGACATCAGGAAGATGATGCTCCGTAACGTGCTTACCCATTCTGATATAAAAAAGCAGATACCTTCTACGGTACCCGCTTCTTTTAAAGCTATATCTGGTTCCTCTTATTCTTTGGATGATTTACCTTCATCAAATGCTACAGGTGACGGTTTGGCAGACCATTCGTCCGCTTGCGGCTCAATATCCACACCGCTCAAAATTTTCTTTTTCTCCATCAAGGAATCCCCGTCTTCATCCAGTTTGTTGCGAATTGCAGCCTCATCCTGAGGTTGATTGTTCTGTGTCATGCTGGAGTCCTCCTCTTCGTAATCATGGTGATGTTCCTATATATAACTTACCCATTTTTTGCATTGTCATTCGGAATGTATACAAGGTTCAACAACCACTTGAAGAAAGTTCACCATAATAACTTTATATTTTCGCCACTTTACTGCCTTTCACTTTAACATTCACAAGCAGGATGCTGGCAATAATCATAACCAGACCTGCGATCAGATTGACCGTAACCGACTCTCCGAGGAACAGCACACTGCATAACAGGGCGATCAGCGGAATCAGGAACGTAAACGATCCTACTTTGCTGGCTTCGCCGGAGCTAACCAGTTTGAAGAACGCGAGCCAGCCCATTGCAATGACAAACACCGAAATAAACAGCGTATCCAGTATAAAAGGAAGCACCCACTGCACATCAGCCCAGCTCTCTGTGACCGTACCTGTCAACGTCAGAACAACTCCGCCGATCAAAATCGGAATGGCTGTCATCCAGATTCCATCGACCTTCATTGAATTTCGCTTCATATATACGGTCCCGATCGCCCAGCTAATTGCACTGAACAGCCCAAGCATAACCCCTTCAGGGGATACTTTGCCTGTCATGCCACCAATACTGATCGTAGCCACCCCTGCAAAACCGATCACCAATCCGGCAATCTTCAGTCCATACATGGACTCACCCAGCCACAACCATGCCCCGATTCCGAGCAGCACAGGCTGTAGGAACACAATGGATGAAAATAATCCTGCTGGCACTTCCGTCAGCCCCACGGTCTGAAAACCGTAGAAGAAGATGATGTTAAGCACCGCAGATATGGCATAAATATGCCAGGTTTGCTTCAGTCGCAGCGTTTTGTAGCGGGGAAAAGCATACAGCCCCAGCACCAGACCCCCAATTAACAGGCGCATGCCTGCGAATATGAGCGGCGGTGTGAAATTTAATGCGTATTTGGTCAGGGGCCAGTTTACTCCCCACATGAGTACCAGAAAAGCCAGGACCCAGCCTGCTTTTGCACGTGATAAAGCCATATGTTTATTCTCCTATCCGGCACACATCTACAGGCGCAGTTTAATCAATCGTACACATTATCCTGCGCTCTTTCTGTGCCTGCAAACCATTTGGAATCCGATCCAGATCCGTTTTACATTCGTTCTTTGATCGTTCCGTGTCTTCATGATACAATAATGATCGAAATAATTGAAATGCATGTTAATCATAAGGAGCATACCATATTCGTTATGAACAACTCACAGTTGCAGTTATTTGTGAAAATTGCAGAGACGGGAAGTTTCACCCGTGCAGGCCAGGAACTGAATATGACACAGCCCGCAGTCAGTCGGGCCATCTCTTCGCTAGAGAATGAACTGGATGTCACTCTAATCATACGGGATCGTAGGAACGGCATCGTGCTTACGGATGTGGGACAGCGAATTCTGGTTATTTTCCGCCGCATTTTACAGCAATTTGATAAGGTACAGCAGGTCGTTGCCGCCGAAAAAGGGTTGGAGATTGGTACGATTCGTATTGGCTCTTTCCCAATGTCATCCGCCCATCTGCTGCCAAAAATCATCCGCTCGATTCGGGACCGCTATCCTCAGATTCAGTTTGAGCTGCACGAGGGGAACATCCTTGAAATTCAGGAGTGGCTAAGCTCACGCGCCATTGATGTAGCTCTCATTATTGCCACAGATAAAGAACCAGTAGATGTGTCTTATGAGACGCTTCCACTCTATAGCGAGGAGATGCTCGCGGTGTTTCGGGACGATGAACCTTTTGCGAATCAGGAAATTCTGCCGGTACAAATGCTGGACAAACACCCCATGATTATTTGCAAAGGCGGCTATGAGGTACCGATTGTTGATCTGTTCAATCGAGCAGATGCAGAATTACATTTCGGATTTGTCGTGTATAACGTAAACACTTGCCTTAGCATGATCGAGCAGGGACTCGGGACCGCCATGCTGCCTGCGATCTCACTATCCTGGCTGCCTCCGGGTGTCAAAGCACTCCCCACAGAGCCGAAAGCCTACCGCAATATTGAGATTGCCGTTCCTTCACTTGTTGATGCTTCTCCCGCATCCCGGTTATTTATTGAGACGGCACAGCAATTGTTCGGACAACGCTAACGAATCGATTGCACCTTCCAATCTAACGCCAGTCGCTTCTATCTCAAACTCAAAAGGGCGCCCCTTAGTCATGTTCATGACCTTATGGGACGCCCTTTTATATTATCCACCTCAGATGGACATCATTTGCGCGTTTAGCTTTTTACCAGCAATAGTACTACAAAATACCCTGATGATCTCAGCTTTTACGCCTGATCCTGACGAGCCAGTGCAGCCAGTGCACGCAGTGCCGCTTCGATCTCCCGCTCAACTGCATCAGCTACCGCATTTGTATGCGGATCATACTCGGCTGCCAGGTCGCTGTCTGCGAAACCGTCGATAGCGACAATAGCTCCGGCACGAGCGCCGCGTAGTGTGCTGACGATGTAAAGTGCGGCAATTTCCATCTCAGCGGCAAGAGCACCCGCCTGCTTGTACTTGCGATGAGGAATCTCTTCAACGCCTGTGAAGAATGCATCCAGCGTAACGGTAATGCCCACGCCAACTTTACCCGCACTTGAAGCTTTCGCTGCACTTGCATGCTCACGAGTTGCCTCGATTAACGCTTGTGTAACACCAAGGTCCGCTACCGCAGGGAAACCATCTGGTACCAGCTGACGTGTCAGCCCGTCCGTACGCACAGCGGCCGTGCTGACGATTACGCTGCCCGCTGGATAATCCGTTGTGTACGAGCCCGCTGTACCTGCACGAATCAGGGTCGTTACCCCTGCCCGGATCAGTTCTTCGAAGCAGACAGCTGCTCCTGGTGAACCTACGCCATGGCTGACCACGGCCATTTGTACACCTTCATACAATCCTACAAACGTGCGATACTCCCGGCTGAACGCCAGTTCTCTCGCCTGCTCCAGCTTGCGGGAAATTTTCTCCGCACGTGCCGGATCACCACAGACAATGGCATATGCAGGCATATCTTCGGAATGAATTTGCAAAATAGGCATCAACATCTTAATCAAACTCCTTCTTCGTCCATTCGTCTTCCGGAATCGGAATATCTTCACCAGAGAAGCGCTGCTCCTTGAACGGATCGGCAAAATGATGGAAACCATTGACTTCCCAGAAGCCATTGCGATCTTCTTTCATGAATTCCAGACCCCGTATCCACTTCGCACTCTTCCAGAAGTAGAGTTGTGGAACAACCAAGCGCAGCGGATAACCGTGCTTTGGTGTGAGCGGCTCACCGTTAAATTTAAAAGCAAGCAATACATCATCATGCATTAGTTCTTCGAACGGAACATTCGTTTCATAATCATGATCCGCGTGGATCATAACATATTTTGCTTCCGGTTTGACGCCAAGTAGCTTGATGAAATCCGAGAACCGTATGCCTTCCCATGGTGTATCAAACTTCGACCAGCGGGTAACACAATGAATATCGCTCACCGTGTTCACTTGAGGCATCCCCTGAAGCTCGGCGAAGGAGAACACCTTCTCCTCTTCAACTTCACCGAATACCTTCAAATCCCAGGTGGAAAGGTCGTATTCCGGCACTTCACCTTCATGCAGAATCGGGAATTTCTCGGTCAGTACCTGCCCCGGTGGCAGTCGGTCTCCGTGCTCAGCACCCGCTTTGGGTGCCGGGCTTTTCGTTTTTTTCAGACGTTCAGCCTTATTATGCAAGCGTGATTCCTCCTTCTTTATATGCTTCCAGCATAACATTCAGGATTTAACGCGAGCTTCCGCCCGCTTTCAGTGCGTCTTGTGCATAAGTACGGTCCTTGAAGAAGAACATCGCCACCAGTGTCACAATATACGGCAGCATCATGGTAAAGTGAGTTGGCAACGCGAAGCCCTGTAGTCGGATACTAAGAGCTTCCATGAACCCAAACAGCACACTGGACCCCATAACGCCGAGCGGATTCGCTTGACCCAACATGGTCGCTACCAATGCGATGAAGCCGCGACCTGCGGTCATGCCCTCGGTAAACATCGTAACCTGACCGAGCGATAACTGTGCACCCGCCAAGGCGCACAATACGCCGCACATCAGAACTGCACCATATTGAATACCGCGCACCTTGATGCCGATACTTTGTGCCGCTACCGGGTTCTCACCCACGGAACGAAGACGGAAACCGGAGACACTTTTGAACAGATAAAACTGCAAGGCAATTACGATAATAATCCCGAGATACACGAGCGGGCTATGCCCTGAGATAACATCGCCTACCCACGGAATGTCCTTAATAAGAGGAATGTCCCATTTGGGGAGTCCCACCATATCCTTGTCATAGTAAGCACCTTTTACATCAAAAATCGCCCGCAGCGCAAAAGTCGTCAGTCCTGTGGCCAGAAAGTTAAGCGAGATCCCGACCACAATGGCGTTGGCCTTCAGATTAATACTGATAAAGGCAAATAGCGCAGAGAACAACATGACGATCACAATAGAAAATATTACAGCCAACAGTACATTGCCGAACAGATAGTTACCGACAATAGCGGAGAAAGCACCGATCAGTACGAGTCCTTCCAGACCCACGTTGAACAGACCGACACGAGAGCATAAAGCCCCACCGAGCGCTGCAAGCAGGATCGGCGTCATAATCCGCAAGGTAGAGCCAAACATGGCTGCATCAAACAGTTGTTGCATTGGACTTTTTCTCCTTTCTCCGCTTCAGGAATGAATATCCGATCTGAGCCGATACAAATAACGTCAATACTGCTTGGATGACACTACCGACTTCCAGCGGCACATCCGTATTCCGTTCCATCCCCATAGCACCTGTCTGCAACGCTGCAAGCAGGATTGCCGCCACAGCTGTTCCTAGCGGATGCGAGCGGGCAAGCAAGGTCGCCATAATGCCGCTCCATGCATAACTTGCCGATGACAACGATCCATCAAGGAAACGATACTGTGTCCCTAGCACTTCCCCTGCACCCGCAAGACCTGCAAGTCCACCACTGATGATCATGGACAGCATCATCATGCGAATGCGTCGCACGCCACCATACGTTGCAAACGAAGGATTGCTTCCCAACATGCGAATCTCATAACCAGTTACCGTCTTGTGTGTGAACCAGTAGATGAGAATCGCCGCCACAATAGCAATGATGAATCCAGCATGCAGTCCCATACCCTGGAACAGCTTCGGCAGCCAGACACTCTGATCAATCATTGGCGTCTGGGCCATTGCCGCTGATCCTGTACGGTCTTTAAACGGGTAGGATACCATGTATCCTCCAAAATAAATCGCAATATAGTTGAGCAGCAGTGTTGTGATCAACAGATTCATGCCAAAGCGGGCATCCAGCCAACCTGCAAACAGCGACCAGACCCCACCGGCGATGATCCCCGCCACAATGGCTGCAATACAGACAAACCAGCCTGGACCCGGCAGGTAGAGCGCCGTCAGCGCTGCACTAAGTCCGCCCAGAACCATCTGTCCTTCTGCACCCATGTTGAAAAATCCGGCGCGGAATGCCAGTGCTACGCCCAGCCCCGCAAGAATAATGGGCGTCGAACGTGCCAGTGTGTTAGTGAAGAAGTAGAAGTTGCCGAAGGCCCCTTTCCACATCTCCGCATACGTATCCACCACGGAACCGCCAACGATCAGAATGGCTACAGCACCTGCCAGCAAACCGATGAATACGGCAAGCAGCGGCTGTATGAGTCCGCGAAGTGTTTCTTTTACCCGATTCATATCCGCTCTTTCCCTCCTGCCATCAACAAGCTGATCTGTTCTTCTGTTGCTTCATCTGCCTTCAGTTCCCCGGCAATTCCGCCTTCATACATGACAATGATTCGATCCGATAATTGCAAAATCTCAGACAATTCCGAGGAAACGAGCAGAATACCAGCACCCTCATTCCGTTTGCGCAGCAATTCAGCGTGGATGGTCTCCATCGCTCCGATGTCTACACCCCGCGTAGGTTCAGCCGCAATCAGAAACGGCGTATCCTGGGCAAACTCACGCGCAGCAATCAACTTCTGCAAGTTACCGCCAGATAGGAACTGCGCCTTCGTTTCCGCAGAACCGGTTTTGATGCTGAACTGCTTGATCCAGTTCTCCACCATGGTCCGTGCTGCCTTCGCTTTAATGATACCGCGTGATTGAAGCCGGTGATGGTGGCCCATCAGTCCATTTTCACGAACGCTCGCATCCTTCGCCGCTCCCCACATATAACGGTCTTCCGGGATATGGGCAAGTCCATGCTCCCGAATGCGCCGCACCGGCCAATTGGTTGTATCCTGTCCTGACAGCAGGACGCGGCCGCTATCTGCCTTGCGTAGACCCGCAATAATCTGGATCAATTCAGACTGGCCGTTGCCGGAAATACCCGCGATTCCAACGACCTCACCTTTCCGAACTTGCAAATGGATATCCTTGAGTGCAGAACGGTCCTCTGCCCCTGACAAGTTTACCGCTTCCACCTGAAGCACAGCTTCTCCCGGAACGGATGGCTGCTTGTCCATGCGAACCAGCTCACGGCCTACCATCAGGCGGGACAGTTCCTCTACATTCGTGTCTTTTGCTTCCAATGTACCTGTCACCTGACCATCACGAAGAACCGTGATCCGGTCTGCCACATCCATAACTTCCTGCAGCTTGTGCGTGATCAATACAAAGGTTTTGCCCAACTTGGCAAGGGATTTCATATTCGCGAGTAGTTCTTTCACTTCCAGCGGTGTCAGTACCGCTGATGGTTCATCCAATATAATGATGTCCGCGCCCTGATGCAGCACCTTGAGAATTTCAACACGCTGCTGCATGCCCAGAGGGCATTCAAATACTTTTTTCCACGGATCAACTGGCATGCCATACGTTCTGCCCAATTCATTCACCTGGGCCGCCGCCTGTTTGCGATCAAATACCCCTGCCGCAGAAGGTTCACGGCCAATCACGATGTTCTCGGCAACCGTAAAGGAAGGAAACAGCATGAAATGCTGATGCACCATGCCGATACCACTTGCCATGGCCTGAGACGGAGTTGCGAAGCTGACCTCGCGTCCACGAACTTTGATTGTGCCTGATGTCGGTTGCTCCATTCCATACAACATACGCATCAGGGTTGTCTTACCAGCGCCGTTCTCACCCACGAGGGCATGAATCTCTCCTTCTCGCAAATTAAAACGGATGTCCCGGTTAGCGGTGAAGCCGCCGTATTTCTTCGTAATCTGCTCCATCTCCAACAGCATATCTCGCGTTCTCTCCTCTCGGTCTAAAATAGCAGCAAAACCGGCTGCCTGATCGGGCAGCCGGCTGATCAACTCAATTACTCAATCCTATGAAACAAACAATACTACTGTTGCAATGGATCTTTCACAACGATTTTGCCGGATACGATATCATCCTTGATTGCTTTAACCTTGTCGATAACTTCTTGTCCAACAAAAGCATTCAATGGAGTCTCACTATCACGTGTTACGTAAGTCAGGCCTACGCCATCTTCTTTCAAGCCATAGTTGACAGCGCCCGCCTTGAAGTTTCCTTCAACGAAGTCTTTCACCGTCTGGTAAGAAACTGTATCAGTCGACTTTAATTGAGACAGTACGATATGTTCCGGATCTTCAACGGTACGGTCCGTATCCTGACCGGAAGTATAGAAGCCTTTTTCTTTCGCGGCTTCGAACACGCCCAGATCCCCTACAGCGGATGCTGCGGCAATGAAGTCAGCACCTTTGCCGAATTGAACCAACGCAAGCTCTTTTGCTTTGGCCGGGTCGTTAAATCCACCAACGTAGTTCACAAAGAATTCCGCTTTCGGGTTAACCGATTCCAGACCAGCTTTGAAACCTTCTGTATATTTCTTGATCAATGGAACATCCATCGCGGCAATCATACCGACTTTGTCTGTTTTCGTAGACAGTCCGGCAGCTGCACCAAGCAGGTATGCTCCTTCATATTCATGGAAACCAACGCTACGTACGTTCGGTAGATCCACCGTTGTGTCTACAACGGCAAAGGACTTGTCCGGATTTTCGGCAGCCACTTTCTTCAGTGCATCTTCTGCCTGGAATGTCGCTGTAATGATCAGATCATAGTTCTCAGCAACTGCAGCACGCAGGTTTTGCTCAAATGCTGCCGGGTCAGTCGATTCAATCGTTTTGGTATCTACCTTGAATTCCTCGCCTGCTTTTTTGAAACCTTCATCCATCTGTACGAAGAACGGGTTTACCCCGATTTTTTCAGGAAGTACAAGCGCCATGCGCAGTGATTTTTCACTGTCGCTACCTTGGGCCGATTGTTCGTCTTTGGAAGCAGAATTTCCACAAGCCGCCAGCAATATAGCCAACATGATGATCGATAAGACGAACGATAAACCTCTTTTCATTTTGAAAATTCCCCTTTTCACTATTCTTTTTTTATAATCCTAGCGGATACTGTCGATCCTTGTCAATAAATCTTTGAGCGTATACACTAAATGGAATATAATAGTTGATTTGCCTTCGACAGAGCCTCCGAAGCCTCTCTATACCAAGGTTTTTTCCGTTGACATCCAGAGCTGCTCCATGCTAAAGTCAATCCAATTATTATATTCAGATAGGATTTGTCAGAATTATAACGCAATCTTATTTATTTTCCAACCCTATTTTGAGGAGGCTATTCATTTGAAAAAAATCACCCAGATCACACTGGCCGCTCTGCTCGCCGCTCCGGTTACACTCGGCAGCCTCAGCTTGCCCGCTTCGGTATCCGCAGCATCCGCCACTCCCGCCGGACAAACGACCTCACAGGCTGTTAAAGGACCGGCAGCACAAGCTCCTTCAGTTTATACCGAGAGTGCAGCTGATTACGCCCAATTCCTGCAAGCTAAATACAATATCCAATTGCCGAAACAGTTAACGAAGGGTGACTTCATCAAGGCGATTGCTACCATTCTTGAAGCCGATCAAGCTGCTCCTGCTACAGATGAAGCAAGTGACAGTGAAGTTAAGGCGCCATCCTTTACTGATCTGAAATCGAATGATTCAGCTTATAAAGCTGCCGTTTCCTTATATAACAATGGTATCCTATCCGGTACGGAAGTTCGTGCCAATGACAAACTGAGCACTTATGCTGCTGTCTTCATCGCAGTCAAAGCAGCCGGATTCAAAGAACTGGCCTATACATATCCTGAAGACAAAACAGCAAAGGCACTTGCAAAACTGGGCATTAGCCCAAGCCGCGTGCAGGGACAAGCCGCGCAGGAACTGGCCGCTGCCATCGATACAGGTCTAATTCCGGAAAGTCTGTACCCCGCTCTCCGTAAGGGTGGCGAAGCGAGTTCCGATTTTGCCAACATTTTGCTTGGACGGGTATTGACCAGTCAGGGTAAATATAAAAATGAAATTGGCCGTTCCGGCGACGCTGACATTTACTCCAAATTGTACGCTGCCTATCGCACTGCTGATTTAATAGAAGCACCAGAGCTTCGGACCATTGTGGATCAAGCTCTGCGGAATGATCTCGTCACAGGTTACAATCTTAAGGATAGTCGCTTTAATTCCAACTTCATCGATGAACTGACTTTAACTTACGGACATGATGATATTAAACATGCGGTGCAGTTAATTGGACTGTTGCGCAGTGAAGGCATCGATGCTGATGTACAGTTCCAGCCGAAGACATCTGCCTTCATCTATTTGAAGGAATGGGGAGAGCCCAAAGAAACACCGGATTACAAAGTAACCCAGATCGAGAATGGCAACTACATCGCCTACGCCAAAGAATATGACATTCAGTTCGAGTTCAATAACACAGCGGACAAAGCCCGTTTCAACGACATTATATTGAAGTATGCCAAAAAGAATAGCGATGACACCTCTGCCTTAATCCATGCTTCCTGGTGGCAGCCGCTGTATTATTCGCCGACTGCTCTGGCGGAATATCCGGTCATTGCTAACAATAAAATTTCACTTGGCAACTATTACGCACAATCCTTCTCCCTTAAGGAGAATTCCAAGGCAATTCAGGAAGGATTCCGTAAGCTCGCCCCTGATGCGGATATTTCCAGTTACACCTTCTGGGTTGACCACCCGTTCTTCAATTATCTCAACGGGGAATCGGAATAAATCGAACATATGCTAGGTGCATTAAAGCTCGCATTTTGACATAATATAAAGCCGTCTTTACCGAACTTTTCAATGGATTCGACCCATTGGTTCGTAAAGGCGGTTTTTTGTTTATTTTTTTGCAAATTTCTTCTCAAAAAAATATTTTCCATTGAAGGATTTACCAGTAAAAGGTCGAATAACATAGATACACAAACACGCAATCACATTTACACATATCTGTAAGACAGGAGTTAATCATGGTATACGACGGCATTCTGCTAGGCTTGATCGTTGGACTGTTCCGGGGAGGATTTCGGTATGGTCTCCACCAGTTTGCAGCACTCAAGCTGCGAGGCGGATGGATATTCCCGCTGTTGCTGCTGGCCCAGTTCTTCATCTTTTTCTTGCAGGAAAGGCTTGATTGGGTTGCATCCATCAACGGGTACCTGTTTGCTGCCGTTTATGTCACAGGTCTAGCATTTTTGTGGCTTAATCGACATTACAAAGGTTTTACGTTGATCTGGATCGGTGTCTTTCTCAATTTCATCGTCATGGCAGTGAACGGTGGGCGTATGCCGGTTTCCGTGGACGCCTCTGCTGTTCTTGGGCCCTATTATGTAGATATGCTGCGCGAAGGCGGGGCGGTATCAAAGCACTATATGATGGATGCTTCCACACATCTTTCATTCCTAGGTGATATCATCCCGCTGTCCAGCCCTTATCCGCGGACCCAGGTGATCAGCATCGGCGATGTGGTCATGAACATTGGCATATTCCTGTTTATCCAGTACATGATGGTGAATCGAACCGGAGAAGCTTTGCAGCCAGTGAGTTCCATCAGGCCTGAAGACATTCGGACAGACTCCAAGGAAGGGAGGTCTTTTCCATGAAAAAATTCGAAGGCATTAAATATTCCCGTCTCGTCATCAACGCAATCATCGTAGCTTCTGTCGTTGTTGCATTGACTTCGGGATACAAGCTGGGCGGCTAGTACATATACTTCGCCAACCAAGACAAACAGGCTGCCAGCGGCCTGTTTTTTCTTTCTGGATTTTTGGGAGGTAACTTGTTATGTTATACATCAATATAGTACAAGCCGATATATTCACATCAAGAGCAGACTAAACCAAGCAGGAGAATTTTTATGAACTTTATTCGTAACCTTATCCATAAAGCAGATCGGAGCAGCATGTATGTCGTCTTGCTTAGCTGTACCGGCATCGGTATTTTTCTGTATATGAACAAGTGGTCTTATCTCCATCTATCCTCTGACGAATGGGTAATGGTATACACGATGCTTGGTGCGGCGCTGATTTTGGATTATTTCACGTTTCAAATTCCACCCAAAGGCAATCAGCAATCCATGGACTCTTCCGTGTACCTCGCCTCTATCTTCATGTTTGGTGGTGCATTCAGTCTGTCTGTACTGCTGCCTGTTTCCCTCATTCTGTTAATCAAGGATCGCAAACTCACCTGGTGGAAACATATCGTCAATTTCAGCATTTACAGCCTCATGATTGCTGGAGCGGCTTATGTATTTACTTGGACTGGAGGAATTCCGGGAGCACTGGATGGATATAACTTGCTGCCCTATTTTGCGGCACTTGCAGCCTACTTCATCATCAATACAATCACGCTTGGCCTGTTTTTTCATTTCTCAACAAAGGATGCATTACAGCAGATGAAGCGTGTGTTTGTTACCGAATCGCTGCTCGTCTATTTATGTACATTGATTTTGGCGCTCGTGCTGACCATTCTCGTTGTGCATAACGGCGTTCTCGGCCTGCTGCTCTACCTCAGTCTTAGCATTCTGCTATCACATGCGTTCAAACAGCTGTTTGTGATGTATCAGAGTATTGAGGAAAAGGCGAATACGGATCAACGCACAGGTTTGTTTAACCACAGTCATTTTGAAAGTATGCTGGAGACCGAGCTTGGTAACGCCCGTTCTCAGGGAACCCCGCTTTCACTGGGACTCATCGATATTGATGATTTCAAAAAGTATAACGACCGCTTCGGTCATCTCCAGGGTGACAGCCTGCTGGCTCTTCTCGGAGATTTCCTCAGTCGGAAGACGGAAGGCACTTCGGTCACCGCCTTTCGTTATGGCGGAGAAGAGTTCACCCTGCTCATGCCAGGCATGGATCTGGACGAGGCTTATGCTTTCATGAACAAGCTGCGCAAGCAGCTGAACGACACACCTTTTGAAGGGGTTGAAGTGTTTCCGCACGGTTGTCTCTCGTTCTCCGCAGGTGTTGCACGTTATGAAGTCGATATGTATAACAAGTCACAACTTGTGGATCAGGCGGATAAAGCGCTGTATTATGCCAAAAAGCAAGGCAAAAACAATGTGCATCGCCACGGTAGTAATGATGGCATGGAGCAAGAGATTGATCTGGTGCAGGATGTGCGCGACATTGAGCAACAGCTCAACTTGTTCAGGTATAAGGATATGGATACATTCAAACATTCCAAACGCGTATATAAGTATGCTCTCGATATAAGTGAGTTGCTGGAACTCGATAATGTGGAGAAGCGGAATTTTGTACTGGGCGCACTGATTCATGACATTGGAAAGCTCGAAATTCCATGGTCCATCTTGAATAAGAAAGAAAAGCTTACCGCTGAAGAATGGGAAACGATCAAGGGCCATGTCACCTGGGGCAAAAAAATGGCCATGACGAACGAGCGTTTTGCCGATCTCATTCCCTATATTGAATTGCATCATGAACGATATGACGGGGCAGGCTACCCTTATGGTCTGAAAGGCTGTGAGATTCCACGGTTGTGCCGGATGCTCACGGTGATTGATTCCTTTGACGCAATGACGACAGAGCGACCGTATCAGGAAACGAAAAATGTCGATGAAGCAATCAAGGAACTACAGATGTGCTCCGGTTCTCAGTTTGATCCCGAGCTAGCCGAGCTGTTCATCCGATATATTCAGAAACGAACGGTGCAGCAACAACTTGTGTAACACCCACAGAATTCCCCCTTACAAAGCCAAAAGCGCTACCCCCGGCCTAATCGGGGATAGCGCCATTTTCATGTTCATCATGGAATGAATCATGCACGAGATTACTTCATTCTTGTGCAGATTCTGCGTTATCGAGTGGTATTCATCTCATGTGAAGTCTGATGCAGCTCTTTAATCATCTGCTGCAAAAACATGTTATCCTGACGACTGATTCCGTGCTGATTGTCTTGAAGAAGCATTTGATGAATGTTCTTCTTGAGCAACTCGCTGCGACGTTCCAATACCTCTTGATTCATGTTGTTGCGTTCACTCCTTAACATCTTTTGTAATGAATTTCTGTTCTATATAAGTATAGAGGACCTTCTCCAATAGGGAAAATGGATACAGCCCCGCTCATCTGTACTCACCAAGGCTCACCCTGCGTGACATAATTTCACCCCATGTTGTTCTTAGATATCCTTCTAAATGCTCCCTTATCCACCCGAGGTTCCCCCGAAGAAAGCCAGACTAGGGTCTGAAGCAAGCATGCGTTATAATGGTGCCAGCCCTTGAAACGGATACATATAAATGGACCTTATCTCAAAGGAGTTCTGTATTCATGTCATACAAACAGATTAAATGGATGATTCTACTGGTCCCCACATTCACGGTTGGTCTCTGGGAATACATCCGTCACCAATTCCTAATGCCCTACCTTTCCATGGATGCGGGCAACTGGCTTACCCCACTTATCCTGTACCTCATAAGTGTCACCTTGCTAAGTCGCTTATTTAAGATGCTGGAAAGTGCCAGGGCTGCTCTGGAGCAGGAGCGTGCTTCCAAAGTGGCACTCGAAGCTCGGGATCAACTAGCCCGCGAGCTTCACGATGGTATCTCGCAGTCTCTTTTTCTCCTGTCGGTAAAAACAGACAAGGCCGAGCGAAGTTTGGCTGGAAGTGGTCACGAGAATGAAATTCAGGAAATACGCAAAACCGTACATGAGGTCAACGCTTACGTACGGCAGGCCATCGCCCAGCTCCGCTACGTCCCTGGACAAGCGGCAGTACCGGAGGGAACTTCCCTGTTGTCACAGTTAGAATTACTTATAGAGGAGACGGTTCCTTCGGCGCGTCTGGAATGGGATCTCGACAGCACCTTCTTCTCCCCAAAGGAGCAGGTAGAGCTGCTCGCCTGCATTCGGGAAGCACTGCTTAATGTACGTAAACATGCCCGGGCCACAGATATTCGGGTGATTGCAGAAGGAACCCCTTTTGTCTGGTCCATCTTCGTTCAAGATAATGGTGTTGGTGTGAGCGGGGATCCACTGCATCTGAAGGATCGGTACGGCTTACGAATTACGAAGGAACGTGCAGCTCAGATGGGCTGGTCTTTCGCTCTTGATTCAAGGCCAGGTTACACTCGAATAACCATTGGAAAGGGGCATGCTTAATATGGAACTTGTACGGGTATTGGTTGTCGATGATCACGCGCATGCGCGTGAGGCGATCTGCAGTATTTTATCCGAGGACAGCCTGTTTGAAGTTATTGGTACCGCTTCGACTGGACTAGAGGCGCTGGAGCTTACCGGGCAATGGATGCCCGATCTTATTCTGATGGACGTGCAGATGCCGGATATGGATGGGCTGGAAGCCACCCGCCAGATTAAACTGCGCTTTCCTTATGTCATTATCGTCATGGTTACTGTATCGGATGATGTCACGTACCTGTTCGAAGCGCTGAAGCAAGGGGCTCAAGGATATTTGCTCAAAAATCTATCTCCGTCCACTTGGCTTGAATACCTTCGCGCCATCGTCAGTGATGATGCACCCCTGAGCAAAGAACTTGCCTATCGAATCCTTCAGGAGTTCCCCGCACCTCGCACGGAAGATGTACCCGATAATCCGCTGACTACGCGGGAGCTTGAGATCCTGCAATGGGTATCTGCGGGATATACTAACCGTGAGATTGCCGACCAACTTGGCATTTCGGACCAAACAGTGAAGAATCACCTGAAGAATATTTTACAGAAACTGCATCTCGAAAATCGTGTGCAATTAACCCGCTATGCATTGGAAAGCGGACTGGCAGGCCGTAAGCTGCGTAAATAGCGGCACATTCATGTTTTTGTCACAATTCCATGGATCATTTCGTTTTTTTATAGCCCAATGTAGTCATACAGTGTTATTTTGGACAAAGTTATAATGGTATAGATTGTGCTCGGTTAACAAAGAATGACTTACAATTCTAGACCTAAGGGTGATGATTTTTTGATTTTGAGTAGGTTCACCATGAAATTGGGCAAACGGCACTGGGCACTTATGGTCGCCCTGATGTTATTGTGTTGCCTTGTTATGCCACAATGGGCATCCGCCCATGCTTATATTGTGCAGTCCTCACCAGGTGAAAATGAACTTGTTGCGACAGCACCTGAACGCCTGACTCTGGAGTTCAACGAGTCTCTACAGACGGCCTTTTTTGATATTAAAATCACCGGACCTGACGGAACACAGGCAGATGACGGCAATGTGCATGTCGACGAGAACCGTCCTCATATTCTGGAGACCGGACTGCGGACCGGACTTGGAAACGGAACCTACGCCGTGAATTGGAAGGCCGTGTCTGCTGATGGTCACCCCATTCAAGGGGCCTATGTGTTTCATATTGGGGAACCATCTGGCGCTCCTGCTGGTCTGGCTGATTTAACCTCAGGTACAGGCCAGGTTGGCGGACCGTTAAAATGGATTTTGTCGCTGACAGACTGGATTCAATATCTGGGGTTGTCTGTGATTCTGGGCACACTTGCTTTCCTGCTGTTCCGAATTGCACCAGCTTCCATGGCGAGAGAACCACTGGAAGTGCCAAGGAGCTACAAGTTGTTATGGATCAGTTATGGCGCCGCTTCTGTTGCCGCTCTGATCAGTCTGCCCCTGAACACGTTGTATGAATCAGGCGTTTCCATCGGAGAGTTCAGCTGGGCACTGATGGGTAGCGCACTCAAATTGACGTCATTTGGCCAGATCTGGATGGTACAGATGCTTATTGTGATGCTGCTGGCGGTTACCATCCTCTCCGGATATGACCGGGATCGCTCGCTGCGTATCCGTATCTGGTCATCATACGGATCACTGGTCCTCGTTCTTGGCTGGTTGTTCACCCATGCCATGACAGGACATCCAGCTGCAGCAGAACATCGCGCGCTCGCCATTGCAATGGACTTCGTTCATCTGATCGGAGCCGCTTTCTGGATCGGCGCTCTAACTGCCATGGCTGCGTGTCTGCCTCCGCTCGCGGATAAACTGCCTTCCACGGTGCGAGGTGAGGTCTACTGGACGGCGATCCGACGATTTACAGCTTGGGGCATCGGCGCTGTTGCTGCTCTCGTCGCTACGGGGATATACAGCAGCCTGATCATTTTGCCTGCACCTATCCTTACGTCTTTGTTCACAACGGCGTATGGTATCGTGCTTATCGCTAAAGTTGTCTTGCTTGTGGCGATGCTTCTATTGGCCTGGCGTCATGCCAGAATGGCACGTGCAAGCAGCGGCAACCGACTCGCTGGCAGCCTGAAGGCCGAACTGATTGCTGGAGCCGTCGTGCTTGCGTTGGCCGCCGTGCTGACACACTTGTCTCCCGGACAACCAGCAGCCGTAGGACCCTATAAAGAAGTGCAGACTAAGGATGACGGGACTACAATTACGCTTCAGGTAAGTCCCAATCGTACCGGAGAGAATCAGTTCAAGGTCGACGTGAAGAAACCGGACGGCAGTACAGTCAACGATCTGGAACAGATCACATTGTCACTGACCCACCTGGATATGGATATGGGCATTTACGAGATCACGATTCCGAAAAATGATACTGGCGTATACGAAGCAGAAGAATATATCTCCATGCCAGGACGCTGGAACATCAAGGTTCATCTGCTAACCCGATCTCTGGATTCACTGGATACTGAATTTGAGATCGACACCGCTAATCCGTAGGTATAGCCGATTAATGATTGGCCTTATATGTTCAACTAAACATTTACACAATAACGGAGAGGACAGAAAAAACCTGGAGAAGCGAAGCGTTCGCCTTTATCCCCGGATTTTCCCCTTTGAAGAAGAGGATCAAAAAATCTGGGGATAACAGCGATCAGAAGGTTGTTCTGTCATTGTAGTGGCTAGTGTAAATATTCTTTAGTTGAGCTTATATATTAGAAGAATTGAGAGGGGTAAATTATTTTGAAGAAAACATCATGGACTTCCAAACTGACATCCAGCCTCACGGCTGGAGCCGCTGCGCTGATGCTGTTCGCGGGATTCGCCAGCGCACACGTTACCGTTAACCCAACCGTAGCACAAACAGGTGCATGGCAGACGTATAGCATCAAGATTCCATCCGAAAAAGAGCTGACTACCACCAAAATCACACTGAAAGTACCGCAAGGCGTTGCATTCAAGCAATACCAACCACTGTCAGGCTGGAAAATCACTACCGAAAAAAATGATTCCAATGAAGTAACATCAATCACTTGGGAAGTAGACGGAGATAACGAAGGAATTCTGGCTGGTCAATTCCAGCAGTTCAACTTCGTAGCTCAGAATCCGGATGCCGAAACGGAAGTAGCTTGGGATGCATTCCAGTATTATAGCGATGGCAGCATCGTGGAATGGACAGGCGGACCAAGTGACAGCAACCCGCACAGTATCACGGCTATCAGCCAAGATCCTGCTGCTGAAGGTAATGCTGCTGCAGGCGGAGGTCATGATAGTGCAGGCACAGCCGGCAATGCTGGCCATGATGATAAAGCAGCAACGGGCGATGATAAGAAGGCAAACGACGATACCACACTGGGTGACGCGCTGAACGACACCGTTACTGGTGAGCCAAACAACACGGATTCAGACCCAGGCACATTGAAGCTGCAACAGGCAACACTGATCGTATCCATTCTGGCGTTGATCCTGTCCTTCCTGGGTATTGCTCTGGCAACACGCCGCAAAAAACGTTAAGAGTTAAGATACAGTCAGTCTTGTATGTAGACAAAAAAAGAAAGGAGCCTTTGGCATACGGGATCTTTCCCGATGTGCCGAGGCTCCTTTTTGATATCTGTATGCATACGCTAACTTCGATTTCAAAATCATGCTTACATTCACTGGTTAAGAGCAGCGTCCCTTACGACTCTTTCCTACCGTCCCTGATCCGTCTGGATCATGATTTCAATATATTGCAGCAAGCTCTTCTTCTGTTGTTCAATTGACTGTATTCGTCCAGAGAGACCCGCGAAAAACGCTTCGATCTGCTGCCTTGTATAATCGGCCGATTGTCCCTTCCAATCGTCGAGACGGTTGTATAGGCTTCTTGCCTCCTGCTCATCTCCCTGGAGACGGGCAAGCAGCTGGGTCAATTCTTTTTCAGCAATCCGAAGATCATTTAGCTCTACCAGCAATTGTCCGCTCACTCGTGTTCCCTCCCTTATGTAAGTTCCAATCGCCAGGCCCTTCACGCAAAATTCTATTTAAAACTGACCTGACTCTCATCCGCTTGACGGAATGCTTCCGCCTTCTCTTCGATAAAGTTCAGGAATTGACTCGTATGCTTCATATGCCATGTGCTCAATTCGTTAATAGACGCATCCAGATGAGTGACGATAGGCTCAAGTCTGCGACTACGGCTGGAATGCAGGTATTGCGCCATTCGGCTCCGTACCGTATTCAACTCTGCATTACACTGTTGTGCATTTTGCTTCCACCGGGCAGCGACACTTTTGAGTTCTTCTGGCGTTACCTGAATCAGGCCAGATGCTCCTGCTGCTGCGGCCATACCTCTTGCAAGGTTGCCTGCTTGCCCACCCAGGTTCCGCATGAATGCTACGAGATCAGACAGGACATTGGATGGCTGACGTGGTGAATAACTGATTTGCTCGCCTGTAACCGGATCGTATAGATCGTTGGAAATATAGCCATTCTCGAATTTGTACTGTTTCAAACCGTGATACTCTTCACCACCAAAGGTGTTACTGATTTTATCGAACATGCCCATGTCATCATTCATATCCTTGTAGTTGGAATTGATGTAATACATGGAACCTACATGACGATCATATCCACCAAAAAATCCGCTGGTTACAAAATCTCCGGGATGTCCGTAGTTAATGATTTGGCTATCAAACCCACCCTCTTCAGCCTTTCGTTTTGCCTCTGGCGTGAGGCTGGAAATCACGGATGGCGCACTGAACGTCACCGCGGAAAGTCCCGTATATGCGGCCGCATACTGGGCATTGCCCCCTCCAAGCGAATGCCCTGTCAGCGAAAAATCCAAATCCTTATATTTTTTCTGCATATCTTTGGCGTAATCTTCCGCTTCATACATTTGGTTGGGACCCAGCCCGATTGTCTTATCCAGCTTTTTGTCCAGTTCTCCCACAGCATTCTCGACTTTAGTGATTCCGGTCACATCTCTTACCTTCTGAATTCCATTAGCTAACCAATCTGGCGTAAGGTCAGTACTTTGTTCGATTTTTCTGCCAAGCTCAGGCAAACCGATTTGAGCATCCGCGTAATAATCAGGGGCGCTGCGATCCAATGATGCACTTCCCTCGGTGCCCCGATATGCGATAACCGCCTGTTTGGTCTCAGGATTGTAGAAGGTCACCGCATCAAAACCCGATTTTTTATTTCCATGAGTGTCCTCAAGAACTTGCCATCCGGGAAGATTGTCAAACTCAATACCTGATTTCAGATTCTCGTAAGCTAATTCAGACATCTTGTTATATGTTTCATCATCAATTTTTGGTGATTTACTCACAACCGTTGCACCTCCAAGAAAATCAATCCTGAATTATGATTTATTTGTTAAACGGATCATACCCCTTAGCTATAATTGCTTCCTTAATTGCTGGACTCATGCCAAAGTTTTTGATTTTTTTATCCTCATAGTCGTACGAGATCGTAAATTCTTGCTCTTCATGTTCAACCACATGCCCTTCCATAGCAATAGAATCAAGCGCCATCTCAGGTAACAGTTCTTTATTTGTGATCACGACATCCAGTTCATATTTATTTTTCAGATATTTTACGGCTTCCGCTTCGGCTTCTTTAAAATAGGCCTGTTTTTCACTTTCCTTCATGTTCTGACACCCTCCCAAAATGAAAGTAGATAGTATGGTCAAAAAAAATATACATGCGAGTCGTCGCTCCAACTTCATATCAATCACCTTTTCTTTATCATTAAATATATTCGTATACCCACTCTTTTCTTCTGTTATCTGCATCATAGTACAAAATCAACATGATCACATCGGCTGTTGGCATCGTTTTTATGTAACTTTGTTCCTAAATGATTCCAATAGAGCATTCGGGTGTACATTACCCAATTCAACTGTTTTTGCATCATTTCTCTATTTATCATTTGCCCAGACAAAAAAAGAGCCTGCTCCAGAGAGCGGCCCTAATCTTGCCATTATCAATGAGTTACTCCAATACCATCCGCAGGGCGGTCAGTGCAATCCCGATTATAAATCCGGTAACAGCACCGTTAATCCGAATCCACTGCAGATCCTGTCCTACCTTATCCTCAATCAAGGAGATCAGTGAGGCATTATCCATTTTGTCGACATTTTCGCGTACGAGGTTGCCGATTTTGGAATGGTTTTTCTCCAGCAGCGTCGTTACACCTTCCACAATCTTTGCATTCAATCCAGCCAATAAAGCATCGTCTGACCGCAAATCAGACAATACCCGCTCAATCGCGGGTAGAGCAAACGTCTCCACATACTGGCCATCTTCCATTGCAGCGAGCGCCTTTTCCCTCAATTCAGTGAGTTTGTTCAGCACGGTTTCCTCTGCGTTCCATCCATCCAGCATGTTGTTTTTCCAGCCGTTGACTCCATCCTGCACACTTTCACTCATCGCCAGCCGGATAGCCTGGGTTCGCAACAGATCTAGCACTTTGTAACGAAGAGCGCTACCCTCCCGCTTCATGTCCTCCACCCGGTCAAACAGATATCCTTGCAAAATACTGCCCAGACGCTCCTCGTTCAGATAACCCATGAACGCATTCATCGCAAATTGCATTAATCCGTTCATCTGGATACCACTGATTGCCTTTAGGCCGCTTTCACCCAAAAACATGATCGTCTCCGGCTTCACCAGCCATTCCTCTGCCTGCTTCAGACCATAGTCCAGTGCTTTGGCATCATAACCACGCTCACTCATCTGGATCGAAGCCCGTTCCAGAATCGGACCCAGGTCGAAGGCTCCCGCCTGTGATTTGATCTCGCCCGCAACCAGTGGAGCAATCTGCTCCAACGGCAGGCCTGCAAGGATTCGTTTGCAGAGCGTATCGATCATGGTTTTGACTCCATCGTTGTGAAGTTCCCTTGTCATGGTATCCAGAACGATTTCTGCCGCCTTGAAGCCCGCAATTTTCTCGGTGATGCTATCCTTGTTCAGCAAGTTGTTTTCCACCGCGGAGACAAGGCCTTCAGTCAATTTGTCCCGATTCTTAGGCAGCAAAGCCGTATGGGGAATCGGAATACCCAGTGGATGACGGAACAACGCTGTTACGGCGAACCAATCCGCAAGTCCACCTACCAATCCCGCTTCAAATGACCCTACCAGCAGTTTGCCTACTACACCGCCTTGAAACGGCAATGATGCGGCAAATCCCGCTCCCATAATAACGAGAGACCAAGCTGCTGCTTTTTTGGTTTGTTTAGGTTTAGCCATTGTATTCTTACTCCTTTATCGTTAATCACACGGGTTCAATAACACCCAACTTTCCCGTGCTCTTCTGTTCTTCATGTGATTGCTTCCATAGGAAAGCTTCGGTTTCCATATTTCGTATACTTCATCTTATCACCCGTAAGCGTCAAAACCAAACCTCTGGCTGGCGAAAAAGGATAAAAGAGGGGTTTTTCCTATCGAAATGGTCGTATTCTTTTCCATTACCAAAAAGGTTTTAGTATAATCAATACAGACGGCCCTCCATTTAGGATTGGCCGGCGGTCAACAGGGTAATTACATAATGGAATAATGAATGAATCAGAGGAGGAATTTCGGACCATGAAACACGTGCAGGACACAACGACACTTTATAACGGAGTCAAAATGCCTTGGCTGGGTTTTGGTGTATTCAAAGTTAAAGATGGAGAAGAAGTGGTTGAAGCCGTCAAAACGGCTATCCAGGCAGGTTATCGCAGTATCGATACAGCAAAAGCGTATAACAACGAAACCGGCGTAGCTCAGGGTATTCGTGAATCCGGAATCGCCCGCGAGGATCTGTTCATTACCACCAAAGTGTGGAACGGGGATCAAGGTTATGAATCCACACTGGCGGCTTTTGAAGCAAGCATGGAACGACTCGAACTGGAATATCTGGATCTCTATCTGATCCACTGGCCTGTCAAAGGCAAGTACAAGGATACCTGGAGAGCGCTGGAGAAGCTGCATAAGGAAGGACGCATCCGCGCCATTGGGGTAAGTAACTTCCAGATTCACCATCTGGAGGACCTGATGACCGATGCCACCATTAAACCTGCTGTGAATCAGGTGGAACTGCATCCGCTATTGATTCAAACGGAGCTACGGGAGTATTGCAGCAAACATCAGATCCAGATTGAAGCCTGGTCCCCACTGGGTCAGGGACATCTGCTGGAGCATCCGCTTCTTCAGGACATCGCTGCCAAGTACAGCAAGTCACCGGCACAGGTCATTCTGCGTTGGGATCTGCAAAATGGCATTGTGACCATACCTAAATCCGTTACACCACAGCGCATCCGCGATAATGCGGACCTGTATGACTTTGAGTTGACCACGGAAGAAATCGAGCGCATCAATCAATTGAACGAGAATAAGCGCTTTGGTTCCGATCCGGACAATTTTAACTTCTAACCTCAATATATAATCAAGCTAGAAAACATCAAAAAATCCCGATCTGGACGCACACGCACCTGGATCGGGATTTTGCTTATTCATTTATAGTTATATTAGCCTTTGGAAACCAGTTTGAAATCATCAAAATGGAAACCTGGTGCTACAACACACGTTACCAGTACAGGCTCATCACCCAGCGGACGTGCAGTTTGCCATACTCCGGCTGGAACGAGTACCTGCGGCGATTGCCCCGCAGCAATATCCATACCCAACACGAGCACTTCTTCATTTTCGGGGTTTTCCCCGTTGCCGCCCAATTTCAATTCTACTGGACTGCCGCTATGCCACAACCAAAGCTCATCGGACAAAACGGTATGCCATTCCGAGACTTCATGGGAGTGCAGCAGGAAGTACGTCGAACTTGCCGAGAATCGAGGGCCTGAGTATGTATCCGGCAGTACGGATTGTGGAATTTGGTACGATGCCTTCCATTCTTCCTTATACCAACCGCCTTCAACGTGCGGCTGCATATTCAATGCAGCAACGAGTGGCGATAATTCATGTGTCGTCATATTCTGTTTCCTTCCTTCCAAATCGAATTGGAGACACCCCTATCCAGAGGTTAGTCTCACTCCCCCTACTGTAAAACATGAATAGACTTTTGTCACCTTTACAGCATATATAAGCTTGCCGAAAATCATTCCACCCGTATGCTATTCATTTCGTCTGGTCGGACCCCTATTCAAATGATAGCGTTTACAACAAACTGGATTTTCCGTTATGATATGGATATTAACCGTAAATCAGCTGGCGCAGAGGGGAGACGTGTTATGAGTGTTATAGAGGATCGGATTGGACCCAAATATCGAATTGGCGAGAGTTCATTCACCATTGAACACATGAGCAGACACGAAGGGAACGCCATGCCACAGCCTCACGCCCACCCTTTTTATGAACTGTATTACCTGCTTGAAGGAGAACGCGTCTATTCCATGAATGGTCAGCTTCTTACCGCCCGCAAAGGTGATTTGATCCTGATCAATCCCCATGATGTACATACGACGTCCAAAGGAAGTATTCCCGGCTTTGAACGAATCCTGATCGGATTCTCTCCTTCTTTTGCCACCGGGATGGAGCTTGGAATATGTGGTCTGCTTCCCTTCGATCGTTCAAGGCTGCTGCACTTTCCTGATGCGGAACAGCCCGAGATCGAACGAATGTTATGGCAGATGCTGCAAGAATGCAGGGAGCGCCGACCTCATTATGACATCGTGGTGAGAAGCCTGCTTGCCCAGATCCTGATTCAGATCCACCGGGTTGAAGAAGATACTCGGCAATCCTCTCCGGCCCCGCATCATCCCATGCAGGATAAGATCAGTGAGATCGTCACTTATGTGAACAATCATTATACCGAGCCCCTTACGTTGGAAGAGGCCGCAGCGCGATTTTATATCAGTCCATCCTATTTGAGCCGGATGTTCAGCCGTTTTACCGGATTTCGCTTCAGTGAATATTTACGTGTTACCCGGGTTCGGGAGGCACAGAGACGTTTACTCTCCACTCAGGAACGGGTGCAAATGATTGCGGAGAAGGTCGGATTTGAGCATACAGCCCATTTTAATAAAACGTTTAAACAGGTGACTGGGACCACGCCGCTTCGCTATCGCAAAGAACATCGATAGATCTTGGAAGCGACTGGCGAAGCCGGACACCTGTCATATGACACCCTATCATGACACCGCGCGCCAGGAGATGCCCGCGGTGATATGCTAAGCGTATACTAAGTCGAACCCTTCTTACCTGCGGATAATTACACCACTTCTTACTTCAGGACCAACGGAGATTTGGCGTCCCTCTGTATCTGCATCACTTTCCCGGCATACGATTCCTGCCGATTCATGTCCTGTCACCATCAGAAGCCGACCGTCCGCGCCTACACCCTCAATCGCTTCCAGTTCCGCACCCTTACACTGATGCAAATGAATTAACGATCCATCGGTAATATGTGCGTTCATTTCGGCGATTCGCAGGTGCTTCGCATGAGCGCATTGCACCCCATTACGAGCCGTCACCGTATATCCCTGAATGACCAAACCATCCAGAGGCATTTCCGGCAGTCCACTCACCAATAACGCGGTTTCCGCTCCTGCACAGACCACATCCGATATCCGAATATCCCGGAACACCGGAGTCTCCTCACTGACCTCCTGAGTCAAGTCGCTACCACGAGCGGAACCCTCCTGATTGGCATAGAAAAAGGAAAACGAAATAGCTTCCATAATGATATCTTTCATATAAATGCGCTCCACCTGAATATCCTCAACGACCCCGCCGCGCCCACGCGCGCTTTTAAAGCGAAGCCCAATATCCGTTCCAATAAACGTACAGTCCGAGACCCGGACATGCCGCACACCACCAGACATTTCACTGCCAATGACAAAACCGCCATGACCGTGATACACGGTGCAATTGCGGATCGTAATATATTCCGAGGGCAGACCGAGTTCACGACCTTCTGCATCCTTGCCAGATTTCAGGCAGATCGCATCATCACCAACATCGAATACACTCTGCTCCACAACGACATGACGGCAGGATTCGATGTCCAGCCCATCACCATTCTGAGAAAACCATGGATTCCGCACACTCACGTTACGAATCGTGACATGCTCGGATGCCCAGGGGTGCAGATTCCATGCAGGCGAGTTCTGGAACGTCGGTCCGTCCAAAAGCACTCGTTTACATTGACGCAAGCTGACCATGTTAGGACGCAAAAAGTCTCTGACTTCGTCATAAGCAGCCACATCACACACTTGCTCCAGATGCAGACGATTCGCAATCGCACCGCCTTCAAGAGCAGAAGTCGAGGGCCACCAAATGGCTTCGTCTCCGCCAGTCTGCTCCACCACACCGCCCGAGGAAACCAGTCGATTCCACTGCGAGGCCGTCATCTTGGATCGTTTCACCGGACGCCATGCCTCTCCACCGCCATCCCAAATCCCCTCACCCGTGATCGCAATATCCTCCAACTGCTCACCATCAATAGGCGACTGACACCGCACTGCCTGCCAACCTTCGAAGCTGGACGCAATCAGGGGATATTGATCGAAATTACGGCTGAACGTAACCAGAGCACCCGCCTGAACATGAAGCTCAATTCGACTGCGGAGAACAATCGGACCCGTTAACCAAACACCCGCCGGAATGACAATTCGGCCACCGCCCGCTTCTGCACAAGCTGCTATAGCCAGTCGAAACATCTCGGTATTATCGGTCAAGCCATCCCCTACCGCACCATAATCCGTAATCTGAAAATCCCGTGCAGGGATGACAGGTAAACTCACTTCATAAGCTTTCGTATGGGATTCAACACCTTCTCCTGTACCCAGTGGGGAGTAATATGTATTCATCGTTCAGAACATCCTCTCTACCTATAATTGGATCGGACTGTTTTTAATATTGCATTACTTACTGGAAAGCGCATTCTCGCTCCATCATATCAATGCCATAGGGCATAAGGTTGAGCTTTTTTGCCATGTACGATTCAGAATTTGATGTTATTTGTTTTTATGATCAGAGTCATAAAGTAAACATCCCTTCCAGTATACTCTATACATCTATTCCAATGGTTGTAAAACAACTAGGAGAATGGATTCATTTTTCTGTCAGGATTCGTCACAAAGAGGCTAGCAATATAACAAATATATAACATAATTACTGGCTATAGCCCTATAAAACCCATTACTTATGTCATGTTTTATCACAAACCAATTGCCTTTAGCAGGATGAGTATGTATGATTAAATAACTAGTTTCAATTTATTCCTTATTATTCCTTTTACAAACAGACGTTGCAGAAAGGATGGGGTCTCTTGATTGAATTTAGGGGTGTCCAGAAGCATTTTGGCCATTTTCATGTCCTAAAAGATATTCATCTTCACATTGAAGAAGGAGAAGTCGTTGTCATTATCGGCCCTTCCGGCTCAGGCAAAAGTACATTGCTCCGCTGCATCAATCGTCTGGAGACGATTACCGAAGGTGAACTTATCGTCAGTGGTGTCCCTTTACATCAGAAAAAGGTGGACATCAACCTCTTCCGCCGTGACATCGGCATGGTATTTCAACACTTCAATCTCTACCCTCACAAAAAAGTCATCGATAACATTACCCTTGCACCCATGAAGGTGCGTAAACAGCCCAAAGCACAGGCAGCCTCTACGGCGATGAAGTATTTGACCCGGGTTGGCATTGCCGACAAGGCAGACAGTTATCCTTCCCAGTTGTCCGGTGGACAACAGCAGCGGGTAGCCATTGCAAGAGGTCTTGCCATGGAGCCCAAAATCATGCTTTTTGACGAACCCACTTCTGCACTAGATCCCGAAATGATCGGGGAAGTTCTGGATGTCATGCGGTCTCTTGCACATAACGGGATGACAATGGTCGTTGTTACACATGAGATGGGATTCGCCCGCGAGGTCGCAGACCGAGTCATCTTTATGGATGAAGGCCGAATTGTGGAAGCAGCCTCCGCCGCTGAATTTTTCGACAACCCGAGAGAAGAACGGGCCAAGCAATTCCTGAGTCGTCTGATTCACCACTGAGAATAATCCATTTTGAAAGGGGTCTTTACCAAATGAAAAATGTATTAAAGTGGCCGTCGTTTATGCTTGTCTTGATTCTATCCCTTGTCTTGTCCGGTTGTAGCACTGGAGAGGAAAGTAGCAACAGCGGTGGTTCTGGTGGGAGTACCGAAGCCAAAGGCACGATTGAACAGATTAAAGAGCGTGGCAAGCTCATTGCCGGCGTGAAATACGACACCAAATTGTTCGGTTTGAAGGACCCCGCAAGTGGCGAAGTCGAAGGATTCGATATTGATATCGCCAAAGCACTCGCCAAACAGATTCTTGGAGACGAAACGAAGGTAGAACTGAAGGAAGTAACGTCCAAAACGCGCATTCCGATGCTGCAAAACGGCGACATTGATCTCATCATCGCAACGATGACGATTACAGATGAACGCAAGGAACAAGTGGATTTCAGTGATGTCTATTTTGAAGCCGGGCAGTCCCTGCTTGTGAAAAACGACAGCGCAATTACAGGTCTCGAAAGTCTCAGCGGTGTGAAGGTACTTGCCGTCAAAGGCTCGACTTCTGCGCAAAACATTCGCGAAAAAGCCCCGGACGCCGAGGTGCTGGAATTCGATAACTATCAGGATGCCTTCACAGCCCTCAAAGCGGGTAAAGGCGAAGCTCTGACGACCGATAACATCATCCTGATCGGCATGCAGCAGACGGATAACAACTACAAGCTGGTTGGTGGCAATTTCACGAGTGAACCTTACGGCATAGCAATTCGTAAAGGCGACACAGCCTTCGTCGAAGAAGTAAACAGCCTGCTCAAAAACCTGAAGGACAGCGGTGAATATGATACGTTGCATGAAAAATGGCTGGGCAGCAAGCCAGAGTAACCCCGATTAATGATGGTTAAGTGGCGACTTCGCCTGTGATATGCAATGCATGAGCAGGACGCAATCGCCGCTTCTACATCTGGAGAACGGAGGCTTCGCCTACATGGGCAAATTGGACTTCAGCGTACTGATCAAACATTCGGATCGATTTCTGGAAGGGTTCCTCAACACCATTCAGGTGAGCATCATGGCCTTGATTGGCAGCTTTATTCTGGGTGCAATCTTGGCTATCTTTCGGATATCCCCCATCAAACCGCTCAACTGGATCGGCACGGCTTTTGTGGAGTTTATCCGTAACATCCCGCTGCTGCTTGTCGTATTCTTCTTCTATCTCGGATTGCCGGCACTCGGCATTTCACTGGATGGATTCATCTCGGGTACACTCGGTCTGACCATCTATACGGCTGCTTTCATTGCCGAAGCGATTCGAGCGGGTATTCAGACGGTCCCTCGCGGGCAGTTAGAGGCTGCGAGATCTTCCGGTCTGTCCTACGTACAGGCCATGAACCTGATCATTTTGCCACAAGCGATCAAGATTGTATTGCCGTCCCTTGGCAACCAGTTTATCAATCTGGTCAAAAACTCATCCATCCTAGCGGTCGTGGCTGGCATGGATCTGATGTATTTTGCCGATCTGATCAACTCGGATACGTTCCTGCCGCTCAGCGTCTACACCATTGTTGCACTGTTCTACCTGGTGTTGACCTTACCGCTCAGCTTCCTGGTTCACTATATGGAGCGCCGTTTCGGACAAAGTGATGCTGACGCCAGCCGTACCAAAGGCAAACCAAAAAAGACCAAACCAACGGGCCAGGTCACCATGTAAAACAAACATCCACTCTAAATCTTGTCCTACTCACAGAAGGAGGCCGATGATCTATGGACTTTAGCGGGGCCTACGCCTGGCCCAACCTTCGTTTCCTGTTGCACGGATTCCTGATTACCCTGCAAGTGGCAGGGTTGTCGATTGTATTCAGCTTTGTTCTCGGCACCGTGCTCGGTACCGTTCGATACACCCGGATTCCGGTCCTGTCACAGATTGTGGCCGTCATCGTGGATACGATCCGCAATCTGCCGCTGCTGTTGATCATTTTCTTCATTCATATCGTACTTCCCCAGCTCGGGATCAAAATGTCCGTCTTCTGGTCCACGGTTGTTGGACTAAGTCTGTTTGAAGGCGCCATGATCGCAGAGATTGTCCGCAGCGGACTCAAATCGATCGAACGCGGACAGGTGGAAGCCGCCCGCTCCTCCGGCCTGAGCTACATGCAGACACTTGGCGGCATCATCATGCCCCAGGCTTTGCGGCGCATGTCGCCACCGATGGTGAGTCAGTTCATCTCTTTGCTGAAGGATACTTCACTAGCGATCATCATCTCCCTGCCGGAGCTGATGCACAATGTGCAGATCCTCGGTGGTCAGAGCTTCGACTACGTCATCCCTGCCCTGCTGCTCGCAGCCGTATTGTACTTCGTCATCAACTACACGTTGTCCATTGTGGCACGGCGGCTTGAAGCACGAATGACTTGATGATCGGATGACCGATGCTTCCATTACAACCCAAAGACTCCAGCTCCACTTCAATAGTGGTTTTGGAGTCTTCTTTAGATTTCATGATAGTCTGCTCGCACAGGAATCATTCCTCAAATCGCTGCTCCGTTACGGCGTAGTTCCTTTTGCAGCACCGCTACCGGCAGCTCCAACGGATCTAGCTTCATCTGAACAGCTAAAGCTGCTGCTGTTCCCGCCGCCTGCCCCGTAGCCATGCAGCTTGGAGTCAGCCTTGTCGTTGCATGGGCCTCATGTGTGGTGGAGATGCAACGACCTGCCGCCAGCAGATTGCGAATATTTCGGGAAATCAGAGAGCGGTACGGAATATCGTATGCTCCGTCTCCTTCTATAAAAGCCGCTACGACGCCTTGACCGGAGGGATCATGAATATCAATCGGATAGCCACTTCTGGCGATTACATCGTCAAACTTTTTCCCTGCAACCACATCGTCCTTGGTCAATGCATAGTGTCCGATGATTCGCCTGGATTCACGGATACCGATCTGCGGTGCTACCGCTGAGATCGAAGCCCGCTCGAATCCAGGCACGTCACGCTGCAGAAACTCAGCGATCATCAGCACCTGTTTCCTGCCTTCCTGTTCAGCAGAGGTCAGATCCTCTGCATCTGTAGCATCCAACCCCTGCACCCGGGTGCAGTTAATCAATACTTCATCTTCAGCCGGTCCGGTAAAAAACAATACCTGATCACGATTAATCGGTACACCTGCTTTTTTCCATTGGGAATAGAAGCCGCTCACCCCGGTTAACGGAATACTGTCCAGTTCGGAGAAAGGGGTTTTGGCAAAGAAATCCTCCGGGTGCTCCTGCATGTATTGCTTCACTCGTCCAAGGTCCACACCACGCATTCGGAATTTCATGGTCATCGGCTGTGACTGGTGATCGCCATCTCGCCCCTTTGCAACAGAAGCGCCCGCAAGATACGCCGCATCCGCATCACCGCTGGCATCCACGAATACGTTCGCTTGGAGCTCCATTCGACCAGACTTGTTCGTCAGGCGTACCGCTTTTACCCGATCATCCACCATAACCACTTCATCCACGAAGCTGTGCAATAACAACCGGACACCCGCCTCCTGCAGCATCTCCGCCGCAACCACCTGATAGATCGCTGGATGGTAAGGCGTAACAGTATGCACAAATCCAACCGTATCCCGAAGATGCCCCGGAGAGCCGCCGCGCGCCTGCAGTCGGTCAACGATTTCCTGGGCGATGCCTCGAATCACCTGCTCACCACTCTCCGTATGGAAGGTCATCCAGGGGTACACCATAGCGGCAGTCGACATTCCACCAACGAACCCGTACCGCTCCACCAGCACTGTTCGAACACCTTGTCGTCCAGCAGCAATGGCTGCTGCTATTCCCGCCGGACCTCCTCCCACAACAACCACATCCGCTTCTTCCTTTTTCATACTCATACTTATCCGTTCACTCAAGTTATCACTCCTTCCGTTCTATTACATGGACTACTCTTTCAGTCCTGTCATAGCAACTCCCTCAATGAAGCGCCGTTGTGCCAGGAAAAAGACAATCAGAAGTGGCAGGGTCGCCATGACGGTGGCACTCATCAGATATTGCCAGGCTGTACCCACTTCATCCGTGAACAGGGATAACCCAAGCGGAAGCGTCATCAGTTCTCGCGAGTTAATGAAAATCAACGGATCGAAAAACTCATTCCAGATTGTCACAAAAGTAAAGATCGTCAGCGTAGCCATACCGGGCTTGGCAATTGGGAGCATAATTCGCGCATAGATCCGGAAGCGGTTGCAGCCGTCAATCATCGCCGCTTCCTCCAGCTCGGTGGGTACCGTAATGAAGAACTGCCGCATCACAAAGATGCCAAACACACCGCCCGCCCCAAAGATCGGCAATAAAATCAGCGGAAGATGTGTATCAATCCACCCCAGCTGCCGCATGAACAGAAACATCGGGATTGCCGTCACCTCATGGGGAATCATCATCGCACTCAGCAGGATGAGAAATACCACATTACGTCCCTTGAACGGAATTTTGGCAAATGCGTACCCAGCGAGAGATGCAAAGAACACCGTACCCAGCACAACCACAGCAGCAATATATACACTGTTAAAATAAAATCGATGAAACGGAATCAATCGAAAGACATCGATGTAGTTCTGAAATCGGAAGGTATCCGGTATCCACTGTGGTGGATAGGTAAATATGCTCTGAGGTTCCTTGAATGACGTCGATATCATCCAGATAAATGGAACAATCATGATCAGCGAGATCAGTGTCAGCAGCAAATACGTCCCAAGGGCACTCCATGTCTTACGAACCGAAGGATTAGGCATCGCCTTCATTGAACACCCACCTCTTTCGAAGCTGCCATTGCAGCAGCGTCAGAATTAGCACGATAAAAAACAGCACATAGGCAAGCGAAGAGGCGTAGCCGAACTGAAATAATTTGAATGCTTTTTCCCAGATGTAATAGACCAATACCTTCGTGCTGTTGCTCGGCCCTCCCTGTGTCATGACGTAGATCTGTCCAAACACCTTAAGCGAGCCAATCACGGTCATGACCATGGTTAGAAACACCGTTGGCGTAATCATGGGCAGCGTGACGTGAAAGAAAGTTCCCCTTCTGCCCGCGCCGTCCAGTGTTGCCGCTTCGTAAAGTGAACGCGGCACCTGCTGAATGGCTGCAATGAACAGCACCATATTCAGCCCCACATTTTTCAGTACACTCGTCACAATAACCGCAGGCATCGCCAGATCCTGATTGTAGAGCCAGGCCGGACCCTTGATGCCTATCATTAACAGAAGCTGATTGATCAGTCCCGACTCTGTCGCATACATCAGCTTCCATACGATGGACCATACAATCAGCGAGGTCATGACCGGAACGAAGATGGCTGTTCGAAAAATTCCGATACCGCGCAAACTTCTGGATAGCAGCAACGCGAGCAGTAGAGCGAGCACAATGTTAAGCGGCACAAGCCCCGCAGTGAAATAGACTGTATTGGCAAGCACCTTCCAGAACATGGCGTCTGTCATCACATTCCGGTAATTCTCCAGTCCAATAAAATGATGATCCCCCAGCAGCGGCCAGTCGGTCAGGCTCATGTATAGCGCCAAACCCATTGGAAACAGCAGCAGCAGGGTGAACCCGAGCACCATCGGCGATACGAACAGCCATCCCGCGATCTGGGCCTCTCTGGCGAGCGGACCTCTTCCTGTACGCTTGCGTGAATGGGTCACAGTCAGGCCCTCCCCTTTATCAAATTTCTTCCCTCTAGTCTGGACGGTTCAGATTGTCCACCGCATTACGGAAGGCGTTAACAACCCTTCGCAGCTGCTCCTCCGCTCTGCCCGTTACGACCGCTCCAAGCATGATCGCCTTGACTCCGGTATCGTGCAGCACCCGAACATCCTCCGGCACCAGCTTACGCTGAGAAGGAACCAATACCGGAATTTGCGCCTGTAAGACCAGACGGCGATACTTAAGCACGTCCGCAAAGCTTAGCGGTGTACCATATTCATTCCCAGGCACAATGGATGCCTCCAGGGCGGTGAAGCCGTAATGAGCCGCTGACGTTACGATTGAAGGTTCATATTCGTCGTTGATCGCAAACGTAGGGTCCAACCCCAGGTCATCCAGCATGAAGGACGGCAAGTGATGTGCATAGATGGAATAGAAGTCGAAACCCAGCCCGGAGAGGCGCCCCACGTCCTCCCTCCGTGCTCCATCTATACTACCGGATGGTACGACCCCAAGCGGGCCGCCAAACTCGCTACGGATCGCCTGAAAAACTTCGGCATAGTTGTCCAGTGGACCAAAATGATTCCCGCTGGCGCGATGACCGACATTATAATGCACCTTCAGTGCATCAGCGCCCTCTTCGATTGCTGCTCGGGCCAACGATAGATCGTTCTCGGGTAAACTGACCACAAGTGACAGCGATTTCTGATCAAGCAATTCCTTGAATTTGCCCATCATGCTCACCTCCTGTTTCTATAGAATTATTTATTGTTGCAGCACGCCTTGGATTTCTTCCTGCATTTGCTTCAGATTATCCTCAGGTGTCGCTGAACGGGCGAACAGTCGGTCAAATCCCTGCAACACCGCATTATCGATATCCTGCCAACGGATATGACCGGGAATCAAGCGCGCTTTTGGCATTTCATTAATCACGGCCTGCACAATATGCTCCTTGCTCGGATTATTGGGCTGATTAATGAACGCATCGGAGTTCAGCACAGAGGTACGCGGAGGCACAAAATAGGTGGCCGTCGCCTGAATGCCCTGCTCGCTGGCAAAATACTTCAACAGCTTCTTGGTTTCCTCCGGATGTTTGCTGTCGTTGAACATGGCATATCCAGCCTGCCCCAGCATCGGTACGCTTCCCTGTGAGCCGGAAGGCATGGGAGCGATACTCCACTCAAAATCGGTAATCTCTCTTGCTTTGGAGACATAGCTGTAGTTATCGAAGAACATGCCCACATTGCCAGCATCGAAGCTGACCTGCTCGCCTGCTTTCGGATGCGATTCATCGGTGAACATCATGCGCTCCAGCAGTTCAAAGGTCTGTACGCCATAAGCATCGTTCCAGGTGAACTTCGTCATGCCTTCGTCAAACGGGCCACTGCCATTGGACCATGAATACGAGGAGAGCACTGCCCAGGTCTTCCAGTCGCGAAAAAAGTTAGCTCCATATATCCGGTTGGTTGCCTCCTTGCTCGTGATCGCCTTGGCGGACTTCTCGAACTGTTCCCATGTCCACTGTCCTTGGCTGGCAAGTGTATTCGGGTCGGTCAGGCCGGCTTTGTCGAACAGCGTTTTATTGTAGAACATGACCACCGGAGGTGTGGAAAAAGGCAGCCCCAGCAGCTGATCGCCATCACGGAACAAATCCAATGTACTTGGTATATAATCATCCAGCTTGAACTGTGCATCATCCTTGAACTCGGATACATCGGCCAGGATGTGATTGGATTTGAATTGTGGCACCATCCGCTCCGATACCCATGCGATATCTGGGAGAGAGCCGCCAGCGGCAAGCACCGATATTTTTTGCTGGTATTCCGCGAAAGGTACGGATTCCATCGTCACCTTGATGCCTGGATTTTCCTGCGTGAAGCCATCGATCAGCTTGTTGTATACATCCATATGTGCCTGATTGCCCCACATCATGAATTTCAGCTCAACCTCTCCATTCTCCCCGGCTGTTTGCCCAGGATCACTTCCGGAATTGGAGCTTGTGCACCCGATTGAAGCAATCATCATGAGTAAGAGTATCAATATCAGTCCTGCTTTTTTCATGAAAATCCCCCTTATGGACTTAGTGGTATACATGTGCAACCAAAGTATAACGAAGGTATCGGCCGCTCATAAATCACGTCAATTACAGAAATGGTATGGTTTTTCAAGAACTACTGAATCGGTCACGATATTCCCCTGCTGTCGATCCCACCTGCTGCTTGAATACCAGCATGAAGTGCTTAGGACTCTGATGCCCGGATAACCTTGCAACATCATAGATTTTGAGCCCTGTGTTAACCAGCAGCCACTTGGCCCGTTCCATACGAGCCTCAGCGATGTATTCGGAGTAATTGGTTCCTGTTGCGTTCTTGAACAGTTGGCTTAGATAGGTGGGGTTCAGATGAACCAGAGCTGCTATGGTCTGAAGTCGCAGATCCCCATCGGGATGCTGCTTGATGTGCTCCTTCACATCTCGGATAATCTTCCGCGTATCTCCGCCGGAGTGCTCTGCTTTCCCAGATGGCTCAGTGACTGGAAGGGTTGAAATGCCATACCTGCGATCCAGCAGCAATTGAATTTTTTGGATGCATAATGCCAGTTCATGTCGTTCAATCGGCTTCAGCAGATAGTTCAATACCCCGTATTCCATCGCCCTGCGTGCATATTCAAACTCTCCGTACCCGCTAATGATGATCATCAGCAGTTCAGGGTACATATCTCTTGCTTTGGATACGAGTGTCAGCCCGTCCATTTCACGCATGCGAATATCCGTGATCAACACATCCGGTACTTCACATCTCAGAAAATCCAGTGCCTCGGCTCCGCTCGAAGCTTCACCTGTTACCTCGAACTGAGGAGCCGCCTGTACAATCAGCTCTCTCAGTCCCTGACGGATGACCGTCTCATCCTCCACAAGCAATACTTTATACATGCGCTTCATTCCCCTTTCGGTTGAAGTTGAATGGATATCGTCACCGCCAGGCCCTGCCCGGGACTGCCATCGACGCTCAGGCCGCTGCCTTCTCCATACATGAGGCGGAGCCTTTGAGAGATATTGTTAAGTCCCAGCCTGTCCCCGGCATGACAACGCAATGCCTCATTGGAAGGCTGCCGAGCAATGGATTCATTTAATTCATCAATCTCCGCCTGAGCCATGCCTTTGCCATTGTCACGCACAATAATCAGCAGCTCATCATCGAATTTCAATGCAGATACCCAGATCACCCCGCCATCCGCCTGCCCTTCAATGCCATGGTAGACAGCGTTCTCCACCAGCGGTTGCAATACCAGCTTAGGAATCAGACACTCTGTAATGGCTTCATCGATGTCATAGATTACCTCCAGCTTGCCGTCATAACGTACCTGTTGAATGCGTACATAGGATTGTACAAAAGCCAGTTCTTCCTGAAGCGGAACCCTCCGGTCCACCTTATCAATCGTATAACGCAGCAGCTTGCCAAGTGCCGTCACCATATCAGACACCTCAGCGTGCTTCTGGCGGACCGCCATCATGTTGATGGACTCCAATGTGTTGTATATAAAATGGGGATTAATCTGGCTCTGTAATGCTGACAACTCCGCCTCTCGCTCTTGAATGCCCAACAGAAATACCTCGTTGAATAGTCGATTGATCTCTTCCATCATTCGGTTAAAACCCCGGCTAATCTGTCCGAACTCATCATTGCTAAAGTGCACTACGCGCTGGCTAAAGTCTCCCTGCTCGACCCGAATCATATTGTGTTTCAATCGAATTAGCGGCCTCGTTATACGGTAGGATAAGAGAACAGCGAGAACTGCTACGGCCGCCATACACAACACAGCGAATCCAAACGTAAACGTGAGCATCTCGCCCGACTCCTTCTGAATAACGGCAATAGGTGTAAGGCTGATCACCGAAAGTCCTGAATAGCTGGAATGGTGCTGTACGTAGAGATAGGGCTTCCCCTCAAGGACAACCTTCTGGTTGCCTGCGTATCCTTGAAGCTGGCCATGTTTTAACAGTTGGTCGTATGCGGACAGACCTCCGGCTGAGGTGCGTTCGAACAGGAGACGCTGCTTGCTGTCGACAATCATCAGGCTCGCATTTTGCTCAAAATTCAGATTGGATAAGAGTTGGCCGAAGGCTTCCAGCCGGATGTCGATCAGAATGTAACCCAGTCGCTGGAGTGTACCCGGATCACGAATCTCACGGGCAACCGATATATACGGCTCTTCACGACTGCCCGTGTAATAGCTTGGTTCGTGTGGAGGAAGCAGACGCCATTCCCCTTCCGAGCCGTTAAGCTCTGCAAACCAGTCATCCTGCCTGCTGTCCCATACCGGATTCACTGCCAGCGAATCCAGATTGGAGAACAAAATGCCGCTGTTGCTGATCAGATGCATGCCACGGATTTCCGGTCGGTCATACGCTTGACCGGACGTGTAGAGCTTCATTTTCAGATAATCATCGGACCGCGCCCATGTACCCGATCCCATCGGAGCATTGTATTTGCCCAGAATGCCAAGCACCATCTGATCATAGAGCGGCAAGAGCGACAAACGTTCGAAGTCCTTGAGCAGCCGATTCAGATTAGTATTAATCTGGCGAACAATATCAATGGTGAACTGCTCCGTCTTGCGATCAATCGTCTGCGAGAAATGCAGGTAATTCACCACTCCCTGCAAGCTTAGCGGCAGCAAGGTCAACGCCAGGAACAACAGAAGCAGCTTGGTGCGCAGATTTATATTTCTTCCGAAATAACCTAGTACCTTGTCCATCATTCCGTTCATCCCTCACTCTCCCGATCATTGTATGAGCCCCCTTCACAGATCAATCTGAATATAACTGGGGTCATCATATTCAGTTTTAATGATCGTTGGCTATCCTGCCAACCATGGGATTGGTACGGAATTTCAAGATTGAAGCGCAGGTTTCGACGAAACGCAAAAAAGCCGACTGTATGGCTACAGTCGACTACTCTTCTATTGCATAGAAAAACCGACTGCATTATGCAATCGGCTGTCTATTCATAAAGTGTTTATTATATTTGAAGCGATTATATTCATTAATTAACTCGTCCAATACCATCGATTGTTGAAGGACTTTGTAGTCTTGCATGCCATGATATTCCGCCAAACGACTTAACTCATGCCTGTTCTGTTCGATTTGGTCTCTAATCTGCTTCGGTTCTCTCACAGCATGCACCCCCTCTTTTTAAAACATTTTAGGATACATTGCCAAAAAATTCATATTTTATTCCTTTGCAAAATAAAATGTTTTCTTACATAACAATACTTTCATAACATAGCATTTTGCATTAATCCGTGAAAACCGTCACAACTACAGCATATAGATATATTCCACTCACACTAAACTACATATCGTGATCATGAGAAAATGGAGTCCCTTTACGCAAAGACTAAAGACAGAAACACATTATAAATTATGTTCCATTCGTATGCTGTACTTTGCTCGCTCTGGAGCGGATTAGAATCCCTGCTACACGCACCAAAACCATAGCTGCGGTCATTAATATAAATGCAGGACCGATATTCTGAAGATCCAATTGATGCTCATTTGCATACTGGTATGCTTGCTGCGGATGATGCGTGATCCATTCCACCGGAATGATGCGTAGCAGGAATGCCACCGCCCAGACAACCACACTACCTATCCCCACTCGGGTATACCACTTACCTGCCGTCGCATCGAATTCCATACGCGTTATTCCCAGCACAATCATTCCGAACAATGCCCCTACAATCACGGCCACCAACAAAAACAGCACATTATTGCCTGTAAGAGTCATGTCTTTAAGGAATTTGACTGCATAATAACCCATAATAACGAAAGGCAGCAATAAACGATAATAACGTACTGGCTTTCGTCCAATTGAAGTGAATACTAAAACCGCAAACATGATGATCATCTGAACCCACATGCTCGTCGTCATACGTTGTTCCCCCTGTAATTTGCTTGATTTGATGCTTTAAGCATAGCAGGGAGAACACCGCTCTAGCGTCCACAACTGGGTTGATATAGAGGTCCACCTATAGGTGGATTACAGAGGAAGACAAGAGCGTTAACAAATTAGTGTTTCTCTATTAGTCGAATATATTTATTAATCAGTTCATCCAGCACCATAGACTGCTTGAGAACTTTATCATCATGCATGCCATGTTTCTCCACCAACCGACGCAAATGTTGCCGATTCTGCTCGATTTGATCTTTGATCTGCTTGATTTCTCTCACAGCATGCACCCCTTTTTCAACCTATTTTAGGGTACATTTATCTAAAAATTCATAATGGAATGCTTTGCAAAATTTTTGTATTAGATCTTTTAGTAGAGGTCGTTATATTGAGCAAGATTAGATCTCAGTAGTTATACACTTTTAATTCTAATTCCAAAATTTTGTGAGCTCTGGCCTTCTATTAACCTATTGTATTGTTCTTCCTGTTGGTTCGTTACATGCCTTCTGAATTTACCATATAAATCAATAGATTTAATAGACATTAGGTCATCGTTACTTGATGATGAGAGTTCCAGGCTCGTGAGTAACGTGTCAATCCCCGTTGCGTATCTTTGTTGGTTGAGCCTGTACTTCGCTAACTCATAATAAAAACATATATATCTATAATTCAACATTTGCATATTGTACGTCCCTTTTAAATGTATATCCGTGTTGAATTGTTTAATATAAGGATCGAATCTATCCAATGCAGAATCAATATCCAGTGAGTGCCGGTTAGCTGCTTGCACAATATTCACGAATGCTATTAAAATCTCATGTGGATTAGCATCAAGGTAATTCAGATAAGGTTCAATAACCTCATGGTTCCCATTCATCAAATGGTATAAATACCGATTTCCCTCCGCCCATCCTTTGAAACGTTCTATTAATTCTTGCTCTTCTTCTGTTGGATTAGAGATTTCAATAACAGTCACGTAAACATCTGTATATTCCAGAGCTTTTTCATATTGCTTACACGCTTCACAGACACTTGCCTTCAATAAATTCGCATATGCTTTATACGTAAATATGGGGTAAAAGGCGGTTCTTTTTCTATTTTTCCGTCTTCGAGATTGAAGTTCAAGTTGAAAATCAACTTTTCGTTCCAGTTCCTCTGCCAGATCATAAACCTTATCCCAGAGATGTATTGTACTATAAACATTCGCCAAGTCTTTAATAGCATCCAGTTGTATTTCTTCATCCAATTTCTCAATATAAGGTTCCAATTGGGCTGCTGCAGCCAGATTATCGAATTTACTCATTGTTTTATGAAGCAAAAAAATACGGTACTGGCATAACGCCAACCGTTCCGAGTGCTGATATTTCTCACCTGCGGCTACGCATCCATATAAAATAAGCGCCGCTTCATTCATTTCTTTGAAATATAGATTTTCTGCCATTTGAAACAGTTCTGAAATATAGGATCGATCATCTGTAACCTGATAGACTACCTTTTTAATACAGCCTAGCTTGTTAAGTTCAGCGCAGCGATACAGGAACGGTTCCAAACGCCTCCAATGAGGTGCGGCTTCCACAAAACATTCCACACTGTACATCTCGTAGAAGTATCCCTTCTCCAACCCCATACCAGATGTGATTTGATCCAACTGATTCATGGCTAAAGGCCTGCTGCCCTTGAGGATGGCACTTAATGTACCAACGTTGACACCCGTGACATCTGAGAATTGCTGTAGTTTATATCCTCTTTCTCTTATGTGATTCTCTATATATGTGCGTATCGTAGGTGCAAGTTTCAATTCTCCCACCCCCATCAACCAAACTAACTTAAGATTCATCAATACTTAATAAATGTAATTTTAATCCTGAATTTTACAATGGTCAATCTGCGCAAAAAAGGCTTATTTCCGATCTCGGAAATAAACCATTTTAAAAGCTGATAATTCACTACTTAAATACTATAACGTACCACCACCATGTGTAGTGGTAAGCGATGTTACAAAAGGGATCCCATGATCAAATGAACCTAACTGGGTGACATTAACGACTAGCAAACTAAGCAAGATGAAATAAACGATTTTCTTTTTTATCATAATTACGCTCTACCTCCATCATTATCATTTTATACTGTTGTGCATGATCTGGAGTAGATATGTGTCTATATCTCTCATATAACGCTACACAATGTATAGTCTCTTTATGGTTATTAATTTTAACTGCTTCGTTCAAACAATATAAAAGTTGATTCATACCCTCAGAGTACTGACCACGATTGAGGTGATAAACACTTTGTCCAAATAAAAATGTGATATAGATATCCGACTTGACCTGATCGGTATAATCTTTTAATTGATCAATTTCCGAATAGATTTGGACACTAAATTTATGGAGTATTTCATTGATATCTTGGTCAAAATTATTAGCCACTTTCAAAATATTAGTCATAGCAGGAAGCACATCTGATTCGTTAATTTCAATAAAATCAACGTATGCTGGCAAAATACTCAGATCACCCATCATTAATTTATAGACATACGTGTTCGCTTCTGCCCAAAACTTAAACTTAGATATATATAACCGATCTTCTTCGTTAGAATTATGAATATCCACTACATCTGTATATACCCCTGTATAATAAAGCGCATCTTCATACTTTCCCTGCCCCTCACAAGCAGCAGATTTAAGTAGATTTGAGTATGCTATATATACAAATAATGGGTATGCGGTTAACCGCTCACTTTTATCCGTTTTTTTCTTTGTATATAATTGTAAAATTTTAGTTTTCTGATCCAACTCATCAGAAAGGGAAAATAACTTGTCCCAATATCTCAAAGCCAAATATGTATTCGCCAGATCCTTGATCGCATCCAGTTGCCGCTCTTCATCCAGCCTATTAATATATGGCTCGAAGTGCACGGCTGCCCTGAGATTTTCATGCTGATCTTGACCCAGAGATAGTGTGAAAATACGATACTGACACAATGCGAGACGTTCCGAATGTTGGTACTTCTCACACTCCGCAACGCATTCATATAACATGCGGGCCGCTTTCTTTTGTCCTCGTTCAAGCATGCCTTCTGCCATCTCAAATAATTCGGAAATATAGGAGCGGTCATCCGTCACTTGCTGGATTACCCTCTGAATACATTCGAGCTTGTCCAGCTCGGCGCAACGTTGCAGAAAAGGTTCCAGTCTTCTCCAATGTGGTGCAGACTCCACAAAACACTCAGCGCCGTAAATTTCGTAGAAATGGCCTTCTTCCAGCTTCATGCCTTTGGTAATCAAATCCAGTTGAGCCATGGCGATTGGCCGCGTTCCTTTGATGATCGCACTTAACGTTCCAGCGTTCACACCCGATATATCGGCAAAGTATTGCAGGGTATAGCCCTGTTTCCTGATGTAGTCCTCAATAAAGGAGCGTATCGTAGTTGTAGGTTCCATGTCTCCCACCTCCACAATGAAAATCCATAAATTTGAATTTATATGATATGCACAATTTTAATCCTAAATTTTACAGCGGTCAATAAAAATCGTGGCAATTTCCTGCCCATTTGTCTAGGTTTGAGCGGCTTTAATCCGCCTTATAGAAAAAATCCATTAGAAGAATGCATGGCAACATGGTAAAGTTAGTTTTAGCTTGAATATCCTACTATTTCCATAGGATTAGACAACCCAGTGCTTTTCCAATCCAATCCAAGGGGATGGTTAGATGAAATTTGCCTTATTTAGTCTCATGATGAATCTTCCAAATGCCGTAACTGGTGAATCACTAACAACACAACAAAAGTTTCACAACATTTTGGAACAAGCCAAGCTGGCCGAACGGCTGGGGTTCGATGCATATGGGATCGGTGAGCGGCATGGCGCACCTTTTCTGTCTTCCTCACCTCCCGTTGTGCTGACCGCCGTCGCTGCTGCGACTTCACGTATCCGGTTGCTAACAACGGTCACTGTTCTCAGTATACTTGATCCGGTACGGGTTGCCGAGGATTATGCCACGCTGGATCAATTATCGGGCGGACGTCTGGAGATGATCATCGGGAAAGGCAATGATCCTCGGCACTATCCCCTGTTTGGCATTAGCGAGGAGGAACAATGGGATTCACTCGGTGAACGCTACGAACTGCTGAAACGGCTGTGGACTGAAGAGAATGTAACCTGGCAGGGAACGTATCGCCCTCCCCTTCAAGAGGTTACTACTCAGCCGAGACCGCTTCAGCAATCCATTCCGATCTGGCATGGCAGCGCATCGAGCACCCGCTCTACCGAGCTTGCAGCTAAGTATGGCGAACCGATATTTAGCTCGAATTCCTTCCACCCACAGGCAAAATACAAAGCGTTAATTGACCATTACCGGGAGCGTCTCGATTATTATGGTCATGATGCGAACCGAGCGGTGGTTGGCTCTGGTGCAGGCAGCCTATACCTCGCGAATACACGCGAAGAGGCGATCCGTCGTTATACGCCTTATTATGAGGCATTTCATGCTACGGCCGCTGCGCAGCACAACCAGTCACCCTTTAAGGACCTGGAGGATAACATTGCGCATGGTCCTGTACTGATTGGTAGTCCAGAGCAAGTCATTGAGAAGATCCTCAATTACCATGCCGCATATGGACATCAGGTACTGAGTATCAGCGTGGATGGACTCAGCCATGCAGAGCAGCTGGAGCAGGTAGAACGCTTTGCCCAGGATGTAGCGCCGGTGTTACGACGCGAAATACCCAGTTTCATATGGAACGAGCCCCCGCTCTTGAACGAGTCTCTTCCTTCTTCCACTTCGCATTCTCCTGATTCATGCCCCCCAGCCATCTCACCGATCTTCCAGGTATAGTTCTCAGTTCTCCACACAATCCCCATTCATCCACAAGCCTTTATGTATCCAGGGTGATTCTTAAGAATCGCCCTATCCCTCCCCCAAGATGTCTTTCTCTATGATCCAGATTTAATACCCTCAAACAAGGAGATCAACGAACGCTGCACGAATTCAGTATCTATCGCTTCGCCAGTCACCAGCATGCGATAGAACATCGCTCCATAGACGAGGTCTATGCACAGTCCGATGTCACAATCCTTTTTCAACTGTCCCCGTTCTATACCTTTTTCAAAAATCCCCCACGCTTCGCGCCGACGAGGCTGAATGTATCTGGTTCGGTATTCTGCTGCAAGCCCTGGATCAGACTGTCCCTCTCCGACAATCTGTGTGATCACTTTTCCTTCCCGGCTGCTCAAAAAATCAACCAGATTGCTCGCATGAATGCGCACATCCTCAAATACCGATCCTGTATCCGGTACAGGCAATCTTGCCTTTGCCGCAGACATGTACCCATCCATAATGACAGCACCTTTATTTGGCCACCATTTATATATCGTTGCTTTGCTCACCTTAGCACGTTCAGCAATTTTTTCGATCGTAATCGCTCCGAATCCGTGTTCCAGTAATAATTCATAGGAAGCTGCAAGAATCGCATTCTGGGTTTCCACATTGCGGGGACGCCCTCTTTTGGCTGTCATCATAAGCCCTCCTTGGTGTAACCAATGCATCTGTAATTCATAAAAACTATACGTTCATTATACTAAAACACCGATACATTAAACAATTTCGTTCTTACCTTACTTCGACATAAAAAAAGTTCCCACGCCTATTTACAATACTAAACGTTTAGTTTATTATATGCTTACGATTAGTAAACGCACCGTTTAGTAATTAACAATTTCAATACAAGTTCACTTTAATAAAAAATAATTTGAGAACATGTGGAGGGTGATACTCATGGATATGCAAACTGATGTGAAATCAAATTCAGTTCCCAGTTGGTTGATTTTACTTTTGGCTGCGGCGTGCGGGCTGATTGCGGCAAACCTGTATTATGCTCAGACGGTTATAGGACCCATCGGCTTGACAACAGGGCTTTCCTCTGCTGCTGCGGGACTGATTGTGACGTTAACACAGATCGGTTATGTTATTGGCCTGCTGTTTATCGTTCCGCTCAGTGACATTCTGGAGAATAAGCGACTGGTCACTTTTTTCCTCATCATTCTAGTCATTGCATTGATTGCCGCTGCCTTCTCTTCCCATGCTATATTATTTCTGACTGCTTCCCTCGTCATCGGGATCAGCTCAGTCGTTGCGCAAATTCTGGTTCCTTATGCCACCTACCTCACTTCGGAGGAGCAACGCGGACGGGTTGTCGGCAACGTGATGAGTGGTCTGCTGCTGGGCATCATGCTGGCTCGGCCTGTCGCAAGTTTTATTACAAGCCTGCTCGGCTGGCAAGCGGTCTTTGTCTTCTCGGCAATCGTTATCGGATTGCTTACACTGCTCCTGTCACGCGCACTTCCTGCACGTCAGCCACAACCTGCGATGAAGTACGGACAATTAATTCTGTCATTGGGCTCCCTGCTCAAAACATTTCCCATGCTTCGCCGCCGAGCCCTCTATCAGGCTAGTCTGTTTGGCGCCTTCAGCTTGTTCTGGACTACAGTTCCCTTGCAGCTCGCCAATGAGTACGGCATGTCCCAACAGGGAATTGCCTGGTTTGCACTGGCTGGTGTTGGGGGTGCCATCGCAGCACCTATTGCCGGAAGATGGGCGGATAAAGGTTTAACCCGCATATTAACCGGACTCGCCATGGTCATCGCGGCTGCATCTTTTGGGCTTGCCTATCTGTTCCAGGGTCACTCTACCGCTAGCCTTATTCTGCTTGTGGTCGTTGCCATCACACTGGATATGGCGGTCTCGGGTAATTTGGTGCTGGGACAGCGCATTATCTATTCGTTGAGCGAAGCAAGAGGACGCGTAAACGGGATATTTATGTCGATCTTTTTTGTAGGGGGCGCAATTGGATCATCTCTTGGCAGCTGGTCCTACGCACATGGAGGTTGGAGTCTCACCACACTGATTGGTCTGTTGATGCCTCTACTGGCACTCGTATACTACTTAACGGAAAAGAAAGTTACCGTCGTCAGTAACCCGTAACCATCCTTCCATATGTAAACAAAACAAAGGGCAGAGTGATCTTGAGGATCAGCTTCTGCCCTTTTCTTGCTACATTCACACCAACACAGTCAGATGTGCGTTGGCATCGTACTCGACCAACTGCTGCCCCGAACGCAATTTTTGCACCAGATCGGGATTGGCGATAAACGGTCTGCCGAACGCTGCCAAATCAATGCTCCGATCTTGCACTGCCTGCTCTGCGGTTGTTGCCTCAAGTTTCCCTACGCCAATGATGATTCCATCCCACTGCTGGCGAATCGCTTCATGGAAATTGTGCTCCCCATCCCAGACTGTGGTGTATCGATCTGTTGAAGGATGCAAGATTGTAATACCTGTCTCACGGAACAGATTCAGATAGGCGTTCAGCACTCCAGCCTTGTCTGACCAGACATAGGAAGGGTCATCATCTTTTTTCTCGGAAAATCGTATCGATATGCGATCCACGCTGATTTCTTTTTGGACTGCAATAATGATCTCCTTCAGAAAACGCAATCGTCCCTGGATATCGCCTCCGTATTCGTCTGTTCTGTGGTTCGTCTTCTCATTAATGAACTGGTCGATCAGATAACCATGTGCTGCATGCAGCTCAATTCCGTCGAATCCAGCCAGTACCGCATTGCGGGCAGCCGTTTGAAATTGTTGAATGGTTGCCCGGATATCTTGCACACTCATGGCTTGAGGTATCTGATATGGCTTATGCAATTTATGGACTCTTCCTTGAGCCGGAATGCTTGAAGGTGCTAGTGGCGGGGTACCGATCAGATCGGAGTGAGACAGTCTGCCCACATGCCACAGCTGAGCGATGATGTTCCCTCCGTGTTTATGGACGGCATTCGTCACCTTTTTCCATGAAGCGGTCTGTTCAGCCGTATATAATCCGGGGATACCATAGGTTCCTTTGCCTGCCAGCGAGGGATTGATACCCTCTGTAATGATCAACCCTACGCCATCCCTGGCACGTCGCTCGTAATACGCCACCATCTCTTCCGTCGCAGTCCCATCCTGATCATTGGCAAACCCTCGGGTAAGAGGTGCCATCACTAATCTGTTTCTCAAATGCCATTCGTTGATCGTCACCGGACTCAGTAATGTAGACATATTTCTCATCACAACTCCTTCTCCATTGTCAGCGTTTTGCATGATTCCATTGCTCTGTAAAAGCTGTTGATAACGATATTGTAAGCCGGCATATATATATCGTAAAATGATTGAAATATATAGTTGTATCTCTCATAGAGATACCTAACACTTCACTTTACTTCATTTCATTACAACTCAGGAGGCCAGAGCCATGGAACTCTCGGATATCGATATTATTCTCGCGGTGGCAAGGTCCGGCAAAATCTCACAGGCCGCCAAAGAATTGAATTATGCACAATCCAACGTCACCACACGCATCAAAAAGCTGGAGCAGGAATATCAGGTTCAGTTGTTTAACCGTTTTCCCAAAGGGGTAGTGCTGACTTCCAAAGGAGAACAATTTATCCAGTATGCAACACGCATCCGTGACCTGTTAAACGATATGGAGCAGGATATGACTGATCCCGGTGAGCCTTCAGGCACCTTAAAAATCGGGATTGTGGAGACGGCAGCATCCAGCCGATTCATGGAGATTCTCAATGAATACCAAGTGACCTATCCCGAGGTCTCCATCTCACTTGTGAATGCCACTTCACCCAAAGTGCTGCGCAAGAAAATACAGGAGTATGAGATCGATGGTGCTTTTATTAGTGGTGCGTGTGTGAAAGAGGGTCTAAAAGTGGAATATGAAATGCAAGACACGGTGCATATCATCTCCAAACGGATGGACGTACAACCCAAAAGCCTGTGTCAGGTTTCATGGGTCGTTTTCCCAAAAGGCTGCCCATACCGTGAAATTACGGAGGAATATTTGCAGGAAGAAGGTTTGTCTGCTCGCAATATGATTGAAGTCAGCACGATGGATAACCTGCTTAGCTGTGTGGAGTCGGGAATTGCTTTTACCATTATGCCTTGCAGCGTTATTCACAAGAAACCGGATGAGTTCTCGGTGTATGATCTGGCCGAACGATTCACACATACCACAACGACCTTTGTCCGGGGTGAAGATCGATACGTCAGCAGCGCGCTGGATCGATTTGCGAAGCTGCTGAATCAGAAGTGCATTACGTTTTGAAATAAAATTTCAATTTTCCCCATATCTGACTCAGCGCTTATCTAGGGCTAGAGAACACCAGAAGAAGAGATGCGTAAGTTCGCATCTCTTCTTCTGGTATTAGCTATAAAGGCTTTTTCTTACTTTTCACTAAAATGAATAGCAGGGATAGAAAAAATAAAATTTCTGACATGTTGACCAACAGCCTCATGCCTTCCCCTAATTCCTTTAATCCAAATAGAATATGGATTAGCGAAATCATTCCCGTCATTAAAGCGACCACTACAGCCAAAACCAGCATGCATTAATCCCCTCAAAATTTATTTTAAATTTTAATACTACCAAACTATTCCTTTAAATTACAAATAATGATAGATTAGGAGAGGTACAATATGGATATACATTCCAAAGGAGGATATTAATATTGAGTAAATCTATTATTCTACGTTGTGTCTTAACCTGTCTGTTCTTCGTTAGCTCGTTATCTTTGCTATCCATCCCTGCCGGTGCGGAGCAGTCAGCGGCGACCAATGGGCGCAATCCGATTGTGCTTGTACACGGTATTGGAGGCGCGGGATTTAACTTTGCCAGCATCGAAAGAGCACTAATAAACGAAGGTTATTCCCGAAGTGACCTGTACGCCATCGATTTCCTCGACAAGTCGGGAAACAATGTCACCAATTCACGTCAGTTATCCACCTATATTGATGATGTCCTGCGGAAGACCGGTGCCAGCCAGGTCGATATCATCGCCCATAGCATGGGCGGAGCCAACACCCTGTATTATATCAACAACCTCGGTGGTGGTAAAAATATAGGCAAAGTTATTACACTCGGCTCTCCCAACCGGCTTGTGGCCCGATCGGCACCAAACGGCATTGCATATACTTCCATCTACAGTACGTCGGACTTAATTGTAAACAATACGTTATCCCCACTGAACGGGGCGAACAATATTCGTATTTTCGGGGTGACCCATATCGGCCTGCTGATTGATCGTGGTGTTCAAAGTCACATCATGAACGCCTTGAAGTAAAACAAATGATAAAGAAGGCGGGCATCCATGGACGCCCGCCTTTTATCTGTACAATCGTAAGGAACACCAGACCGCGTTATTTCCTAAAATTTCGCTAATAAGACGCTAAAAACGCCTCAAATTTTGATATAACGTGTCTCAGGTTTCTTATCCTTCTGCTGACGCTTTAATCCCCTGAATATAAAAAGTCTCAGATTCGTTAGCGCTCCGCCCACGTTAAAGGCCCTCTTCAGCTCTCAGACAGAGGTTTCTTACCCGCGCAGTCTGCGGGAACTCAGCGCGTGATGACCATTTTGCAGAAACGTGCTGCGTGTATTTTTCATCAGTTCAATCCGGCGTTCAGCCAGGCGATCCGCAGCAATATACGTTGCGATGCCTTCGGTCCGTGACGTGTCGAAGATTTTCTCCAGATTATTGTAGATCTCCCCAACCTTGCTCCACGCACGATCTGCGTTATAGCCGTTCAGCTCATCCGCAATATTAATTACGCCACCTGCATTGATCACGTAGTCTGGTGCGTATACGATCCCCATTTCATGCAGCTTGTCACCATGACGCGGCTCCAGCAGCTGGTTGTTGGCACAGCCTGCCACAACCTTGGCCTTAAGCTGCTTCAACGTATCATCATTAATTGTACCGCCCAATGCACATGGAGCATAAATATCACATTCCACTCCAGTAATGTCGGCAGGGTCCACCGCTTTTGCACCGAATTGATCCACAGCCTGCTTCACGGAATCCTTATGGATATCGGTAACGATCAGCTGCGCACCTTCTTCGTACAAATATTTGCACAGACGCATCGCCACGTTGCCCACACCTTGTACAGCCACGGTTTTGCCTTCCAGCAGATCCGTGCCGAATGCTTGCTTCGCTGCGGCCTTTATGCCCCGATATACACCCCAGGCTGTTGCCGGGGAAGGATTACCGGAGGAGCCGTAGCTTGGCGATATACCTGTGACATAGTCGGTTTCCTGATAGATCAGATTCATATCTTCTTCTGTCGTTCCCACATCCTCTGCGGTGACATAACGTCCGTTCAGTCCCTGAATGTATCGGCCAAAAGCCCGGAACATCGCTTCATTTTTGTCACGGCGCGGATCCCCGATAATTACGGCTTTACCTCCGCCTAGATTCAGTCCGGATACAGCATGTTTATATGTCATTCCCCGCGCAAGGCGCAAGGCATCTTCAATGGCAGCTTCCTCCGAAGCATAGGTCCACATCCGTGTGCCTCCCAGCGCAGGACCGAGTGTTGTATCGTGAATAGCAATAATTGCTTTTAAACCAGAGGCTCTATCCTGGCACAGTACCAGTTCCTCATAATCGTGATGTTCCATTGCATCAAACCAGCTCATGTGTTAACCGTCTCCTCCAACCATTTTTGCGATCAATTCGCCTTCTTCAGTTCGTCTTCCATCCTCTATTGTACCCATGATTATCAAGTTTGTGCAAAACCACATCACGATGTAACAAAAAGACCTTTCTCTCTTCGCAGGGAAAAAGGTTCATTTACTCCAGCATGGAATCGGTAAAAAATCTAGCGACCAGTAATCATGGCAGGGTTTCAACCACGTTGATGGGATGCAGATCCCCTCCCACGGCGAATGAAGCTTGACCTGTCTCTTCCGAGACAACCAGCACAACCGCATCCGTCAGCTCACTTAATCCGAGAGCAGCCCTATGCCGTGTGCCAATTTTCCGTTCATGTGCAATGGCCTGTGACAAAGGTAATACATTGCCCGCGGATACAATCTGATTGCCCCGAATCAGCACCGCCCCATCATGCAGAGGTGCACCCGGTATAAACAGCGACTCCAGCAACGCATGCGTGACTCTGGCATCGACTGCAACCCCTGAGTGGATAATTGGTTCAAGCGGAACTTCCCGTTCAATTACAATGAGCGCACCATATCTGCGATCCGACAAATGCTGTACACTGGCAGTCAGTTCGGCAAATTTCTCCGTGAAGGGAGACAGATAACAATCCAGATAAAAGGAAGACGCCAGCACCTCGATCTGCTTGATCTCGGCCCGAATCTCCGCAAATTGGCCCAGCAGACACACACTGTCATGGTCAAAGGTGGATAACGTCTTGTTCATTCGATCTGCCACACGATGGAGGTCCCCTTTGAGTTTCTGCCTCATGGTCGAGCTGTCGCAGTCTGCTTGCCGATTCATCATGGTCTTCCTCCTCACCTTGGCATCTCACTCATCATTCATAATTACCCATACGTTTCCCTCTGCTCCGGGCATTTATGCAAAATAAAGCCTGTCCGCAATTGTGGCGAACAGGCCGATTTTCCGTATATTTTTCTTACTGCTTATCTTACTGCGCTTTGCCGTACGATCCTGCCTTAAACGTTGTAGGATCGTACCATTTGTAGCCTGCAGCCGGTGTAGCCCATGGTTCGGTTTGCGGCTCAGTGGAAGAAGCCGGAGCTTCAATAGCAAGCAGACTTGTCGGCGTATCCAATGTCAGTCCAGCGACCTGGGACAGACTTGTGTAACTTTCTTTCACTGCAAGCCATTTCACGGTATTCACGAGGAATACACCGTCATTCACTTCTTTAAAGCCATCATACGTTGTTTTGGCAGCGCCTGTTTCTTCACGTAGATATCTGGGAGTGGCATCCTCAACAGGTGAGGAGTCGCCGATAAATGCTGCTTTTCCTGCCCCGATCTTGGCGATCGCTGCGTAGGCTCCTTCAGCTCGTCCGCCGCCATTGTATACGCCCTGATCTACCGCGTTGCCCCATTTGGAAACCCCACTAGGTACATACACCAGACCTTTGGCTTTGTTCGGGTCAATAATGGCAAGTGTGGAACCAGCATGCATGGCCACTGCGTTCACGCCGGTTGTAATGCCGAACGACTGTGAAGGTGCGACGATATCCGTTGCATTAACATCTCCCAATGCATTGTAGCGGAAACGAATACCGAAGTTGGATGCCAACCAGTCCGAACTGGTCACGCCTTGCATAGCTGGAGATTCAGCTTCTGCTGACGACATGCCTTTGGCTGGATTCAAGAATGCACCACGGCGATAGCCGTTGAATACTTCGGAGGAATCCCAGCGGTTTTTGTTCCGGTCTGCGTTGTAGTGGTCGGCAATGAAGAAGACACTGCCACCATTCTGTACATATTGCAGCAGCGCAGCTTGCTCTGTCGCTTTGAAAGGCACGTTCGCTTCGCCGATAACGAAGACATCATAATCTTTCAATTTATTAAAGGTGATGGCTTGCTCACCGAAGGTATACGGGATGCTGCGATCCAGCTGATCCACGGTAAAGCCTGCGTTTCGCAAACCATTCGCAAAGTCCGAAAATGCCCCATCAATAACCCAGTCCGCAGCCCCGGCTGTCTGAGCATGCGTGTTATCGAATAATACTTTCTTCCCTGTACCATCCGGCAGCGTTGTGCCTGGATCAGGATCAGGATTGGTTGTTCCAGAGGAGAGTGCGATTGAGGTAGGATTCTTAACTCCGGCATAACTGTTATATGCGCCAAGTGTTCCGGTTATGATAACCTTCTGCCCCACAAGATTCGGGTTGGTAGCCAGTCCATATTGCGAGCGGTACGACGCTGGAATCTGCACGTCGAGCAGTTTCGCGTTAGTCTTCTCTGTCGCTGAATCTGCAATCAGGAAGTTAAAATCATTGGCGTAAGGAGATGTAAACTTGGCTGTAAGCGAACCGGTGGCATGTCCAACAATATATCCTTCCACCGTTGCCGTTGCTCCGCCACTCTGGGCAGCGATGGCCTGCGATACCGTAATAGGTGCTGCAGCGGCCTGTACCGGACTTTGTGAACCAGGTTGAAGCAATGCCGTCGCCATCATGATGAAGATCAGGAATGCCCCGATCCAATGCTGCCATATCGCTTTCTTCATACTTGCCTTCTCCTCCTCGTAATTACCTGATAATGGGTTATCCACCTTTAATTTAATCGTTCATATGCTGAATTCCTCTTTCTTTTTGTAAAATGTTTGAAAAAACTTTTGGAAATTCCACCAATTGCCCATACTGTTTAACAAAAGTATCCCAAAGGAGACCTGTATGATGAAGTTTCTTTTTCTTCTGCTCCTGCTGATTGTTCCACTTATTATGGTATTTGTTGCGCTCCGCTCTCGGATGGTGACCCGTGTTTTCCATGTACTTGCCCTGCTCTGCTTCTATAGTGCGGCGACTGTCATTGCCGGAGATGTGTACGCTACGAATGCCCATATGACAACGTTCACCACAGAAATTCACCATTTCCTGTTGAATGGATGGTTTCTTTATCCGTCTGCATACCTGGGTGTGTACGTTCCCTATGTGCTGTGGATGAGCCTTTTTTCGAAAAAAAGTTGAGTACATTCGAGCCTTGGCATTGCATTTTGACATCGTTCATTGCATAATGATAATATAACTGTGATAATGATTATCATTCTTGAGCTTGTCTCAAGTCTTCTGCCTACTGTACATGACTTAACAATTTTATAGATAAAGGGGAACGAACATCGAATGAATACAACTCTGCAAAAGGCTGATCTGCAGCTTGACGATTATTTGGATCTTCTGAACCTGGCAACCAACCTGGGTGACACGAAATGGCAAAAGGAAATTATTCGCAAGCTGGCTTATACTTATCCCGCAGTTGAATGTAAACAACCACAATAGCATGCTTATACTTACATAGCTCGTAACCCATTCTTTACACGAATCGGTTATTGGGCTATTTTTGTTTTACTATATAATTGAACTAAACATTTACACGAGAAACGGAGAGGACAGAAAAAACCTGAAGAAGCGGAGCGTTCGCCTTTATCCCCGGATTTTCTCCTTTGAAAAAGGGAATCAAAAAAATCTGGGGATAACAGCGATCGGAAGGTTGTTCTGTCATCGAAGTGGCAAGTGTAAATATTCTTTAGTTCACTTTATATAGGAGGGAATAGCGATGCAATTGGAGACCGAACGACTCATCATCCGGGATATTCTGGAGACAGACTGGGAAAGTATACATAGCTACACATCCATGACAGAAGTTACTCAGCATACGGCATGGGGACCTAATACGGAAGAAGATACGCGAGATTATGTGGAATTTGTGCTAAATTCACAGCAAACACAACCACGAGAGGGCTTCGAACTGGCGATATGCTTGAAAAAGGAGGGCATCCTGATCGGCGGTGTTGGCCTTCACATCAAAAAGACGAACGCTGAGATCGGTTATGTGCTCAATCCCGTTTATCAGGGAAAAGGGTACGCTGCCGAAGCAGCCCGAGCGATGCTTGGCTTTGGCTTCAATACACTTGGCGTACACCGTATTTATGCGAAATGCCGCCCGAACAACAAGGCTTCTGAGAAGGTTATGCAGAAGATTGGTATGCAGCGTGAAGGTCTGATGCGAGAGCATTGGTTTTACAAAGGGGAATATCATGATTCGTGTCTATATTCGATTCTTGCAAAGGAATATGCAGGTGAGTGAATACCATGGGTATAATGCAGGAGGGCGTTAACACGTCCTCTTTTGTATCATGGATTAGTTATCTTGGATGGGAGTCTCTAGATATAAAAAACCACCTAATGATTAGGTGGCTAATACTTCTATCGATTCCCGTTACTTCAATGACGCTTCTCTCTGCATGATTTCTTCCAATATTTTTATACCTGTAGAGTCTATCATCGTTCCTTGTGAAGGCTCTTTTTTTGTAATCCATTTTATGATTTGAGCATAATAATGATCCATAAGAGAATTTGAGAAAAAAGAATAATTGGATAGCAATACAACTCCTACACGGAGTTCCTTATTGAAAGCTAGATAACTATTAAAACCAGCTGAACCCCCGTTATGCCAGAGGATACCTTTATCTAGAAGATTATCCTCACCCCAGCCAAAATAACGGTTTGAATTTCCAATCGATATAGGGAGATGACTTTTTTGTAGTGTAGAGGCTATCGGATTATTATCATTTAGATTGGCTTGGACAAATAAACTCAAATCGCTAACAGATGACTTAATTCCCCCAGCTCCTATATGTATAGAAAGATCCCAATGAGGGACTCTTTTCCCAGATGAAGCATGTCCATTCAAAAACCTGCTATTCTGTTCTGCATCAAGCATAACGGCTGTCTCATTCATCTTTAATGGACTCGTTATATATTTTTTTAACAGTTCGTCATACGTACTTCCTGACACCTTACATAGTATGTATCCCAGTAAACCTACACCGATATTGGAATATCCAAACGAACCTATGCTATCCGTGTAATCAGCAGTAGATAAAAAAGCAGTTAAATCTTGCTCGGTATACATTGAATAAGGATTCGATCTTTTTTTAGCCAAATTGTGGTTGATTGCCAATATAGGTAATCCAGAGGTATGAGTAGCAAGGCTTCTCAAGGTAATCTTATTCAAATAATCGTTTTCAACGTTTTGCATGAACTTACCAACACTGTCATCCGAGGAAAGCAGTTTTTCTTGTTCCATTTCTAATAAAATTATGGATGTAAAAACTTTGGTTATGGAGCCGATCTCAAACAACTTATGCTCAGGAGGGATCACACTTTTCTTTTTATTATTATCAAATGAATAGTATTCAACATCTCTCTCCCTAAAAACCCCGATGACAAGCTGTAAATGTTTCTTATCTTTTGTGTAATCTGAAACAAAACGTTGTAAATCCATCATGGTAAAATGTACTCCTTTTTTATGATTCTTTTATTACTTGAATGTTGAAATTACGTTGATCAACCTATTTTGAGCAAACCAAACTATGTATTCGTTTCCAATTCTTGATTTCCTGCCCGGATAACTGAACCCTCTAAACTTTTCGATTCAATACCACTGCTTCAAGCCGCTCATATCACGCCAAAAAGCTGACCCCGAGTAAATCGGACATCAGCTTTTTTGATTTCTCCGTAACGACCCCAATCGCCATCGAAGGTACAACTACTATTCAACTTGCTTTCATTACAATCGGCACAGCTCTACCGGGCAGCTTGGAAATGTAGGACATCCGCACATACAGCGTAAGGCTGCCAGGTCACGAATCATCAGCTTTCCATCCATGGTGTCCAGCGTCCCCTGTTCCTTCCATGCTCCCAACATACGCGTTACACTCTCCCGCGTGGCACCAATCATTTCCGATAATTCGGTATGATTCAGCTTCATGTCGAGCACGATGCCATCCGGCGTAATTCTGCCATACGAGTTGCTGGCACGAATGAGCGTCGATGCGAGTGCACCTGCCTTGCCATAGAGCAAGAGGTCACGGAAACGCGACTGGGTGATACGCTGGGCGAGTGCCATCCATTGCAGGAATTTCAAGGCAAGGTCACCGTGTTTGCTGAGCACACTTTCCAAGTCGCTGAGCGAGATGATCCCCAGCTCCCCTTTTTCTGCCATCTCTGCACTATAGCTATGGGATAATCCGCCAATGCCGCCAAACTCTCCAATTAGATCCCCGGTTTGCTGAATCGATAAAATGATTTCTTTCCCATCCTCAGTCGACTTGGTCAGCTTCACTCTTCCCGAGCGAATGTAGTACAGGTATCCGGCTTCATCGCCTTCCAGAAAGAGACTGTACCCCGACTTTACCCGTTTAGGCTGCATCTTCGTCTCGATCAAGCCCCATTGTTCAGCTGTCACGAACGAAAGGATTCCACCTGTCTCCCGTGTCATCTTGCTCGCCTCCGTCTGTTCTTGTTGTGTCGCCTGGGTTGTTCTTTCTTTAAATACCGTACCCATTACCATCTTCCCCCTCGGTGTTTCCTTATGTATCCATCATACCGCGAATATAGCGTGGGGGTTATCGGGGGATTACCTGAACCTCACGGGGAAACTCCCTGAATTTGCTGTGAGATAAATCACACTTATGAGCTACCTTTACGACTCCGCAATCGAAAAAAGCCTTACCGTTCCTGGACTGAATGCCTGTCCATACACAGGATCAGCAAATTGCAGAACGGAAATAGGGGTTTTCCCTGAATTACAATCCGGAAAAAAGGGGCTACAATAGAAGCAACAGCGAAATACCCTTATTTTAAGATTTCCCTGACCACAGGTTAACGATATTGCTATTGATTACACCGTAACGTAAGGTATGATTCCAAAAAAGGAAGTGTCCTCCCATGCATGATGAACTGCCATCTGGCATTCAGGAGATGATCGACGGCCTGCGCCTGAGTACCTCCAGCGATTTTTGCGGACTGGCCTGTCTTTCCGGCGCGATGTTGCGCTGGAAGTATACATCCGGCGCCAGCAACGAACGTGTGAAGCGCATGGAGATGCGTCCCGGACAAGATCTGGTTGGCACAGCGCTTCGGACTGGACGCACCGCTCTATCTGATGCACAATCCATCGGGGAGCATACACCCGGTCGTTGCCCGTTAATGCTTGCGGAGCGGTTGGTATGTGCCATAGCAGTGCCTGTGTTCCAGCAAGGAAGTGTTCCTGGCGCCGTGTTGCTCCTTGGCAGCAGATTACCCTGCACGTTCTCACCGGAGATGGTCCGTCAGACCGAACAGGTCGCTATACAGCTGCAGCCAAAAGTGTACGGATAAAGACAGCTGTCTGGAATACGCTAAGAAGTCTTGTTATTTCCTAATGGGAGTAACAAGACTTTTTTGATTATAGTTTATTCTTAGTTGGACAATCGTTAATTAGTCACCCTGCAATCACTCCTCTGTGTACGTCGACGTCTCTCTCACAGATTGGTATAATCGAGTCCATACATCGATATGTTCAAGATAGAACATGCGGCTAGGAGGCTACAGATATGCTTGTACTGACAAATGCCAGTGGGATTCCTTGGGAAGCTGCACAGCACACCGGATTTATTTCCATAGAATCTCCTTCCCTGGTGACTTGTACAGCCACGGTTAACTTCCACTATGAGCAGATACATGGCGTTTTACATAAAGGCCAGACCCTTTTCCTGTATCCCCCATGCTCCCTGGAGCTTATACATACTCCGGCTTCTGCCTTCACGGTATATCATATCGGCTTTCTGGAATACGGATTAACGAAAGAGTCCCATGAGAAGCGTGTCTATGAACTTACATCAGAGAACTTGCCTGCACATGGATCAAAGACTGGAGCCACTTCACAAGGGCTACGGATCCTTGCCATTATCCAGGAACTTACCGACAAACGTTCAGGCAGCATCATGACTGAAGAAGCCCGATCCCATTTTCTACTGAGTGAGCTGCTTGAGTTGTTCAGGCTGGCTGTTAAACCTGCCACAGAAATGGTGGACAGTGTAATTAGGGATGCTCTTTACTATATTAATCATCACTATGGCGATCATCTCACCCGGGAAGACATTGCCCGCATGACCGGATTTAACGCAAGCTATTTCTCTAGATTTTTTCAAAAACAGGTGGGGCGCAGCTTCCAGGCTCATCTGACCCGAGTTCGGATGGATAAGGCAAAGCAATGCCTTCTATCGACACAGGCCACATTGAATGAAATTGCCTTGCTCGTAGGCTATGCTGACGGTTTATATTTAAGCCGCAAGTTTAAGCAGTTCACCGGGATCAGCCCAAGTGAGTATCGATTGCAGCCACGTGCGAGACGGATTGCAACGGTTCAGTATACAGGGGATCTGCTTGCCCTCGGCGTTCAACCCGTTGCGGCCTCCTTTCTTCCCTGGGCCCTTTCTCCATTGATCCAGGATGAGCTGCTGCATGACGTAATTGATCTGGATGAACATGGCGTGGAAGAATTACTGCGCGCTGAACCGATTGATTTGATCATCGCACCGGACTATCTGTACTACTTGCCGCACAAGCTCGAAAAACTTGAACGCATATCCCAGGTTATTGTTCTCCCTTGGAATCAACTGGATCGACTGGAGACCGTTCGTCTGATTGGCCGAATTATAGGACGAGAACAGGCAGCAGAAGATTGGATCGAACATTACACAACACGGGCCAGAACCGAATCTGATCGACTAAAGGATTTTATTAAACCCGGAGAAACAGTTGGTTTGTATGAGCTGTGGGAAGACGGCACCATTTGTATCTGGAATGCAACCGCCAGAGCAGCCTATAACGTGTATTATGGACTTCATCTTACTCCGCACCCCAACATCCTCCGTGATGTTCTGGAACCGGACAATCATCAATACATCGAAGAAGATCAATTGGCAGAATATGCAGCAGATCATATGTTTCTTGTTCTTCCGGCACACAAAGGTGGCCTGTATCACGATTCACCAGATAAACTTAGAGAGCGCCCGGGCTGGCGCAAGGTTATGAATAACGGAAATCGTCGCATATACCCTCTCCAGCTGGAACAATTCTGGTGTAATGATGCCTTGTCTCTGGAGAAGCAGCTTGAACTTATGGTAGACATCCTGATTCGGGAGAATAGCGTTAAGGCCAGGTAACATTTGTCCATGCTCAATGGGTCACATTTTGAGATAGACGATCCTTGTGCACAAAAGCTACGATACATAGGAGGTTTTATTGAGAAAGATAATCATTATTGATTGGGGAGAAGCAGAATGACAGGGGTTAAATCAAAATGGTGGGCCGGGCTCATAATCCTTTTACTCGTGATAGGAATTATTGGCTGCTCAGGCCAAGCTGAAGAAACGACAGAAAATAAAGCTTCCGCACCTGCCGTAACAGAAGAACAACCAGCGGCAAGCGAAGCAGAAACACAAGTCATATCGACGGTTAACGGAGACGTTGAAATTCCCGTGAATCCTCAGCGCATTGTTACGCAAGGTTACCTTGCTGATTTTCTGGCACTTGGCGTCAAGCCTGTAGGCGCGCCAGATTATGAGCTGGAAAGCCCATATGTGCTTGATCTCGTTGAGGGCGTGGCAGACATTGGCCGGATTGACGGCGGATCTGTAGAGAAAATTTTGGCACTTCAGCCTGACCTGATCGTTACTGTAGGTGGAGATGAGAAACTGAATGAGCAATATCGTAAAATCGCACCCACACTCATCATCCCTTACGGAACATACGACAATGTCCATGAGGAGATCACCACTTTTGGTGAAATCATTAACAAACAGAAGGAAGCCAAAGATTGGTTATCCCAATTCGAAATAAAAGTGGAGGCCGCCAAGGAGTCCATCCAAGGACTGGTCAAAGAAGGCACAACCTTCTCCAACTTCAGCCTGTTCGGCAAAGAATGGTACATCAACGGGGATGGTGTCAATCGCGGTGGACAAGCCATCTATCAACAGCTCGGACTGAAAGCACCAGACATTGTACAGAAAGAGCTCATTGATCAGGATAAAGATACCGTAGCGATATCCGAGGAAAAGCTGGCAGATTACGCAGGTGACTATATCTTCCTGGATTTGTCCAACGGAGGTTCACTGGATGAGGGTTCAGCGGTCTGGTCATCCCTGGATGCCGTTAAGAATAATCGCGTGTTCAAACTTGATGGAGAACGCTTCTGGCCCTATGATCCACTTGCCGTGGAAGCACAGGTTCAGGAAATTGCAGACATGATTAAGGAGCGTTTCGGTAAAACAGAGAACTAAAGTTTAATTCCTCTTGTCCGATATACAGAGAATCGAAGCCATTCAGAGATTAACCTCTGAATGGCTTTCTTTTTTGGTATGATAAAGAAAGAACTGTGGAACCGGACAGGAGGAAAATGATGTGATTCAATTATTAGTTGTCGACGATCATGTAGTTGTACGCTCCGGGCTGATCGCCCTGCTCGACGGAAAGAATGATATACATATTGTTGGAGACGCGGCCGATGGGGATGAAGCTATTGCCAAGGCACAAGAACTGAAGCCGGATGTGGTCTTAATGGATTTCAGCATGCCGCCAGGCAAAGACGGTCTGACCGCTACCGCTGAATTGAAGAAATTGATGCCGGATGTCTCCATTTTGATACTGACCATGCATGACGATGAAGAATATCTGTTCCGCGCCATCCACGCGGGAGCATCCGGATATATTCTCAAGAGCGCACCGCATGAAGAATTGCTTGCCGCTATTCGTTCCGTAGCAGAAGGTAGCGCCTATCTATACCCGAGTGCGACCAAGCGGCTGATGAGTGAATACCTGGACAAAGCGAAGCAGGAGAACGCTGGACCGTATGACACGTTATCCGAACGAGAGAAAGAGATATTGTCCTGGATTGCCAAGGGTTATGCCAACAAGGAAATCGCTGAACATCTGGTGATCAGTGTCAAAACGGTTGAATCCCACAAAAGCAATCTGATGGAGAAGCTCGGCCTTCGAACCAGACCGGAACTGGTGAAGTTTGCGATGAAAAAGGGGTTGCTTAACTTTGAGTAGCACACGCAAAAACAGACTTAGCGGATTTGCCGACCAACCAGTGCGTCAGTTATTAGAGGAAATCGACAGTCACATTACAGATACTGAATTCCGCAGCAGACTGAAAGGTTCCCTGCATCAGCTCAGTGATCTGAAGTTTGCCCTGGATGAGTCGTCCATTGTAGCCCTCACGGACCGCAAAGGAAAGATCCAGTATGTAAACGATAAGTTCTGCGAAATTTCACAATATAATCGGGAAGAATTGATCGGCCAGGATCATCGGATCATTAATTCGGGTTATCACGGCAAGAATTTTATGAAAAACCTGTGGGAAACCATCTCTTCCGGACGAGTGTGGAACGGAGAGATTCGTAACCGTGCCAGGGATGGCAGCCATTATTGGGTGAATACAACGATTGTGCCTTTTCTCGATAACGATGGTGAGCCCTATCAGTATTTGGCTGTTCGTAGTGAGGTAACCAAGTTGAAGCGGGTCGAAGCTGAGATACAGACGATGATGACCCAGGTCATGAACATTCAGGAAGAGGAGCGGCGTCGCATCTCGCGTGAGCTGCATGACGGCATTGGACAGAGTCTCTTCTCTCTTGTTATTCAGATGGATCGTCTGTTGGCGGACCAACCTCAATCTGGTGTGGAAGCACTGCGAAAACAAGTTACGGGCATTATGGAGGATGTACGCGGCATGGCATGGGAGCTGAGGCCCTCCGTACTGGATGACCTTGGTGTCGTTCCGGCCATTCGCACGTATATCGAGAACTATACCCGGCACTACGGGATTGAAGTGGAGCTGGAATGTAATCTGCGAAAACGGCTGGAGATGAACCGAGAGATCGCCATGTACCGCATTATCCAGGAGGCGTTAACCAATGTAGCCAAGTACGCCGATGTGTCAGAAGCACATGTGACGGTGGAAGATTCGGAAGAGGCAACCGTTGTGAAGATCGTGGACCAAGGCGCAGGGTTCAACAGTACGACGGCTGGTAACGGTGTTGGTCTATTTAGCATGGAGGAGCGCGCTCGTGGAGCCGGAGGTACACTTGTAGTATCTTCGGAGCCTGGCGAAGGAACTGTAGTTACCTTTTGTCTACCCAAAACTTTTCATTAAGTCGCTTCAACCTGTACTTTATATAGAAGACTGTTTACGGATGTGCTCCGTGAACAGTCTCTTTTTCGATTCATGCCTGCATCCTGCTCCCATTCATCATCTCTGATTGGTAAAAATGACAAAATGAAAGCTTTGAATCGGATAAATTCAACATTTACAATAAATATATTGACTCCAATTACGATTCGTCATTAAAATATGAATGCTGCATACAAATTGTACGTAGATTCTATCATAATTCTTTATTCTATATAGTTAAAAAAAAGGATGGTCAATCATGTCAGAGAAACGCTCCTCCAAAGGTGGAGAAATCCCGCAAATGCACAATCTGGATGCAATCGATCGTAAAATCATTGCCGCCCTTCACCAAAATAGCCGGATATCCTACACCGATCTGGGTGCACAGATCGGTTTGTCCCGTGTGGCCGTTCAGGCCCGCATTAATGCCTTATCCGAAAAGGGAATCATTGAACGCTTCACCGTGGTTATTAATCCGGGCAAAGTTGGACTCCAGGTCTCTGCCTTTTTCAATGTCGATGTAGAACCGCTATTCCTGGATGAAGTAGCCGCGAAACTGGACGAAGAACCCGCAGTAACCAGCCTCTATCATATGACAGGCCCGAGTACCCTGCACATGCATGGAATTTTTGCAGATATGGAAGAGATGGAGCAGTTCCTGCTGGAGAAGCTCTACAAGATGCCAGGCATCGTCAAGGTAGAATCACAGCTGTTGTTAAAACGATATAAAAGCCGAATGGGCATGAGACTCTAGGAGGAAATCAGCATGAGTTGGAAAGATTACAACGGTCTCGTCATTGGGATGGTACGAACCGGAATTTTGGGATATGGCGGCGGCCCCTCGGTTATTCCGCTGATCCGTTATGAAGCCGTTACCCGCTATAAGTGGGTGAGCGATGATGAGTTTGGCGAGATTTTGGCCATTGCCAACGCTCTGCCTGGTCCCATTGCTACCAAGATGGCCGCGTATCTCGGGTATAAAACGAAGGGCGTGCTGGGCGCTATTGTGTCGGTCCTGGCCCACATTTTGCCGACGAGCATCGCCATCATTGCGCTGCTTGGTTCCATGTACGCGCTGCGCGAATCGAAAATCGTAGCAGGCATGGTGGCAGCTGTTCGCCCGGTCATTTTTGTCATGCTCGGCATGATGGCATACGAATTCGCCAAGAAAGCATGGAAGGGACTCGGTACAACCTTTGCCGCCCTGTTCGGTGTCCTTGCATTTGTACTGCTGCAGCTGCTGGATATTCACCCCGGTATTGTGATTGCCGTCTTCCTCGGATATGGCGTCTTCCATCTGGATGTGGTCCAGCGTTTCAAATCCAAACGCGATTCCGACAAGGGGGTATCCTAAGCGATGCTTCAGACATGGTGGGAATTGTTTTGGGGATTTTTTGTAGCCAATATCTTGGGATACGGGGGCGGCCCCGCCTCCATTCCGTTAATGCAGGAGGAAGTGGTCAACCACTACAAGTGGATGACCACCGAGCAATTCGGTGATGTACTCGCTATCGGCAATGCACTTCCCGGTCCAATCGCGACCAAAATTGCCGCATTTGTCGGTTATCAGGTAGCTGGCTGGTTTGGCGCATTCATCGCCAGTTTTGCCACAGTTGTACCTTCTGCTGTCGCGTTAATTCTGCTGCTTCGTTTACTGAACAAGCATCGCACTTCACCAAAGGTGAAAGGGATGACGTTGCTCGTACAACCGGTTATTGCTGTACTTATGATCTTACTTACATGGGAATTCGGTCAGGTATCCACCAATTCCATCGGCATTTGGCAGACATTGATCATTGCAGGGATCTCGCTTTGGGTCATGACCAAGACCAAGCTGCATCCAGCCATCCTCATCGTCATTGCTTTTGCATACGGTGCGCTGGTTCTGTCTCATACGATGTAATTCATTGATTATTTAGATTCGGGGAACGTCTTGGAACATTGTGTTTTTATATCCAGTATGGATATATGCACAAGTGCCGGGGCGTTTCTTTTTTTGTATTGTTAGTTCTTTTGTGTTTTTCCCATTAAAAAAACGGTGATGCCAGCATTTAAGCTGTCATCACCGTACATAAAATTGCTTGTTTTACCTTCGTACTTGAAGATATTATTTCGCTTCAACGACTACAGTTACTTTGGTTTTCACACCTGCGTAAGTTACAGTAATGGTTGCCTTACCCTTGCCATTGGCCTGGATTATTCCATCCTTCACCGATGCTGTCGCTATACGGGAAGATTTCCACAGTGCCGGCTTGGATACGTTCGCTTCGCTGCCATCGGCATACGTTGCTGTAGCAACCAGAGTTGCTTTGTCACCAGGCTTCATGGTCAGGGTTACTTTATCGGTTTGCAAATATTTCAGTGTATCTACATCGACTGCAATGGTTACCGTCTTGCTGCCGTACTTCGCTGTAATTTTTGCTTTACCTGAACCTGTCGCTTTTACTTTACCTTTGGTTACCTGAGCTACTTTGTAGCTGTTGGTTTTCCATTCCGCTTTGTCCGTGACATCACGCTCACTGCCATCGCTCAGATATGCGGTAACCGTAAGATCTGCGGAATCACCGGTTTTCAGGGAAAGAGCCGGTTCGGATGCTTCAATGCGTGAAATAACGTCCACTTCAACCTGAATGGTCACTTTGTTGGAACCATATTCAGCCGTGATATTGGCTTTACCGCTGCTGTTCGCAGTGATAACCCCTTTTTTCACGTCGGCTACGCGGGAATTGCTTGATTTCCATGTTGCATCGGATGACACGTCCTTGGTCAAGCCATCTTCATCCGTTGCTGTGAGTACGATTTGCTGTGTTTCCTTGGAGGACAACACCACAAAGTTCACATCTGCCTCCAGCCCACTAGCCATGCCTACTTCAACAGGCAAAGTTAACGTTTTACCTTCAATTTTGGCTGTGATGGTTACTTTACCTGTTGCAATACCCGTCACGACACCTTTACTGTCCACTTCAGCGAGTTTCTCACTGCTGCTGCTCCAATCCGCATCTTCGGACACGTCTTTGGATGTATCACCGTATACGGCCAATACTTTCACAGATAATGTACCACCAATGGCTACAGAACCTTTTTTCTTGTCCATTTCATACTTGTCTGGAACGTCTACATTCACTGTGAATTTAACGGTTTTGCCGCCGTATGCCGCAGTGATGGTCGCTGTTCCAGATTTATAGGCGATCAGCTCGCCGCCAGTTACATATACAACATCCGCATTGCTGGATGTCCAAGTTGCTTTGGAAGTTACGTTTTCTGTACTTGCATCAATATATTCTGCATTGGCTACCAGTTTCTTGGTTTTGTTATCACCTGTAACACTCATAGCCAGTTTATCTTCGACACCCGCAATATCCAGATATCTTGCTGTATCAACGTCAACCGTGATTTCCACTGTTTTGCCGCTATACGTTGCCTTAATTGTCGTAGAACCCGCACCAATGGCTGTAACTTGTCCCTTGAATACCGTCGCTACCTTCTCGTTGCTGGATGTCCATGTCGCTTGATCCGTTACATTTACATCAGCGCTATTCGGGTAAGAGGCAGTCAATACTACATTTGCCGTTTTATTGGACTCGCTCAAACGGAAGAAAATGCTCTGTTTCTCCACACTCAGTTTGCTTGTCAGATCAACATCCACATCTACGGATACGGATTTCGTTCCGTATTTGGCTGTAATCTTAGCAGAACCTGCGGAGTATCCTGTAATTTCACCTTTTAATACATCTGCTACTTTTTCATTACTTGACGTCCACTCTGCCAGATCCGTTACATCTTTGGTTGTGCCATCTGGATAGGTGGCTGTCAATTTTACAGTTTCGCTTTTGTTCAAGAGCAGATTGACCTGCTTCTTGTCCACATCCACACGTTTAACAACCTCAACATTAACATCCACAGTCACGCTTTGACTGCCGACTTTACCTGTGATGACAGCTGTACCGGCGCTTTGTCCAGTAACTTTACCATTCACAACCGTTGCCACTTTTTCGTCATCGGATGACCATTCAGCTACTTTGGATGCATCTGCATTCGTCGTATTATCACTGTAAGTTGCTGTCAAAATAATGTCTTTGCTATCCCCTGTGCGCAAGTCCAGGGACTGCACGTTTTTGGAAAGGGCTTTAACCTTTTTGGTTACATTCACCTGAACCGTTTGACTCTGAGACAGATACGACGTTGTAATGGTTGCCGTACCTTCCTTTTTGGCAGTAATGGCACCATTATATACAGTCGCTATCGAAGTATCACTGCTACTCCAGGAAGAACTGATGGTTACGTTAGCCGATGTATTATCGGTATATACTCCTGTCACCGTAACCGAACTGGAATCACCCACTTCGAGCGACAGCTCATTTTTGGAAACTACAATTTTGGACAGTTCTTTATCTGCCGCAGCGGCCAAGCCTACGTTGGAAATACTCAGCACCAATACCAGCATCATCACCATGTACTTGGTCAATCTTGGCTTTAACATCATTTCCCCCCGATTCTTTTCATTTTGTTCCTTAGTTTAATGTCGGCAAGTTCTTTCCAGATGTTTAGACTTTCAGGGAATTTTCAGGGGATTTCGTGGAATTCATTCATCCGAACTATCGATTTCCAATTGATTCATACCTGCAAATATTACGCATAACCTATGTATAGTCACTATTTTGAATTCATTTATATGATCGGGGGAGAAACATGAGTCAGCCTTTTGACTACAAAGGATATTGGGAACAAACGTATAGCTCAGGCGAGACATCCGGAAGGGGTTCGTATGGCGTACTGGCTGAATTCAAGGCAGAGGTCGTAAATGGACTGATTCAGCGTGAGGGTATTTCCAGCGTCATTGAATTTGGATGCGGGGATGGCAATCAACTGCAATATATGAACTATAATTCGTATCTGGGTGTCGATGTAGCCGGCTCGTCGGTGCGTCTATGCGCCTCCAAGTTTGCTAACGATACCTCCAAAAGTTTCATGTTATATACACCAGGTCTATGGATTAACCGCGGTTTCCTGCAAGCTGATCTCACCGTCTGTCTGGATGTGCTCTATCATATTACGGATGAAACGGATTTTCGCAATACACTCTACGACATTCTGCACTCTTCGTCAGGGTGGGTTGTGTTGTACACTCGTTTGAAAGAAAACGGTAATCCAGGAGTTAACACCATTCAGGACCGAAATATTTTTGACTATCTGTTCGACTATCCCGAATTCAAAGTACATGAAATTATTCCTCAGCGATATCCCGACCAGTCCTCGGCCGACTTTGTCATCTTAAGACGCACACCCGGCATCGAAAATAAATCGGTCTGAGACCAAGGGTGTGCTCCGCCTCCAAGACAGGAATACCCTTTCCCACTAGGAGGCACGCACACTCGAACGGCTGTATGGTGGGTCGCCTACTCATGCAACTCACGCATACTCGCCGCTTGAAGTGTGACATTCCTGATTCCCTTATTCTCGTTTCTCTAAAATAAACCCGGGCGGCCACGCAGCTTCGCCAGCGCCTCCATATAGAAATAATCGCCGTATATAATCGACACATTCAAGCCACGACCCTCTGGATAATGCACCGTGCCCTGCATGATTAGACCTTCTTCCGCTGCCGTCTCACCGGAGCTGTAGTTCTCATGCAGCCCGCGGAGGATACGCTCTGCCGCGGCTGCATATTCCTCGCCGCGCGGCGACAGCTTCGCCAGC